>CAIRXZ010000209.1 GCA_903882645.1 uncultured Acidobacteriia bacterium | reverse complement strand
CTCCACTACGCCACTCGATATGCACCGCTGGTACAGCCCGAAAGCGTCGTCGCGTGTCTGATCCATACAACTGAAACATAGATCAGTACTTATGTTTTGGCCAGGGCCTATTTAAGTGGCATTGGGCGCTTTCGCCTGCCAGCCGGTTGTTCACGGGTTTTTCGCCGTTGCGTTGGAAAGGTTACATATTGTAACCTGTGGGTCGCGTGCCTGGCGGCGCCGGGCCGAGTGGCTGACTCTACCTGGATTGGGGTGGAATGGAAGTTCGCAGGAAGGCCATCCTTTTATTTGCGCTTGCCGTGGCCCTGGCCGCCGCCGGGTGCGGCTACACGCCCCGGCTCTCGGAGTTTCAGACGGCGTTTCTGCCCCCGGCGCCCCGCGTGGTTGCATCGGTCGACAATCCCGATCCTCCGCCCGCGCCACCCCCCAACGTTTATTTGAAAGACGTCCCCGCCTCGCTCGCCGTGAACCCGGAGCCTTACGACCGCAAGACCCGCGCCGATGCCCTGATCCGGCAGGCCGACCAGCGGCTCCAGCGCGGCAAACGGTACTACCAGGCGAAGGATATCCCGAACGCCCGGATCGAATTCGACGCAGCCGTGGATCTCACGCTCCAGGCGTCGGCGGCCGATCCGGACGGCCGTACCGTCTACCAGGGCCTTCTGGACACCATGGTGGATGCCATTCACCGCTTCGACCTGGCGGACATGGGCGCCGCCGCAACCCCGGAAACAGACAAGTTCGACAAGGCCCCCCTGGAAGACATCCTGCAAATGACGTTCCCCGTGGACCCCAAACTGAAGGACCGGGTGCGGGAGCAGGTGGCCGCGACCAGTTCCCAGTTGCCGCTGTCGGTGAACGACGCCGTCCTCGGGTACATCCAATACTTCAGCAACCGCGGACACAAGAGCCTGGTCTACGGCCTCGAGCGCTCCGGACGGTATGCGCGCATGATCCAGCGCATCCTGGACGAGGAAGGCTTACCCCAGGAACTGATCCGTCTGGCGCAAGCCGAATCCGGCTTCATCCCGCGCGCGATTTCCCGTAAGGCGGCCGGCGGCATGTGGCAGTTTCTGGCCTGGCGCGGCCAGGAGTACGGCTTGGCGCGCACCGCCTACGCCGACGAGCGCATGGACCCTGAGAAAGCCACCCGCGCGGCCGCCCGCCATCTGCGGGATCTGTACCAGGAGTTCGGCGACTGGTATTTGGCTATGGCCGCCTACGACTGCGGTCCGGTGACCGTGGAAAAGGCCGTGGAACGCACCGGCTACGCGGATTTCTGGGAGTTGCGCCGGCTCGGAGTCCTGCCGATCGAGACCACCAACTACGTGCCCATCATCCTGGCCATGACCATCATGGTGAAAAACGCGGCGGAGTATGGTCTCGAGAACGTTCAGTTCGACCCGCCGCTCGAGTACGACACGGTGGATGTCGCCGCGCCCACCAGCCTGGCCCTGGTATCCGACATTACCGGCGCGCCCCCGGCCGAGCTGGCGTCGCTCAACCCGGCGCTGCGGAAGGGGATTGCGCCGCCGGGCTATTCGCTGCATGTTCCCAAGGGCGGCGGCAACCAGCTCATGGTGGCCATCCAGCTTGTTCCGGGCGAGCACCGGAACGCCTGGCGAATCCACCAGGTCGAAGCCGGGGAGACGCTGGCTTCCATCGGCAAGCGTTACGGGATCGCGGCGGCCGGCATCGTGGCGGCCAACAAACTCCAATCCGCCCAGACCGCGGAAGGCGACCGGCTGCTGATCCCCCTGGCGCCGCGTCCCGAGGCTCCCGTCCGGCGGGCCGCCGCGCGCGGGCCTGCCCGCAAGAAGGCCCCCGCTCGCGTCACGGCGCGGAAGGCCCCCGCGGCCGGGTCCAAGGCTCCCGCCGCCGCCCAGTCCCCGCGCAAGGAGCCGGCTGTCATGGCTCGCGCCGCCGCGCGATAGCGGGACAGGCCATCGCATTTCGTGGCCGGCCGGTTTCCGAAAACCAGCACAGACGGCAAAAGACGATCGTCCGCGCCACCGGTCCGGCGACGATTGAGAATTCTTCTCCCGGAAAACTGATTTCGCTATTGTCTCCGCGCGAAAAGGGGTATTCTATGTTTGATCGTGCCCTGAATACAGGAGGCTTGCTTAATGTTTGATAGCCTGAAATTCGCTCCCAAAGACGAAGAAGAGATGGAAGACTTCCAGGATTACGAGGACGGCGAGCACGCGGTGGACTCGAAGCTCGACGAATTCGAGGACGAAGACGCTGAGGACGAAGAGGAAGAGACCGTCGAGGCAACCGTCGTGGTCGTAGCCCAAGCGACTGCGCCGCCTCCAGCGGCGCCGGAGGCTGCGCCGGCGCCCGAAGCTCCGCCGAAGAAGCCTGTCAAGAAGGCGGCGGTTGCGGCCAAGAAGGCGCCGGCGAAGAAAGCGGCTGTCGCGGCTCCCGCCAAGCCCGTCAAGAAGGCGCCGGTGAAGAAGGCCGCCAAGAAGGCCCCGGCGAAGAAAGCTCCAGCGAAGAAAGCGCCGGTGAAGAAGGCCGCCAAGAAGGCCCCGGTAAGGAAGGCGGCTGTCAAGGCTCCGGCCAAGAAGGCCGCCGCCAAGAAGAAGGCGCCCGTGAAGAAGGCCGCCAAGAAAGCCGTGAAGAAAGCCCCGGCCAAAAAGGGCGGCAAGAAGAAGTAGAAGAAAGAAGCCAGGAGTCGAGGAAGTCGGAATGCGCGGCGCACGCCCGGCGATTTTGACTCCTGGCTTCTGGCTTCGCTGTTGGCGCCGTTGGCGCCTAACTCTCCTTCTTGACCACGCGGCGGCAGCGCTCAAAAAGCTCTAGGAGCGCCTCCGCGTGTTCTTCCGCCGACCGAGTCCCGGGTTTCCCCGAGAATCCGGCTGACGCTTGGGACGGTCTGGCGTACCCTGTGGTCACGGCGATGAACTTCATCAACTCCAGCGCGACCTCGTCCTGGCTTCGCGCCGCGCCGGATGCCGGCCCGTTTTCCGGGCCATTGGGAATGGGTGATCCTGGCTCCGCCATCGTGGATGGATTCCTCCTTGTGGTAAAACTCTAGGTTACTCGATCCGCCATCCGATGCCGCTCACAGCCGTCCGCCACGTCCGAAGAATGCGAGGAGGCGCCCAGGCCCACCTGCTGGAAGCGGACGACGGCCATTGGTACGTCGTCAAGTTCCGCAACAACCCTCAGCACCGCCGGGTCCTCGTCAATGAGCTGCTGTCGTCGGCGCTGCTCGAGTACCTTCAGGTATCCGCCCCGCTCACCGCCCTGATTCACGTGCCGCCGGAGTTTCTGGCGGCCAACCCGGAAGTCCATCTGACGCGCGGCGCGGCGCGGGTCCCGGTCGAACCCGGCTGGCACTTCGGGTCCCGCTACCCGGGCGATCCGGGACTCACGGCCGTTTACGATTTCCTTCCCGACGCGCTCCTGGCGCAAGTGGCCAACCGGGACGATTTCCGTGCGATCCTGGTCTTCGACAAGTGGGCCGGCAACGTGGACGGCCGGCAGTGCGTGTTTTACCGCGCCATGGTGCGGCGCGAGCGGGCGGCGGAGCGTCCGGCCTTCGTGGCGCGCATGATCGACCATGGGTTCGCCTTCGACGGGCCGAATTGGGACTTCCCGGATTCCCCGTTACAAGGCCTATACGCACGCCGGCAGGTCTACGGCGATGTGCGTTCCCTCGACGATTTCGAGCCCTGGCTCGGCCAAGTCATGCACTTCCCGGAGGAAGCGATGGACCAGGCGTGGAAGCGCGTCCCTCCCGCCTGGATCGAAGGCGACGAGGACGCCCTGCAGCAACTTCTCGAACGCCTCTTCGAACGGCGCAAGCGCCTGCCCGAACTGATCGCCGCCTGCCGCCAGACGCACGCGAACCCGTTCCCGAACTGGGCGTAGGCGAGCGTGGCTACCGTCCGACCACGCCGGCCAGCGGGCTGCTGGCGGTGGCGTAGAGCTTCCTGGGCATCCGCCCGGCTTCGTAGGCCAAGCGGCCGGCTTCCACGGCCAACTTCATGGCGCGCGCCATCTTCACGGCGTCCTCGGCGGCGGCGATGGCCGTGTTCATCAACACGCCGTCGGCCCCCAACTCCATGGCTACCGAGGCATCGGAGGCGGGACCCACGCCGGCGTCCACGATCATGGGAACTTCCGTGATCGTCTCCCGCATGATGCGCAGGTTGGCCGGGTTCTGCACGCCCATTCCGGAACCGATGGGCGCGGCGAGGGGCATCACCGCGGCGGCGCCGGCGTCGATCAACTTGCGGGCGTTGACCACGTCGTCATTCGTGTAAGGCAGCACCACAAAACCTTCCTTGACCAGGATGCGGGTGGCCTCGAGGAGACCGGCATTGTCCGGGAACAACGTCTTCTCGTCGCCGATCACCTCCAGCTTGATCCAGTTCGAAAGGCCCGCCTCGCGCGCCAGCATGGCGGTGCGAACGGCGTCGTCGGCGGTATAACAGGCGGCGGTGTTCGGGAGGATGAATATCTTGGTGCGGTCGATATAATCGAGCAAGGATTCCTTGGAGCGGTCGTTGAGGTTCACGCGGCGCACGGCCACGGTGACCATTTCGGCGCCGCTGGCTTCGTGGCAGCGCTGCATCTCCTGGAAAGTACGGTACTTCCCGGTCCCGACGATGAGCCGAGAACGGAACTCGCGGCCGGCGATTGTCAGCGTATCGGACATGTTTTTATTGTAGATCGCGCTGGCGAAAGCAGGCAGGGTCGAAAAGCCAGCGCGGGCGTCGGTGCGCGTTCGTGGAGCGAGCCTCCGGCTTGCCATGCCGCCATTCCTGGCGGCATCCTCTCGGCCCGCAGATGCCCGCAAGAAAGCGGGCATGGCAGGCCGGAGGCCCACTCCACGGCGGCGAACCAGACCGCGAGGTCCGCCCCACTTACCCCAGCAGCGCCTCGACGTGCGCGGCGGCGGCGAGGGCCAGACCCTCCAGATTGTAGCCGCCTTCCAGCACGGAAACGACGCGGCCCCCGGCGTGGCGGTCCGCGATCTCCATGATGGCCCGCGTCAAGTCCGCGAAATCGCGGTCGGTCAGCGTGAAACGGCCCAGCGGGTCTCCCGCGCGCGAATCGAACCCCGCCGAGATCAGGACCAGCTCGGGCCGGAAGCGATCCGCGGCAGGCAGGAGCGCCTCCTGAACAGCGCCGAGGATTCTATCGCGTCCGGAACCCGCCGGGAACGGGCGGTTCATCGTGGTCCCCGCGCCCGGGCCTTCCCCGGTCTCGTCGGCGCGGCCCGTTCCGGGGTACAGCGGCCACTGGTGCGTGCTGAAGAAGAACACGCTCGGATCGGAATAGAAGGCGTCCTGAGTGCCGTTGCCGTGATGCACGTCCCAATCGGCGATCAGGACGCGCGCCAGGCGGTGTTTGTGACGCGCGTACCGGGCGGCCAGCGCCACGTTGTTGAACATGCAGAAGCCCATGCCGCGGCCGGGGGCGGCGTGATGTCCCGGCGGCCGCACCGCGCAGAAAGCGTTGCGCGCCCTGCCCAGGAGCACCGCGTCCACGGCGTTGAGGACGCCGCCCGCGGCCCGCGCGGCCGCTTCCCACGAGCTGGCCGAAATATCGGTGTCCCCGGTGCTCAGGTACGGGCGCCCGGATTCCACGTCGCGTCTGACCGTGTACAGGTACTCCCGCGTGTGGCACAGGAGCAATTCTTCTTCCGTGGCTACGCGCGGGTCCACGCCCGCCAGGCGGTCGAGGAAACCGGCCCGCGCGATCCCCTCCAGGACGGCATCGAACCGTTCCGGGCGTTCGGGGTGGTGGCGGCCTGCCAGGTGCTCCCGAACGGCGGGGTCGGCCAGAAAGGCGGTGGGGCGTTCCACGTCGAACTACGATAGCAGAGCGCCATTGTGAAGTGAAATGACCTCAACGGACCCGGGCGCGCATCCGTCCTACGCGATAGAGGAGCAATCACAACCGGGCCGCACTTCCTCAGAACTCGCGACTGTCCGCGCGCGGCGCCTGCACGTCCGCCACCGGGCGGCAATGGTGGGTCTCGAAGTTCTCGACGTTTTTCAGCACGATAGTCGAGATGTTGGGGGCCTTTTGCGCCTTGACGTTCTCAAAACTTGCCCCATTCACCTGGTCGAGGACGAACGCCGGGCGCCGGTCCTCCTGCAGGAATCCGACCTCCACGTTGCTGAGCTCGATCCCTTTGGCGTGACGGATGAAGAACCCGTACGCGGGAACGAGGCCGAACATGGAAGGCTCGGGATACTCCTTCTCCCGCTCGGGCGTTTCGAGCGGCTCGCGCGGCGGCACGCCGCCCTCGGCGCGGAAGAAAAACCCGTTCACCAGATCGGCGGGCTGCTTGGCCACCTGATCCATAGTGAGGCCGCCCCGGTACCAGATCCGGATGTCGCTGAGCCGGACGTCCTCCACGTCGTGGCCGGGGATTCCGCTGATAATCGAGCCGTACCGCGGGTCGGCGTCGTAGACCACAACGTTGCTGATGGTAACGCGGCGGATGGAGCCGATGGCGGTCCCTTCCGGCGCTCTCATGCGGCTGCCCAGCCGGAGGAAGATCGGGGCATTGGAAACATCCCGCATGGTGATGTTGGAGACGGCAATGTCCTCGACGCGCGCCCCATCGACGCTCTCGATGGCCAGGCCGCGGGAGCGGTCGAAAACCACATTGGAAATCGTAATGTTGCGGAAATCGCCTTCGGTTTCCGTGCCGATCTTGATCCGGCCGGTGGGGCCGTCGCGGTCCGGCGCCTGCTTCACGTTCCGCTCGTAGGAGCCATCGAGCAGCGACCCGATATCGTAGCCGCTGACCAAGCCATTGGCGATGGTCACGTTCTCGGTGGCGCGCGCGAACCCGAGCGCGTGGCTGCCCTTCAGAACCAGCGCGTCGTCGTTCGGCGAGTTGATGCTGGTGTTGGAGACGCGGACGTTGCGGCAGCCGTCCAGGTCGATCCCGTCGCGGTTGGTGTCGATCTTCAGGTTGTCGATGGTCAGGTTGTCCACGCCGGTCGCCAGAATGCCGAAATGGCCGCCGTGCAGAATGGAGAAGTCGCGCATCGTGACGTTGCGGCAGTTCTTCAGCGCGATGGCCTTGTTCCCGACGCCGGGCCGTTCCGCCGTGGGTCCCGGCCCGTAGCCCTTGCTCAAGCCCTTGCCCCAGATGAGCCCAGGGCCGAGGAGCGCGACGTCCTCCAACCCTTCGCCCCAGATCAGGCTGTTGTGCCAGTGGCTGTGCCCGTAGTCCTGAAACTTGGGCCAATCGTTCGGCTCGGGCGGATCATATCCCACCTGGCCGGCCTGCCCCGATGCATCGGCGGCCACGAGCTTGGAGCCCTGGTCCAGGTACAGCGCCACATGGCTCTTGAGATGGATCGAATGGCATAGATAACTGCCGGCCGGGAACCGCACGACGCCGCCTCCCGCCGCGGCCGCCGCATCAATCGCTTTGTTGACCGCCGATGTGTCGAGCGTTTTTCCGTCGCCCGCGGCGCCGAAGGCTCTCACATCCAAGGCGCCCGCCGATGCGCCCGTCTGCGCCCCGGCCCGGCCGGCCTGCGCGTACAGCGCACCGCCAGCCAGCCCCGCGCCTGTCACTCTTAGAAAGGTCCGCCGCGCCTGCTTCTCGATCGACATGAATCGCCTCCCGCCAACTGCACCATTATGCAATAGAACTGGCGGTCCGGCTTCCTCCGTGGGGGCTTGCCGACGGCAAGCCCCTACAACGCTTCAGCAGCCGGGTCGGAGTGGGGCGCATGGTATTCTGGAGTTGACACACCTTACCGGCCTGGATACCCGTCTTGAAAGTAGGTTTCGTTAGCCTGGGATGCCCAAAGAACCTCGTCGATACAGAGGTCATGATGGGGCTACTCGCCGCCCGGGGTCATCGGTTGACTTCAGACCCCAGTGACGCCGAGGCCATCGTCGTCAACACGTGCAGCTTCATCG
>CAIRXZ010000208.1 GCA_903882645.1 uncultured Acidobacteriia bacterium | reverse complement strand
GGCTTGGAGTCTACCAAAGCCGCGATCCCCGGCCATCCAAAGCCTGGCGATGTCGGCGGCTAGAGCGGCTTGGAGTCTACCAAAGCCGCGATCCCCGGCCATCCAAAGCCGCCACTACGCTTGTTCCGGCAGCACAGCGAGTCTACCAAAGCCGCGATCCCCGGCCATCCAAAGCACGATTCAGGGGGCAAACAGCTCTTATATGAGTCTACCAAAGCCGCGATCCCCGGCCATCCAAAGCTCAGGGCCGGCTGATAGGACTTACGGTACGAGTCTACCAAAGCCGCGATTCCCGGCCATCCGATCTGGCCAGGAAACCGCGGGAGTGCCTCGAATACATCGTGGCGCATGAAATGGCCCACCTGCTGGAACCCGCCCACAACCCCCGCTTCGTCGCCCTGATGGACCGCTTCATGCCCAGATGGCGGTTTCATCGCGAAGCGCTGAATCGCCTCCCGGTGCGGCATGAGAATTGGGAGTATTGAGGGGCGCAGCCCCCTTCACGCCCTTCGACTGCCGCCGTCGCGTCTCTGATATCATAGAATTATCTGCTTAAAGCATGATAGGAGACGCGCCATGATCGACCTCAGAGAAGTCCGCTCGGTTACCGAGTTTCAGCGCAACGTCAAAGACTACGTTGGCCGGCTGAAAAAGAAGAAGTCCCCTCTCGTACTCACGGTCAACGGCAGAGCGGAGCTTGTGGTTCAGGATGCGCGGAGCTATCAGGATCTTCTGGGCCGGCTGGAACGAGCGGAGGCAGTTGCCGCGATCCGCCAGGGCATCGCTCAGTTCGAGGCCGGCGGCGGCATTCCACTGGAAGAAGCTGAACGGAGGCTGAGGAAGAAGCATGGCTTTTCGCGTTGAGGTTTCGCCACGGGCTTTCGACGACCTGGATGCGATCGCCGGCTACATTGCCGATCACGGCAACTTCGAACGGGCACAGGAGTGGTTCAACGGGATGATCGGCGCCATAGCATCGCTCAAGGATATGCCCGGCCGCTGCCCCGTTGCCGACGAATCCAAAGAACTTGGACGGGAGGTGCGATTTCTCCTTCACGGAGGGCGTAGCCGCATGTACAAGGTCTATTCCTCGATCCACGCGGAGGCCCAGGCAGCGGGGACGGTTCAAGTTTTGCATGTTAGGCACTGGGCTCGGCGCGCGCTTACGGCTGAGGAGCTTGAGCAGCTCATGGATGAGACCGATCCTGAACGAGAACGGTGAGTTTCTGGTTGAAACTGTCTTATTGGAGTCCTTTTAGGCGTTCGGAGATTTGGCCGGGTCTTTCCGCCTCGCCGCGCTCTGTCGCGCCCCCACCAGCACGATCCTGATGTCCATCACGTTGGTGCCGGTCGGGCCGGTGAACGCCAGGTCGCCCAGCGCCTCGAAGTAGTGGTAGGAATCGTTCTCGTCCAGATACCGGCGGGCATCCGGCTTGCGGCGCACGGTATCGCCATCGGCGAACGCCCCGGCGGCGTCCGTGGGGCCGTCGGTGCCATCCGTGCCGGCGGAGAAGATGGCCACGTTCTCGAGGCCGGCGATGTCGAGCGCGGCCGCCAGCGCGAACTCCTGGTTCCGCCCTCCCAGCCCGTGGCCGCGCAGCGTGACGGTGGTCTCTCCGCCCGTGATGACGCACGCCGGCGGCTTCACCGGCTGGCCCGCGCGCGCGATCTCCTTGGCGATGGCCGCGTGCATGCGCGCGATCTCGCGGGTTTCGCCCTCGACCTCGCTCGCCAGCACGAGCGTGTGGAAGCCAAGCTCGCGGGCGCGGCGCGCGGCCGCCCGCAACGCCAGGCGGTTGCTGCCCACGATGGTGTTCCGCACCCGCCGGAAAATGGGATCTCCGGGCTTGGGCGTCTCCGCGATCTCGCCCAGGCAGCCCCGCGCGATCCGCTCGCTCACCGACTCCGGCACGCGGTCCATCAGGCCGTAGCGGTAGAGGACGTCGGCGGCGTTGGCGAAAGTGGATTCATCCGGCGCGGTGGGTCCGGAGCCGATCACGTCGAGCGCGTCGCCGGTCACGTCGGAGAGCAGCAGCGACTCCACCGCGGCGGGGGCCGCGAGCCTCGCCAGTTGGCCGCCCTTGATGCTGGAGATGTGCTTGCGGACGGTGTTGATCTCGTGGATATCGGCCCCGCAGGCCAGCAGCAGGCGCGTGACCTCGCGCTTCTCCTCGAGCGTGATGGGTTCGGCCGGCAGCGGCATCAGCGCCGAGGCGCCGCCCGAAATCAGGCAGAGCACCAGGTCGTCCTTCCGCGCCGCGCCGGCGATTTCGACGATCCGCCGCGCGCCCGCCACACCGCGTTCGTCCGGGGTTGGATGGCCGCACTCGAACTGCTCGATCCGCCGCAGCTTCGCCCCGTGGCCGTCCTTGACGTTGATCGAGCCGGCCGCGATGCGCCGCCCCAGCGCCCGTTCGGCCGCCCGCGCCATGGTTCCGGCCGCCTTGCCCGCGCCCACCACGTAGATGTTCTTGAAGCGCGAGCAGTCGAGCCGCTCCAGCCGGCGCTTGACGGCGGCGGCCGGATCGGCGGCGGCCAGCGCCGCGCCGAAGATGTCGAGCGCGGTTTTGCGGAGGGGCCGGGCCCAGGCGCGAATGGGTCTTGGTTCAGGCGGCATGGATGTGTTGGCGCAAGCCCCGCAGGGGCGTCGGAAAATAGCCCAGGGCGTAAGCCCTCGGGAGCCGTTCAAGAAACGTTCTAGCCCCGTAGGGGCGTAAGAAAGCGCTTCGTGGCCGAGAGACGGACGCTCTCTGTGAAAGGGTTCTTCCGCCCCTCACGGGGCTCGTTGCGGTATGCACTTGTTCCCACGGCTTGCGCCGTGGGCTATTATCTTGCGCCCCTACGGGGCTGACGCAGATGAAGGTCATAATCGGAATGTCCAAACGGAACTGTCGCTGGTCATCGGGTTTTTCGCTTCCTTCCCTCAGCGCAGCAGCGGGTGGGCCAGGATCGCTTCCACCACCACCGCCGCGTCGTCTTCCTCGATCGGAATATGCACGTCGGCCAGGCGATAGGCCTCGCGGCGCGCCTCGTAGAGCGCCTGGAACTGTTCGGGATCGCGGGCGAGCGGTCTGGAGGGGTCCCGCGCGACGCGCCGCGCCACGGTCTCGAACGGGCAATCCAGCCACACCGTGACGCCGTGGTTCTCCAGCAGCTCGCGGTTGGCCTCGATGGTGAAAGCGCCGCCACCCAGAGCCACCACGGCCGGCCGGCCGCGCTCGATCCAGGCGATGTGCCGCCGCACCATCTCCATTTCGATCCGGCGGAATTCGGTCTCGCCGCGGGCGGCGAAAATCTCCGCGATGGTCATCCGCTCGGCCCGCTCGATCTCGCCGTCGATATCGAAAAAGCTCCACCCCAGCCGGTGAGCCAGCGAGCGGCCCACGGTGGACTTGCCCGACCCCATGAAGCCCACCAGGTAGATGCCCGGCGCGAGTTTGAGCTTGAGGTTCATGCGGTCCCGTTCAGCTCCGCCATGCGCGCCTCCACCAGCCCGGGGAACAGGCGCGCCAGCGCCACCAGGATCCACGCGGAGCGCGGCGTCACCACCGTGCGCGCCTCGCGCTCCAGGCCGCGGCGGACGGCCGCGGCGCACTCGGCGGCCGAAATGGCGAAACGGCGCGCGCGGATCACGCCCGGCGGCGCCTGGCCGAAGAGGGTGTTGTTCTGAAACCCGGTCTTCACGTAGCCGGGGCAGACCAGCATCGTGCGGACGCCGTCGCGCCGAAGCTCCACGCGCAGGCATTCCGTCAGGGCGTTCACGGCGTACTTCGTGGCGCTGTACAGGGGCGACCACGGCAGCGGGATCTTGCCGCCGATCGAGCTGACGTTCACGATGACGCCGCTTCGGCGGGCGCGCATGTGCGGCGCCACGAGCCGCGTCATGTCCAGCAGCGCGAAGTAATTCAGCTCCATCAGGCGGCGCGCCTCTTCGAGCGGCGCGGACCAGGACGGCAGGTAGGAGCCGATGCCGGCGTTGTTGACCAGCACGTCGATCGCGCCGTACCGTTCGAGCGTGCGCTCCACCACCGCGCGGCGGGTTTCCTCGCGGGTCAGATCGCCGGGGGTGACGAGCGCGTCCGGACCGGCCTTCCGCAGCCCTTCCCCGGAGCGCGCGGTCAGCGAGAGCTTCGCGCCGTGGCGGGCGAACTCCGCCGCGCACGCCGCCCCAATGCCCTCCGAACCCCCGGTAATGAGCACGACCTTGCCGTCAAGCCGCATGCGCGGCCACCTCGCTACGAGCCGCCTTCCAGGTCGTCGAGGCGCTGCTCGTGGGCCATGGCGACGTTCTCCAGGCGTTTGATGGAATCGAGGACCAATTCGAAATTGCGGGCGATCTGGTCGAAGCGTCTCTCGTTGGCGCCGTTGATCTGCCCGGCGCGTTTCTCGCTGTCGCGATGAAAGCTAGCCAGGAGTTCGACGGACTGGGTGAGCGCTTCAAGGCGTTGGTCGATGTTCATGGGCGGCGTCTCTCTTTTCCGATTGTCTCACGCGCCTGCGGCATAATATTACCATGCCTTCACCGACGATCCCGCTGTTTCCCTTGCGCGTGGTCGTCTTTCCGCGCACGCCGCTGCCGCTGCACATTTTCGAGGAGCGGTACAAGGAGATGGTTGGCAACGCCATCCGCGACAACTCGGAATTCGGCGTCGTCCTGCTCCGGGAAGATGGCATCGTGGACGCGGGCTGCACCGTCGCGGTGGAGAAGGTGCTGCAACTGTATCCGGACGGCCGGATGGATCTGGTGGCGCGCGGGCGCAGGCGCTTCGAGATCGTGGCGCTGGACCAACAGCAGGCCTGGCTCGAAGCCGAAGTCGCCTGGTTCGACGACGAGGATACCGATCCCCCTCCCGAAGAGCTTCGCCTTCAGGCCCTGGAGCACTACAAGGCGTTGAGAACGTTCTCCGGCCCGGAGGGGCGCGGCGAGCCGGACCTGGCCGACCGGCAACTGAGCTTTCAGTTGGCGCAATCCCTGCCGGACCTGGATTTTCTCGCCACGCTCCTGCGGCTGCGGTCCGAAGCCGGCCGGCTCAGGGAGCTGAATCAGTACCTGGCCGCGTACATCCCCCGCCAGCGCGCCATCGAGCGCATGCGGGGACTCGCGCCGACCAACGGTTCCGGCGCCAAGCCCGCCGGCCTCTGACGGGTGCCCGCGCATGCGCTTATTCCTCGTCATCGACGCCGACGACACCCTCTGGGAGAACAACATCTACTTCGAGCGCGCCTTCGAGGAGTTCGCGGCGTTCCTGGACCACTCCCGGATGGGGCCGCGCGAGGTCCGCGCCGTGCTGGACGAGATCGAGGCCGCCAATAACCGGATTCACGGCTACGGCTCTCTCAACTTCGGGCGCAACCTGCGCCAGTGCTACCAGCGCCTGGCCGAGCGGGAGGTCCGCAAGGAGGACCTGGGGACGGTGATGGGCTTCGCCGCGCGCATACTCGAGTGCCCGATGGAGGCGATCGAGGGAGTTCCCGAAACGCTCGAGTACCTGGCTGGGCGGCACGACCTGACGCTCTTCACCAAGGGCCATCCCGAAGAGCAGCGGCTCAAGATCGACCGCTCGGGATTGGGCCGATTCTTCGCCCACACCGCCATCGTCAAGGAGAAGGACGCGGCGGCGTACCGTGCGCTGGCGCGCGAGCGCGGGCTCGACCCAGGCCGCTCCTGGATGATCGGCAACAGCCCCAAGTCGGACATCAACCCGGCGCTCGAAGCCGGGTGGAACGCGGTCTTCGTGCCGCACGCGCACACCTGGAACCTCGAACGGCAGGAGATCGATCCACGCCCGGGACGCCTGCTGGTGGTAGAGCGATTTCAAAACCTGACGCGGCATTTTTGAGAGTGAGACGGACCTCCCGGTCTGGTTCGCTCCCGTGGAGTGGGCCTCCCGGCCTGCCATGCCCGCTTTCTTGCGGGCATCCGCCGGCCGGGAGGATGCCGCCAGGAATGGCGGCATGGCAAGCCGGAGGCTCGCTCCACGAAGGGGCGCCGGCGACTGCGCTGGTTTTTCGACCCTGCCTTCCTGCTCTCGAAAGTGCGTGCCGGAAAGAAGGCAGACCGGGAGGTCCGCCCCACCCTGGTACCATCGAGGATTGAACCCGACACCGCAGATCGTTGTCCTGGACGCCGGGGGGCAGTATTGCCACTTGATCGCGCGCAAGGTCCGGGACTTGGGCGTGTACGCCGAAGTCCGGCCCAGCGAAACCCCCGCGGGGGAGCTGGAGTCCGCGCGCGGCATCCTGATTTCCGGCGGTCCGAACAGCGTCTACGACGCCGGCAGCCCTACCGTGGACCCGGCCATCTTCGCCTGCGGCGCGCCCGTGTTCGGCATCTGCTACGGGCAGCAGCTCATGGCGCACTTGTTGGGCGGCGAAGTGCGGAAGGGCGATCAGGGCGAGTACGGCCTGGCCACCCTCGACCTCGACCCGGCGTCCGACCCGCTGTTCGCCGGCCTGGACGGCCGGCAGCAGGTCTGGATGAGCCATCGCGACGCGGTGGCGGCCCTGCCCGAGGGTTTTTCGGCGCCCGGCCGCACCGCCACCTGCCCCATCGCGGCCATGGCCGCGCCGGGGAGGAGGCTCTATGCGGTCCAGTTTCATCCCGAGGTGGTCCACACCGAGAGAGGCAGGGAATACCTGGCCAATTTCGTGTTTCGGGTGTGCGGTTGCCGGAAGGACTGGGACGCCCGCGGGCGTCTGCCGCTGCTGGAGCGGGAGATCCGGGACGCGGCCGGCACCCGCAACGTGTTCTTCTTCGTCAGCGGCGGGGTGGATTCCAGCGTGGCCTTCGCGCTGTGCGCGCGCGCTCTCGGCGAGAGCCGCGTGCGCGGCGTCTACGTCGATACGGGCCTGATGCGCGAGGGGGAAACCGAGTTTATCCGCGGCCTGGCCGGGGTCTCCGTGGAAACCGCCTCGGAGCAGTTTCTGACGGCGCTCCAGGGCGTGACCGACCCCGAGCGGAAACGCCAGATCATCGGCGAGGAATTCGTGCGCGTCCAGGAGCGCATTTTCAGCGAGCGGCGCCTGGCCGGGGACGAATGGATACTGGGCCAGGGGACCATCTACCCCGACACCATCGAATCCGGCGGAACGGCCAACGCCGCAGTGATCAAGACGCACCACAACCGCGTGGCCGGGATTCGCAAGCTCATCGAAGCCGGGCGGATCGTGGAGCCGCTGAAGTCGTTCTACAAGGACGAAGTGCGCGAAGCCGGCCGGGAGCTGGGGCTGCCCTCCGAGCTGCTGGACCGCCATCCGTTCCCCGGCCCGGGTCTGGCGATCCGGTGTCTATGCTCGGAGATCGACGCCCCGGTGCGCGCCACCGGGGACGGGTACATCGTGCCGGTGAAATCGGTGGGAGTTCAGGGCGACTCGCGCAGCTACGCGCCGGTGTTGGCCATCGATACGCCGGACCACGGCCGCGCCACCGCGCTGATCAACCGGCTCTCCGGCGTGAACCGCGTGATTGCGGGCGTGGAAACGCGCCTGCCGGTCTCGCGGATGCGGGTGCGGGCCTGTTCGCTGACCGCGGAACGCCTGGCCCGCCTGCGCCGCGCCGATGCCGCCGTCCGGCGGCTCTCTCACGCGAGCGGTTTCGACCGGAGCGTCTGGCAATTCCCGGTGATTCTCATCCCGCTAGGGACTACCGCCGAATTCCCGGACTCGGTGGTGCTGCGGCCAGTGGCCTCGGTGGACGGCATGACGGCCCAGTCGGTTCCGATCGGCGCCGAGTTGCTACAGGAAATGCGCGCGGAGCTGCTCCGGCAAGAAGGGATCGCGGGCGTGTTCCTGGACCTCACCCACAAGCCTCCGGGAACGATCGAGTGGGAGTAGCCCGTTGAAAGAAGGCAGGCCAGCAGGGGCCGGGCATGCCCGGCCCCTGCAAGTTACGGCTTCTTTGCCGGAGCGGCGGGCGGCCTGGCGGCCGGGGCGGCGGGCTTGGCAGCCGAGCCGGCCGGCGCAGCCGCGGGAGCGGCGGCGGTCGCGGCAACCGGGTACTTTTCGTCGTACAGTTTGACGATGTCCGCGGTGATATCCGTGCCCGTGGCGGCAAACAGGACCTGGTTGGTCTGAGGGCTGACGTCCAGAACCACGGCGTAACCGTTATCGGCCGCGTACTTGCTGAGCACGGTCATCATCTTTTCGCCCAACTGGCTGGTGATTTTGCCGTTCTCGTCCTCGGCCTCGGCCTGGGCGTCCTCCCGGTCGCGGTTGAAAGTCTTGGTGTCCGCGGCGATGGCGTCCGAGAGCTTCTTCTGGGCTTCCGCGCTCATGGTGGCGGCGCCCTTGCGCAACTGTTCCGTTCTCGCCGTGATGCTGCCCTCGAGCTTATCGAGGGCGTCCTTTCTCGGCTGGAACTTCTTACCCAGTTCGTCCAAGGCCTTCTGGCCCTCCTTGGTTCCCTGGATGGCCAGCATGGCATTGATGATCCCGATCTTCGTGGGGACCGGGCCGGGGGCCGGGGCGGCAGCCTGCGAATGAGCCAGGGCGGCCATGGTCAAAATCAGAATGGGGGAGACGGCAAGATTCTTCTTCAAGCTTCAAACTCCTAAGTGTAAGGATACCACCATAATCGATCGGCTCCGAAGCCTAAAACGTCTTGCCGATCGTGAAGCGGAACATCGTCCGCTTTTCGAAAAACGGGGTCGCCTGGCCGAAGGACGCGATCGAGTGGGCGAAAGTCTCGTAGTTGGGGTACGCCGCGCGGTCCGAGACGATGGGCGGCTGGAGGTATTCCCGGACCACGGACGGGTTGTAGGCGAAGTACACGCGGAAGGGCGCCTGAACTATCGGCAGCATTATCTGGAACTCGATGCCGGTCGAGGCCCTCGGCTTCTGGGTGCCCGGCACGATCTTGACGCGCTGCTCGAATCCGGCCTGCGGAAACTGGAGGTTCAAATCGGCCACATGAGTGGCTTCCAGGCTGAGCTGCTTGCTCAGCATGATCTTGTTGACGCCCGCGTCGAAAAACGGGGCCAGCGTAACCACGTTGGTAACGATCGGGATGCGGTATTCGAAATTGAAGATCACCTGGGTATCGCCGCCCGGCGTGATGAGCTGATAACTGGGCACGGTGGCGTACACTCCGGCTTGCGAGCTGACGCCGTTGACGATGACCCTCTGCGTCCGGTTGGTGCCATCGTCGTTGAGCACGGGGATGGACGCGGTGGTGGGAATGAACGCGATGGGGGTGATGCCCCAGACCTCGAATCCGCGGACATCCTGCTCGCCGCCGATGAAGGTGCGGGCAAATGGCGGGGCCACCCGCCCGCCGTAGCCGCTCAGGATGGAGGTCATCAAGTGGAACGCGAGAACGTGGCCCGCGGTCCTGGCCCACGGGGCCAAATGGAAGTACTTCGCGTCGATGGCCGGCCGGACGGTGTTCACATTGCCCCCCAGGAAGCTGCCCGCGAAATCGGTCGAGATGAAGAGGCTGTGGCCGGCGTTGGGGGTGATGGGGTGGTTCACGGTGTTGTACGAATACGACAGGGTGACGTGGCTGGTCTTGATGCCGTTGAGCGAGTTCGGCCCCGAGACGCCGCTGAAGTTGAGGTACTGGAAGTAGTTCTGCGCGCCGGTGGTCTGCGTCTGGATGCTGGAATTGTCGAAACCATAGGTCAGGCCGATCTGCGCGAAGCTGCGCCGCACGTGCGTGCTGATGGAACCCGAGAAGCCCCGGCTGTCCTGGACGTAGTTCAGCAGGTTCTGCGATCCCAGGTTCTGGTACAGCGGGATCATGTTCTGACCGGACAGGATGGAGGCTTCGCGGGCCTGATTGTAATTGAACCGCCGCAGGTAGACCATCGCGCCGGCCTGGATGGGCCGGTCGAGCAGGTAAGGCTCGGTGAACCCGAGGCTCACGTTCTGCATGCGCGTACCGAGCTGCGAATCGAGCGACAGCGTTTCGCCCAAGCCGAGGAAGTTGTTGGTGGAGTAATTGAACCCGATGAAACTGCCGGCGATGCCCGACACGCCGCCGTTCAACCCGACGGAGTTCTTTCCGCGCTCCTTGACCTTGAGGGTGAGATCCACGGTGTTGGAATTGGGGTTGCGGCGGATATCGGTGGCCTCGTCCTTCTTCAACATGTCGAAATAGCCGAGCTGGTTGAGGCGCAGGATGCTGGCCTCCCACATATCCATGTTCAGGTAGTCGCCTTCATCGAGCAGGATCTCGCGGCGGATGACTTTGTCGCGGGTGGTGGAATTGCCGGAGAAATCGATGCGCCGGATGAAGAACTGCTTGCCCTCGTCGGCGGTGAGGGTGAGGTCCACCTGGTCCGATTTGGGATCGAACTCCGGCTCGAACTCCGGTACAAAGTCGATGAAGCCGAAGCTGCCGTAGTACTTGCGCATCGCGTCCAGGCCCTTCTTGAGCTTGTCGGCGGAGAAGACATCGCCCTTATCCATCTTGAACAGGGGGCGCATCAGGGCCTCGGGGGCCTTGAACAAATTAAAGCCCTGGAAGGTGATATTGCGCAGGTGGTACTGGCGGCCTTCTTCGAGTTTAAGATTGACATCGGCGTAGATGCCGGGAAGATTCATGCGGACGATCGGGAGGCGGAATCCGGATCCGCCGCGGCGGACGATCTTGACGGATTCGCCGCCCAGGTTGGCCAGGAAGTAGCCCCGGTCGCGGTAAGCCATCTGGATGCGGTGCTCGTCGTCCTCGAGCTTGGCCACGTCGTATGTCCTGGCGAAGATGTTATTGAAGAACGGGAAGGGGGGTGGAATCCCGATCGGCCTCAAATCCTTCATCTGCCATACGAGCCACTTGTTGGTGAAGGCCTTGTTTCCCTCGAAGACGATGTTGCCGACCTTGACCTTGGGTCCTTCGTTCACGTTGAAGGTGATTTTCAGGGAGCTGGGCGGAATCTGCTCGACGACGGGGTCCACGGTGGCATATTCATGGCCGCGCTCGCCGAGGTACTCTTTCAGAACGATGACGGCGCGCTGAACCTTGTTGGGGTCGTACTGCGACTCGATGGAGAGGCCGACCTTGCGCTCCTTGTAGCGGTCGAGGACCTCGGAAACCGAGAGCGATTTCATGCCCACGTAGTCGATGGACTTGATGACGGCGCGTTCGGTGACCACGAAGCGGAGGATGAGACCGACGCGGCCGGGTTCGGCTTCCAGGCGGAGATCGTCGAAGCGCCCGGTGTTCCACAACGTCATGAAGTCGCGGCGGAGCCCGTCTTCGCTGTAGAGATCGCCGGCCTTGGTGGTGATGAGGGCCTTCAGGGTATCCTGGGGCACGCGTTTGGCGCCGCGGAATTCGACCGCCTCGACGTACTGCCCGGACGGCAGTGGAAGCTGGGGTTCGGCGGGCTGCTCGATTCGCGGCTGGGCCGGCGGCGCGGCGGCGGGCGGAGCGGCCTGCGCCGGCGTCTGGGGCTGTTGCGGCATGGGCGGCGCGGGGGTCTCCCGGGGTATGTTCTCGAACGGGCTTTGCTGCCGCGGGGGCGGCTGGGACTGCGGCTGGCCGGGGGCCGGCGCGGGCGTCTGGCTGGCCTGCGCGGCAAGTCTCGGAATCCACGCGGCGCAGAGACAGGCGGAAACCGCCGCCAGGCGGACACGCCCAGACAATCTCATGCGAATACGCCTTTCCACTCTGCGCTGTAACGATCGCTTCGAAGCACGAATAAGAGCCTCGCCGGCGGGGCCGGCCCGATATGGTAAGCCATTATTTTAGCGGATCTTCGGGGGCGCCACAACGAGCGGTCCAAAGCACAGGTGTGAAGGCCGGGCACATCGCGCCGGACAACGGCCCCGTGGCCCCTCATTTGGATCGCGTCCACCGGCGTTGGCGGGTGCAACTGCCGTTCCAAACCGGGGGGGCTTGGCCCACAGACGCCAAAGAGGCAGACCACAAATTGCGATGGTCTGCCCCACTGAGGCGCACCTATGGCGCAAGACCGGCCGAGTTTGTGTTGTGCGCCGCGTTCCGAGGGCCTTTTCAGGCGCGGATCGGGGGTTTCGGAGCCGAAACAGGCGACCCGGGGGTGGAAATCGCGGCGACCGAGGGCCTGGGAAGGCTCGAAAGGGGCTGGCGAGAGGCCGCCATGGGAGTTGATGGAACGAACCCAATTCCGGGGGTGGGTGGTTGATTCGGAAGGGGTTGCGGTTTGGACAGGTCCGGCTCAACGGGTTGAACACAATCCGGAAGGCAGACCAGG
>CAIRXZ010000207.1 GCA_903882645.1 uncultured Acidobacteriia bacterium | reverse complement strand
TGTTGAAAACTTCGTTGCGGCGGCCGGGGCTCTCGGACTTTTCGCCGTGCGTCACCGGCCGCCAATGGTTTGGACCGCATCTACGTCGATATTGGGCCGCTGGCTGGCGGTCTTACCGGGTCGTTTCGATGCCTGATCCTCCGATATCCACGTGGCAGGGCGAAACGCGCTATCCCTCCCACCGGGTGTAAAGACGACGAAAACTTTTTTATAAGTTTCTGCGAACGACAAACGCCTCCCGGCCGGATTGGCCTTGCTTTCGGGAAAGCAGATAAGATTTAAGTGGCGCGAAATTGAAACGCATCCTGACGATCTTCGGGACCAGACCGGAAGCGATCAAACTTTGCCCGCTGGTACGCCAGTTGCGGCTGCGTCCGGACGAATTTTCGGTAAAAGTCTGCGTCACGGCGCAACACCGCGAGATGCTCGACCACGCGCTGGAGGCATTCTCGGTCGCGCCGGACTACGATCTGAACCTGATGCAGACTCGCCAGACGCTGGCGGATCTCACAGCGCGGATTCTGTCGGCGGTCGAACCGGTTCTGAAGGCCGAGGGTCCGGACCTGGTGGTGGTCCAAGGCGATACCACAACCACGCTGGCGGGAGCGCTGGCGGCGTTCTACCGCCGCATTCCGGTGGCGCACGTCGAGGCCGGGCTGCGAACCGGCGATATGGCGCAACCCTTCCCGGAAGAAATGAACCGCGTGCTGACCTCCCGCATCGCGGCGTGGCACTTCGCTCCGACGGCGCGCGCGGCCGAGGCGTTGCTGCGCGAGGGGACGCCGCGCGAACGGATTTTCGTGACGGGCAACACGGGCGTCGACGCGGTAATTTACGTGCGGGACGCCCTGGATTCGGGCGCATTGCGGGCGCCGGAATGGACGTGGCTGGAACCGGGCAAGCATATCATTCTGGCGACCAGCCACCGGCGCGAGAATTTCGGCCCGGGATTTGCGAGCGCGATGCGGGGCCTGGCGCGGCTGGCGGCGCGGCCGGACGTCCGGATCGTTTACCCGGTACACCGAAACCCCAGGGCGGCGGGCCCGGCGCACGCCATTCTGGCCGGGCTTCCCAACGTGACGCTGCTCGATCCTTTGCCCTACGCGCCGTTTGTGGACCTGATGCGGCGCTGCCGGCTGATCCTCACGGATTCGGGCGGCATCCAGGAGGAAGGGCCATCCCTGGGCAAGCCGGTGCTGGTGATGCGCAAGAAGACGGAACGCCCCGAGGGGGTGGAAGCGGGCACGGTCAAACTGGTGGGCGCCGACGAGGACCGCATCGTGGCGGAAGCCGGGCGGCTGCTGGACGATCCCGAAGAATACGCGCGCATGACGCGCATCCACAACCCCTATGGCGACGGGCACGCGTGCGAGCGGATTGCGGAGGCGCTGGCGGGGGAGTTTTCTGTGTTATAGTGCTACCAGGTAACACCTTGGGGCACCCGCGATGGCGAACTTTTCCACAACCAGCCTGAAGCTCGATAGCGCGACGAAGGAACGCGTACGCGTGCTCGCCTCGGCGCGCCGCCGGTCGCCGCACTGGGTCATGCGCGAAGCCGTCGAGCAGTATGTGGAACGCGAGGAGAAGCGCGAGCGACTCCGGCAGGACGCGCTTGCCGCGTGGGCCGAGTATCAGACGACCGGCCTGCACGTGACGGCCAGGGAAGCCGACGCCTGGCTGGCCAAGCTCGAAGCGGGCCGACACGCCGTTATCCCCAAATGCCACGTCTAAGGTGGTCCCAACCGGCTTTGCTGGATGTGGCCCGTCTCCATAACTTTCTGGCTCCCAAGAGCCAGGATGCCGCACAGCGCGCCGTCAAGACGATCCGGCAGGGGGTGAAAGCGCTCAACAAGCGCCCGGAGATTGGGCGCCCCGCCGAAGAATTGCCGCCGGAGTTTCGCGAGTGGGTGATTGAATTCGGGCAGGGGGCCTACGTCGCCCTGTATTACTACGACGGGAAGCAGGTTGTAATTCTGGCGGTCCGCCACGGACGGGAAGCGGGATATTGAGCTTGTTCCCTTGCGCGTTGCGGCGCCGCGTAACGGTATGCTTAAAGAAGGAGCCACGCGGCCAACGGACGCGCTGAAGCACGGCGCGGCCCGTGCTACTAACAGCCCATGGACAAGACCATCCGTAAATACAGCAGCCTCGACGAAATGAAGGCCGACGAATACCGGTACTGGCAGAGCCGGCCCGTGCATGAACGGATGGACGCGGTTGAGGAAATCAACCTCACCGCTTACGCTATAAAAGGCATGGAGCCGGAAGCGGATGTACCAAGACTACAAAGACCTTTTGTCAGCATTCCATGCCCATGGCGTTAAGTACCTCATTGTAGGGGGGTACGCCGTATCGTTTCACGCGCAGCCCCGCGCGACGAAGGACATTGACCTCTTGATAAAAGCGGACCACGCCAAAAGATAAAACCCGAGAAAAATTAAACCGAGAGGTCCTAGCCGGTAATCCCCCGCCTCCACCGGGGCAAGCGATTCCAGCGTGAAGCTCTTTCTTACGCCCCTTCGGGGCTGGCTTGTTTCGGGACCGGTTCCGCAGGGCTGACGCCCTGGGCTACTTTCTCGCGCCCCTGACGGGGCTGGGGATCATCCCGCGGAGGCCAACCGCCACATAGCGCAGGGGCCGCCACCAAAAGAAGGCAGGGTCGAAAAACCGGCGCAGTCGCCGGCGCGCGTCCGTGGAGCGAGCCTCCGGCGTGCCATGCCGCCATCCCTGGCGGCATTTTCTCAAGGGCCGGCAAGATGCCCGCAGGAAAGCGGGCATGGCAGGCCTGGAGGCCGACTCCACGGGGCGAACCAGGGGGCAGCCATCGGCGTTTTTCATGAGATTCCGCGGGCCCTCCCCAACAGACCGGGACGCCCGGCCCACTTCTGAAATAATGAATTTATGTGTGGAATCGCGGGGTACGTAGCGCAGGACGCGGAGCGCGCGGTGCGGGCGATGCTGGGCGCGCTGGCGCGGCGCGGGCCGGATTCCGAGGGGTTGGAGAATTGGCCGGGGGCGACGCTGGGACACCGGCGGCTGGCGATTCTGGACCTGAGCGAAGCGGGGCATCAGCCGATGCTCTCCGAAGACGGGCAGACCGGGATCGTCTTCAACGGGTGCATTTACAACTTTCTGGAATTGCGCGCGGAGCTGGAGAAACGCGGGCGGCGATTCCGTTCGCAATGCGATACGGAAGTGCTGCTGCGCGGGTACCAGGAGTGGGGGATCGACGCGCTGGCGGCGCGGCTGCACGGGATGTACGCGTTTGGGATCTGGGACCATGCGCGCCGCACGCTCACGCTGGCGCGGGACCGTTTGGGCGTGAAGCCCCTGGTCTATTGCGCCCGCGGCGGCGAGATCGGCTTCGCTTCGACGATCGCGGCTCTGCGGGCGGCGGGGTTCGGCGGAGAAATCGACCCGGCGGCGGTGATGGAGTATCTGGAGTTCGGCTACGTAACCGACGCCCGGGCGATTTACACGGGCATTAGCAAGCTGCCTCCGGCCACTATCCTGGAGTGGCGCGGCGGCCAGGTTACCGAGCGGCAGTACTGGCAATTGCCCGAAACGGACGAACGGTCCAGCGTTTCGTTTGAAGAAGCGGTGGAAGAGACCGAGCGGCTGTTGGTGGAATCGGTCAGGCTGCGGTTGATTTCGGACGTGCCGATCGGCGTTCTACTGAGCGGCGGAATCGATTCCGCGCTGGTCTGCTGGGCCATGAGGGAGCTGAACGCCAACATCACATCCTTCACCGTACGGGCGCCGGACGATCCGTCCGACGAAAGCGCCGATGCAGCGCAGACGGCGCGGGCGCTGGGCATCGCGCACGAGACGGTGGATATGCCGGACAGGCATTTCTCGCTCGACGAGCTGGTGGACGCCTACAGCGAGCCGTTCAGTTGCGCTTCGGCGCAGGCCATGTTGTGGGTATCGCAGGCAGTGAAGCGGCGGGCCACGGTTCTGCTGACGGGAGACGGCGGAGACGATGTTTTCCTGGGGTACCCGGCCTTCCGGAACGCCTGGCTGACGCAGCGGCTGGCCCGGCGTCTGCCGGACGCGGCTCCGGCGGTATGGCGCAAGATCCGGGGAATATTCCCGGAGAGCGGCCCGGGGCGGCAGTTGCGGAGCTATCTGGACTATGCGACGGGCGGGCTGGGCGCGTATACCAAGGCGCACGACGGACTGCCCTATTACGAGAGCCGGGCGATGCCCGGCGAGCGGCTGGCCGGGCGCGGGCTGGCGCAGCGCGAGATTCCGGAGTCGCTCGAATCCGCGCGGAGGCTGTTATACGACGTGTTCGAGTATCACCGCCGGATGCACTTCCTGAGCGAGTTCATGCCCAAGGTGGACGGCGGGGCGATGTACTACGCCATCGAGGCGCGGGCGCCGTTTCTGGACCACAAAATGTGGGAGTTCGCGGCCGCGCTGCCGCCTGGAGTGCGGCTTCATGGAGACCGGCTGAAGGCGGTGCTGCGGGAAATCGCGCGGCGGCGCGTGGGGCCGGAAGTGGCGTTCCGCAAGAAACAAGGGTTCACGGTCCCGGTGGAGAGCTGGCTGGCGGACCGGTGGAGCGGGCTGCTCGATGAACTCCAGGGAGACACGGCCCTGGAGCGGGACGGATGGATCCGGAGCGGATCGCTGAGCGGGCCGCTCCGCGAGGCGGCCAGGAAGCGCTGGGTCCCGGGGCAGTTGTGGCGGCTGCTGGTGCTGGAACACTGGCTGGTGAAGAATAGCCTTCAGCCGTCAGCCGTTAGCCATCGGCTTGGGTGAGGCTGAAGGGCGGAGCTTTCTTACGCCCCTACGGGGCTGGCGTGCTTTCGGGACGGGGGTCCACAGGGCTTGCGCCCTGGGCTATTTTCTTGCGCCCCTACGGGGCTGGGGACGGCGGCCGGGCTTTCGCCCGGCTCTGGAGTTTCTACATTTTCCCCGCGGTTTGTTTTGATTCGATTGCCCCCAGCGGAGATCCGCGGTCCCCAAAGTGAGTCTGTCTATATTGAGTTCTATTGACAGACCGGCCCCAGTATGGCATCCTGTTCTTAGCCCAT
>CAIRXZ010000206.1 GCA_903882645.1 uncultured Acidobacteriia bacterium | reverse complement strand
GCCTGCTCGACGCTGCTGCTGAAGGGGTTCACCCCAACCGAAAGAAGCGCAGATCGTTCCCACGGGCTGCTTGGCATCGTCGTCACAGCTTTCCCGCCCGCAAGGAGTCCCAATGAGCTATTTAAGTGGCATTGGGCGGAACCGCCTGCGCCACCAAGACAAACCCTGTGCTTGCAGTGGTGGGGCAGGCGGTTCCGCCTGCCGAGCCCGTTGATGGGAACGATTCTTTCCGAACCGCCCCTAAGGAGAACCCATGAGCCAAGACCATCGTTCGGCGGACCCCGCCGCGCAGGAGATGCTGGCGCACGCGCGCGACCTGGGCGCGAAGACTGTCTGGGACCGGCACGAAGCCCTCCAGCCCCTTTGCGGATTTGGCGACCTGGGGCTGTGCTGCGATGTCTGCTACATGGGGCCCTGCCGCATCGATCCATTCGGCGAGCGGGCGCAAGTGGGGGCCTGCGGCGCGGACGCCCATCTGATCGTGGCGCGCAACCTGGCCCGTGCGGTAGCCGCGGGCGCGGCCGCCCATAGCGACCACGGGCGCGAGGTCGCCGGGGTCCTCCGCGAAGCCGGCGAAGACGGCTCGACCTCCGGATATGCCGTCGCGAACCCCAGGAAACTGGCGGCGCTCGCGGAGGAATGGGGCATCGCCGGGCGCGGCCGCCCGCCGGCGCGGATCGCCGCCGATCTCGGCGCGAAGATGGGAGCGCAGTTCGGACTTCAGGAAGGTCCCCTCATCCCGGCCCTGCGAGCGCCGGAGGAGCAGCGGCGCAAGTGGGACAAGATCGGCATCACCCCGCGCGGCATCGACCGCGAAATCGTCGAGCTGCTGCACCGCACTCATCACGGCGTGGAATCGGACCCCGTGGCGCTGTTGCGCGCGGCCATGCGCGCGGCCCTGGCCGATGGATGGGGCGGGTCGATGATTGCGACCGACGCGCAGGACGTGCTGTTCGGCGGACCGCTGGCGATTCGATCGCAAGCCAATCTTGGGGTGCTGGAGGAGAAGAAGGTCAACATCCTGGTGCATGGCCACGAGCCGGTGCTCAGTGAGATGATCGTAGCCGCCAGCCGCGACGAAGATCTGCTGGCGCGGGCGCGCCAACTCGGCGCCGAAGGCATCAACATCGCCGGAATCTGCTGCACCGCCAATGAGATCCTCATGCGGCAGGGAATGCCGGTGGCGGGCAATTACCTGCACCAGGAACTGGCGCTGCTCACCGGGGCCGTGGACCTGATGGTGGTGGACGTGCAGTGCGTCATGCCTTCCCTGCCCCAGGTAGCCGCCTGCCATCACACAAAAGTGGTCACCACTTCGCACAAGGCCCACATTCCGGGGGCGGAGCGCGTCGATTTCGATCCGCGCCACGCCAAGCAGGCCGCCCGGGAGATCGTTGCGCGCGCCGTGGACGCTTTCGCCCGCCGCGATCCCGCGCGGGTGAGGATTCCGCGCCGGAAAATGGACCTGGTGGCCGGCTTCACAAACGAGAACCTGCCGTACTACCTCGGCGGGCGGCTCCGCGCAGGCTACCGGCCGCTCATCGACGCGGTGGCGGCGGGCCGCGTCCGCGGCGTAGTGGGAGTGGTGGGCTGCAACACGCCCAAGATCGCGCAGGAGAGCTACCACCTGGCCCTGGTCCGGCGACTCATCGCCGAGGACGTGCTTGTAGTGCAGACCGGTTGCAGCGCCATCGCGTGCGCCAAGGCGGGGCTGTTGCGCCCCGAGGCCGCTCTGGAACACGCCGGGCCGGGTCTCCGGGAAGTCTGCGCGGCGGTGGGCATTCCGCCGGTTCTGCACGTGGGCAGTTGCGTGGACAACTCGCGCATCCTCTCGATTTGCGTGGCCGTGGTGGCGGAGGGTGGAATCGGGAGGGACATTTCGGAGCTGCCCATCGCCGCCGCGGCCCCCGAAGCCATGAGCGAGAAAGCCATCACCATCGGCCTGTACGCGGTGGCTTCCGGGATCTTCACTGCGTTCCTGCCGCCGCCGCGCGTGGCCGGAAGCAGCGTGGTGCGGAAGTATCTGGAGGAAGACGTCGAACGCGAGACCGGAGGCCGGTTCCTTTTCACCAACGACATTGAAGAAGCCGCGCGTGGGATCGTGGCCCACCTGGATTCCAAGCGAAAGGCCCTCAACCTGGCTCCCATGCTTTACCAGGGTGGGGTGCGCGCGGCGAGCGCGGCGGCGCGCAGCCTCAACACCTACATTCCGCCGGCCGGGCTGGCGTCGCTCGGTTGCGGCAAAGCCCAGGAACGTACCCAGGCGAGGCCTCCGGAGGAGTGACGTGCGCCCCATCCTCACCTTCAATCCCAACCGCTGCCTGGCCTGCCTGAGCTGCGAGCTGGCCTGTTCGCTGGCGCATTCGGCGAGCGAACTTCTGGAAGCGGCCGTCGCGGAGCCTCTGCCGGCGCGGCGGCGCGTCACCATGGCTGCGGCGCAAGGCGGGTTGGAAGCGCTCCGGTGCGAGCAGTGCGGAGAGCCGCTGTGCGTTTTTGCCTGCAAGAGCGGCGCGCTGGGGCGCGATCCTCTCTCCGGCCGGGTGGTCCTTGACGACAGCCGCTGCGTGGGCTGTTTCATGTGCCTGATGGTTTGCCCGTCCGGCGTGCGCCCGGACCCGGCGCGCGACCGCGTCGTGCGGTGCGATGTCTGCGAGGGCCGGGATCTCCCTGCGTGCGTCGCGGCCTGCCCGACGGGCGCGCTTGCCGCCGGAACCTCCGGCGAGCGGAGGAAGCGAAGCGGGTTCAATGGCCGGCTGGTGGTGATTGGATCCTCGGCTGCCGGGATCGCCGCCTGCGAGGCGGCCCGCGAGCACGCCCCGGACTGTTCCATAACGCTCGTTACGGCCGACGCTTCTCCGCAATACTCGCGTCCGCTGCTCTCCTACGTGCTGGCGGGCGCCATCGAACCTTCGCGGATCGATTGGCGCGCGCGCGGATACCTCGAGAAATTGGGGGTTCAGCTCCTGCCCGGCCGGAGAGCGGCAAGGCTGAAACCGCCCGAAGAGCGTGGCGCAGACTCTCAGTCTGCCGCGTCCCCACTCCTGGGGACGCTTGCTTTGTCTGAAACGCCGAGAGCGTGCGCCACGGGCGCGGTGGTTCTCGACGACGGAACGGAGCTGGTTTTCGACGCGCTGATTGTCGCCACCGGAGCGCGGGGCGCGAAGCTCTCCATCCCCGGAGCGGATCTTCCCGAGGTCTACGGACTGCGCAACCTCGAAGACCTGGAGGAAATCTCGCGGCTCGCCGGATCGGGCCGCCGCGCCGTGGTGTTGGGCGGCGGCAATGTAGGCTTGCAGGTCTCGGAGGCGTTCCTGGCCCGCGGCATGAGGGTGACGGTCGTAGCCGCTTCGCCTCACCTGCTTTCGCAGATGGTGGACGCCGAAGCGGCGCGCCGCGTGGCGGAGTTGTTCGGCAGCCGGCTGTTGAACATCCGGACCGGGCGCGACGTTGTCGAAATCGCGGGCGGCGGCCACGTGGAAAGCGTGCGCCTTGATAGCGGCGAGCGGATCGGCGCGGACCTGGTTGTGGTGGCCAAGGGGATCGCGCCGAATGTCGAGTGGTTGCGCGGCAGCGGGGTCCGGGTCGGGCGCGGCATTTCAGTGGACCTGTGCGGCCGCACGAGCGTGCCGGGAGTGTTCGCGGCCGGAGACTGCGCCGAGGCGGCCGACCCGATCACTGGCCGCGCATCGGTGAGCGGCGTGTGGCCGGTGGCCTACGAGATGGGCCGCGCGGCGGGCTGCGCCGCCGTGGGCGTCGAGCGCCCCTCCGCCGGAGCGTTGCGCATGAACGCCTCGCGATTCTTCGGCGTGTCCATCGTCTCCATCGGGGAAGTGCGCCCCGAACGCCTCGAAGGGGCCTCCGAACAGGTGCTGGAGAACCGCGACGGCGTATACCGCAAGCTCGTCTTTCATGGGGACAAGCTGGCGGGAGCGCTGTTGTACGGCGATATATCCGGCGCGGGGACCTTTTACCGCCGATACCGGGAAGCATGGTCCGGACCGCTCCCTGACGGTCGCGGCTCTGACCCCAAGTCCGGCGCGCGACCGCTGGAGTCAGAGCCGCGACCGTAAGGGAGCGGTTGGCGTGGCTATTTCGTAAACGGGAGTGATTTGACGAATGTCCAAGATCATAGCAGCAGCGGCCATACGCGGCGCCCACGCTTGCGTGCAACGGGCGGAAACCACGCTGGCGCAGGCCATCGGCCGCCACAGCCGCGATGCCGCTATCGGCTTTCCCGGTACGGCCTATGCCCTGCCCACCATCCTCGCGCTGGTGGGAAAGCGCGTCGAGAAGCTGGGTGACCTGGAAGAGGCCGTGCAGGTTGCGCGGGCCTGGCTGCCCTCCGAGCCAACCGAGCGGCTGTGGCTGCCCTACCTGGGCGCCGCGCTGGATGCCGGCGCCGCGACGCTGGTGGCCCAGGAAGCGGTGGAAGCCCTCAAGCCTTTGCGGGGAGAGCCGCTAGCCGGCGGTTTCTGGCTGGGGCCGACGCCGGACAGCATTCTCAGGGAACAGGGGATAAAGCTCGTGGACGGCCGCATGCCGGGCTTCGCGGCCTGCGTCGGCGCCCTGCCGGACGACGAAACGGCCGAGCGCCTGGCCCGCGACCTGCAAGAGCGCAACATCCTGGTCTTCATGGGAGGCGCCTGCGGCGGCGAGACCATGGCCGCCCAGCTCAACCGCCGCGGAGTCGAGATGACCTGGGAGACATTCCTGGTTCCCTACGGGCCCAACACCTCTTCCATTGTTCACGCCCTGGGATTCGCCTGCCGCGCCGCGTTCACGTTCGGAGGACTCCGGCCCGGCGGCCTGAAGGAGACGCGCGAGATCCTGCTCTACAACCAGCGGCGCGTATTCGCTTTCGTGCTGGCCCTGGGCGAGCTGGACGACGAGAAGTTCGCCACCGCCGCGGGCGCCATCAACTTCGGCTTCCCGGTGATCTCCGACACCGATATCCCGGAGATCCTGCCGAGCGGCATCTGCACGTACGAACATGTGGTCTCGAACGTCGCTCACCGCGACATGCCTTCTCGCGCGGTCGAGGTGCGCGGGGTCAAGATACGAACCGTGGAAATTCCCATCCCGGTCCGGCACGGCCCGGCGTTCGAAGGAGAGAGGGTGCGCCGGGAAGACGTGGCCGTGGAGTTCGGCGGCAAGTACACGCGCTGCTTCGAGTACCTGACAAGCCGCCCAATGGACCAGGTGCAGGACGGGCTGATCCGCGTGGCCGGACCGGAGATCGCCGATGTCCCGGAAGGCGCGCGGCTGCCGCTTGGGATCTTCGTGGAAGTGGCCGGCCGCAAATTGCAGCCGGAGTTCGAATCCATCCTCGAGCGCCACATCCACTCGTTTCTCTCCGAGCCTATGGGCGTGATGCACCTCGGCCAGCGCGATACGGTGTGGCTGCGCATTTCGAAGAAGGCGCGCGACGCCGGGTTCCGCATCGAGCATCTGGGGACCGTCCTGCTGCACAAGCTGCGCAACGATTTTCCGGCCATCGTGGACAAGGTGCAGGTTACCCTGTTCACCAACGCCGAAGATGTGGAGCGGCTCTACCCCGCGGCGGCCGCCGCGTACCAGCAGCGCGACGAGCGCATGGGCGCCCTCACGGACGAGAGCGTGGACATTTTCTATTCCTGCGCCCTGTGCCAAAGCTATGCGCCGAACCACGTCTGCATCATCACGCCGGAGCGGCTGGGGCTGTGCGGCGCCTACAACTGGCTGGATGGGAAGGCCGCCTACGAAATCAACCCCCTGGGCGGCAACCTGCCGGTGCGAAAAGGGGACGCCATCGACCCGGCGCTGGGCCAGTGGAAGGGCATCAACGATTTCATCCGCAACGCCTCCAACGGCGTGTTCGAGCGCTTCTCCGCCTATTCGATGATCAACGACCCGATGACTTCGTGCGGATGCTTCGAGTGCATCGCCTGCGTCCTGCCGGGCACGGGCGGGATCATGATCGTGGATCGCGAGTACGCCGGGCAGACTCCCGTGGGAATGACGTTCTCCTCGCTGGCGGAGATGACCGGCGGCGGGCAACAGACGCCCGGGTTCATCGGCATCGGCACGCTCTACGTCCTATCGCGGAAATTCATTAGCGGCGATGGCGGGTTGGCTCGCCTGGTGTGGACGACTTCGCGGGTAAAGCAGCGATTGGGCGACAAATTGCGCCAGCGCTGCGAAGAGATCGGGAAGCCGGGATTGTATGAGAAGATCGCCGACGAGACCGTTTGCACCGAGCTCGAGCCATTGATCGAGCATCTGGCCGCGGTGGAACACCCCGCGCTGGAAATGGGCGAGATGATCTGAGGACCACGCGACATGAGTCTGGAGTTGAAACCGAAAAAGTGGGCCGGCGCCATCCGCGCGGTGACGCTCGGCTCGGGCAGCCGCAAGCCGGTCACAGTCGGCGGCGGCAACGGCCTGCCGCTGCACACGTTTGAAGGGGTTTTTCCCCACCGCCCCGCCTTCGCGCTGGAAATTACCGACGTGGACCCGGCGCGCTGGGCGGAGGCGGCGCGGGGGCCGTGGGATGGCGTGCTGGGAAGCCCCGCCGCGGCGGCGCGGCGCGCGCTACGCGAGTTCGGCGCCGACCTGGTGATGCTGCACCTCTGCGGCACGCACCCCGACCGCGGCAATCGGACGCCGGAAGAAGCCGCCGCCGACGTCCGCGCCGTTCTCGACGCCGTGGACGTTCCGCTGATCGTCAAGGGTCCCGGCGCCGGCCCGCGGCAGAACGACGTGCTGGCGCGCGTGGCGGAAGAGGCGAAGGGCGAGGGGCTGGCGCTTCACTCGGCCTGCCAGGAAGATTACAAGACGCTGGCCGCCGTGGCGGTGGCGTACGGGCATATCCTGGTGGCCGAAAGCCCCATCGACATGAACATCGCCAAGCAGCTCAACATTCTCCTCGCGGATGCCAGCGTGGATATGAACCGCACGCTGATCGACCCCTTGACCGGCGGGCTTGGGTACGGCCTGGAGTACACGTACTCGGTGATGGAACGGATCAGGCTGGCGGCCCTTGGCGGCGACGCCATGCTGAACGCTCCCATGATCTGCCTGGCGGGCGAGGAGGCATGGAAGGCCAAGGAGGCCAAAGCATCCAGCCGCCAGGAGCCGCGCTGGGGCGACGAGCGGCGGCGTGGCATCCATTGGGAATTGGCCACCGCGCTCGCGCTGATCGAGGCCGGCGCCGAGGTCCTGGTTCTGCGCCATCCCGAGACGCTCGCGCGGTTGCGGACGCAACTGGACTGCTGGTTCGGCGATCCCGCGCCGGGAGGCGACTCATGCCGCTAACCGGGCTGCAAATCTTCAAACTGCTTCCAAATACTAACTGCCGCAAGTGCGGCTACCCGACTTGCCTGGCGTTCGCCATGAAGCTGGCGGCGGGCCGGGAATCGCTCGAGAAATGCCCCGACGCATCCCCGGAAGCGCGCGCGGCCCTGGGCGCCGCCTCGGCGCCTCCCATCCGCGGCGTGACCATCGGCCGGGGCGAGCGCGCCGTCACCGTGGGCGAGGAGACGGTTTTCTTCCGCCACGAGAAGACTTTTGTGCGGCGTCCCGGGTTGTTCCGCATACTGGACCCGCGAGGATTGTCCGCGGCCGAGTGCGGCGCCCTGCTAAACGACTGGCTCGGAGTGAGCATCGCGCGCGCGGGAGAAACGTTCCGGGTCGATGGCGTCGCGATTGTGGAAGCGCCCGGCGCGCCTGAAGCTGCCTCGGCCGCCGCCCGGCGCGGCTTCCCGGTAGCTGTGCTGGCGGCAACGCCGGAAGGCGCCGCTTCCATCGCCGAGCCGATCAAGGACCAGCGTCCGCTGATCGTCCCACCGGCGGGCGCGGCGCCGGCCGCATACTTCGCGCTGGCCGCGCGGCTGGGCGTGCCGCTGGTGGTCGCCGGCGCGGACTTGGCGGGCCTCGCCTCCGCGGCGGCGGCGGCTTCCAGCGCGGGCGTCGGCGATATCCTGCTGGAGCCGCCGGGCGCGGACCTTCGGTCTCTGCACCACAGCCTGTCCGCCATCCGCAGAGGCGCGCTCGACCGCGTCCACCCCGGCCTGGGTCATCCGGTCTTTCTGCGGGCGGGCCGCGGCGAATTCGAGAAGGCCGTCCTGGGCATCACCAAGTTCGCCTCTGTGTTAGCCATCGAAGACCATGGCGGCGAAACCTGGCTGCCTCTCTGGACGCTGCGGCAGAACATCTACACCGATCCTCAGAAGCCCTTGCAGATGGAGCCCGGCGTGTATCCCCTCGGCGAGCCGGACAGCCGCTCGCCACTGTTGATGACCACGAACTTTTCGCTGACCTACTTCATCGTCTCGACCGAGGTGGAGGCCTCCGGGGTGGCGGCTCATCTCGCCGTGGTGGACGCCGAAGGGCTGAGCGTGCTGACCGCCTGGTCGGCCGGGAAACTCTCCGGCGACCGCGTGGCGAAATCCCTCCGGCAGACAGGCGCGGTGGACCGGGTATCGCATCGCACGTTGATCATTCCGGGTTACGCGTCCCCCATTTCGGGCGAGTTGGAAGACGCCATGGGCGACGGTTGGCGCGTAATCGTGGGTCCGCAGGAAGCATCCGACATCGCGCCGTTCTTCCGGGACGTCTGGGAGCCTATGCGGGCCCGGTAGCCAATGACTTTTCACTCGGTCCGGTTCTCTCCATCGGGGAAATCGACGCAGGTCGCCGAGGGCGCCACGATCTGGCAGGCGGCGCAGTTGGCCGGCGAGCCGTTGCGCGCCGAGTGCGGCGGCCGTGGAGCCTGCGGCCGGTGCCTGGTGCGGATTCTGGAAGGGCAAGTCCCCGAGTACCGCGTGCTCCACCGCGAATCGGGATATCCCCACGCCCTGGCGTGCCTCACGCCGGTGCACGGCCCGCTGACAGTCCAGCCGCTGATGGAGGCCCAACTCCCTAAGCTAATCTCCGGCGGCGGCAATGTGGGAATGGCGCCGCTGGAGGCATGGGCGCCATGGCCGCTCAGGCTCGACCCGATTGTCCCGTCCGGCGAAGAAGGCGATCTGGGCGTCGCCGCCGATATCGGCACCACGACCCTGCGGCTATTGCTGATCCGGCTCTCCGACGGCGTGATTGTCGGCGAAGCGGGCGCCTACAACCCTCAGATCGCCAGGGGTGCCGATGTTATCTCACGGATCGTCCTGGCGGAAAGAGGCTCGGCGTGCGAATTGGCGGCCTCGGTCCGCGGCGCGGTGGCTTCGATGATCGTCGAAGCCGCCGAGGCCGGCGAAGCCGATGTGGCGAGCATCCGCGGATACGCCGTCGCCGGCAACCTGGCCATGATCCACCTGTTGCTCGGAGCGGATCCGTCCGGAATTCGGCGTGTTCCTTCCGAGCCGGCCGCCTTGGCCTTCCCTCCGGCCCGCGCTTCCGCGTTGGGATGGCCCGGAGGCGATCCCGCTCCCGTTTTCACCGCCCCGGCCGCCGGCGGGTGGGTTGGCGGCGACATCGTGGCAGGCGCCGCGCGCGCCGGCTTCTCCCGCTCCAGCGGTACGGCGCTTTACGTTGACTTGGGCACCAACGGCGAAATCGTCCTCGGCGGCGCCGAGTTCGCACTGGCGTGCGCGTGCAGCGCGGGACCGGCGTTCGAAGGCGGCGGAATCCGCTGTGGAATGCGCGCGGACCGCGGCGCGGTGGATGGCGCCGCAATCGACGCGGAGACCGGCGCGATGCAACTCTCGGTCATCGGCGGCGGCCGGGTCCGGGGCGTCTGCGGCTCGGGGCTGATCGCCCTGGCCGACGAGTTGTTTCGCGCCGGATGGATCGACCGCGCCGGCCGGCTGACGGACCGGGCGCCCGCCCGCTTCCGCGCGGAGGGCAAGTGGGGTCCGGCCATCGCGCTCTCCGCGGACGGGAAAGTCGCTCTCTGGGAGAGGGACTTGGCCAGCCTCATCCGCGCCAAGGCGGCGGTCTTCGCCGGCATCCGCTCGCTGGCGGGATGCCTGGGAGCCGGCGCGCCCGCGATCGAGCGGGTGATCGTTTCCGGGAACTTCGGCCGTTTCCTCAACCTCCCGGCGGCGTTGGGCATCGGACTGCTGCCCGGGATGCCGCTTGGCCTTTACAGCTACGTGGACAACGGCTCCCTGGAAGGCGCCGCGCTCGCGCTGCTCTCGCGCGCGTTCTTCGCCGAAATGCATAGCTACGTCAGCCGCATGACCTACGTGGACCTGGCCGACCTGCCCGGATACATGGACGAATTCGTCGCCGCCAGTTTCCTTCCCCACACCAGCCCCGAGTCCCTGCGCCTCGGGACGGAAGAGTGAAGGCCGCCGCCGCTCGTCAAGCGCCAAAGGCGGGGCTGTTCCCGAGTGCGCCGCGATCGGCAGGATCTGCGAAGTTTCCGACAACCCCACTCTCTCACGTTCGCGGCTCGGATGCGCGTCCAGAGCCGCGAACGTGAGAGCGGTTGCCGGCGATTGAAGCGGATTGAGAATGCGGGAACACCGCGGGGCGGGCAGGCCCGGCCCCTACGCTGCGCCGCTGTGGGGCCGCGCGGAAACTCCGCCTTACCGGAACACCCAATAGAGCGCCGCCATGATGGCGACGAGGACCGCGGCGAGCACCCTTGGGTCCGGCCTCCCGCCCGGCCGGCCGTGGAAGATCACCTGCAGCGGATGGTCCCACGTGAGGCCGTCGACTTTCTCCGGCGCGGGCGGCGGAGTGAGCAGGCTGACCGCCACGAAGATGCCGCAACAGAGACAGAACAACCACCAGGCCTGCATGAGGAACGGAATGCCGAGCCCGTGCGTGAGGAGTTTCTCCGACCCGAACGCCGGCAGGTCCAAGACAAAGCAGACGGCCCCCGCCAGGAACCCGCCGGCCAGGGTGGCAAGCGAGGCCTGTTTCGTTCCGCGGCGCCAGAACACGCCGAACAGAAAGACCGTGGTGATGGGCGGCGCCAGGTCGGAGGCGATCGCGTTGATCGCCTCGAAGATGCTCGAGTACCTGCCGCCCTGCGTGGACCACAACACCGCCAGAACCATGACCACGGCAGAGCTGATCCGGGCGATCCCGACCTGCGCGCGGTCCCCCATGCCGGGCCGGAGGCGTCCCACGATGTCCACGGCGACCAGCGTGCCCGAGCTGTTCAACGCCGCCGAAACCGCGCTCATCAGCGCCGCCAGCACGGCGGCGAAAATCAGCCCTTTCAGCCCGGTCGGTATGAGTCGATTGATCAACACCGGCAGGGTCTGATTGGCGGCCGTTCCGATCTCGCCGCGGAAAAGCGCGTAGGCCATCACTCCGGGGAGCACCAGGAGAAACACCGGGAGGATCTTCAGGAAACCCGCCAGCAGCGGACCGAGTTGCGCGTCGCGTTCGCTCCTGGCGCCTAGAACCCGCTGCACGATGGTCTGGTCGGTGCACCAATACCAGATGCCGAGGATCGGAAAGCCCAGCAGCACCTCGTACCAGTTCAGCCCGGCCTTGCTGTGGGTTTGCAGCATGGAGAGTTGGTCCGGTTTCAGGGCGGCCTTGAACTGGGCGATGGTGTGAATGCCGTGGCTGGGAAGCGCCAGCATGGCGAATACCGTGATCGTGCAGGCGCCGGCGATCAGGAATACCGTGTTGATGGTTTCCGTGACGACCACCGCGCGGAGGCCTCCGAGGATCGTGTAAACCGACACGACCGCCGCGACCGCCAGGATCGAGGTGAGGACGTCGATCCCGAAAAATCGCTGAAACACCGCCGCGCCGGCGAAGATGCTCATGCCGATGTGGATGAACAGCGCCGCCATGATGGCCATGAAGGCGAGAAAGGAACGCGAGGCGGGGCTGTACCGGCGTTCCAGAAACTCGGGCAGCGTCGAGATTCTGCTGCGGAAGTAGAACGGGGCGAAGACCAGGGACAGCAGCACCAAGGTGAAGACCGCCGCCCACTCGAAATTGCCCCACACCAGCCCTTCGTTGTACCCGGATGCGGTGAGGCCAACCAGGTGGATCGTCGAGATGTTCGACGCGAACAGCGCCGCGCCCACGATTCCCCACGGCAGCGAGCGTCCGGCGAGGAAGAAGACCTGCCCGGTCACTTTCATTCGCCGCGTCGACCAGACGCCGATCATCATGATCGTGAGCATGTAGACGACGATGATGGCGAGATCGAGGACCGGCATCCCAAGTTGTTTCGACATAGCGTGGGGTCCGTTCAGTCCAGATGAAAAACTTCTTCCAGAGGCGTCATGGCTTCATCGGGCCGGCCGGCGAGAGACGTGAAGAAGGGCTTCATTTCCCTCTGCCAGCGCTCGTTGACCTCCACAGCTTCCATCCCCTTGAGGGCTTCCCGGAAATCGGGCGTCTCCAGGTAGCCGATGAGCAGCCCGTCGTCGCGCAGGAACAGGGAGTAGTTGCGCCAGCCGGTCTTGGAGAGCGCTTCGAGCATTTCGGGCCAGACCCGTGTGTGCCGCTCTTTGTACTCGGCAAGCCGCTCCGGGCGCACCTGCAAAAGGAAACAGACTCGCTCCATCGGCTTCTCCGGCCTCCTTGGACGAACACGCATTATGGCATGGCGCGAGTTGCGCCGCCAACCGCGCAGGAGACAAGGCGGGGCGGGAGCCGCACGGCCCCCCGGCGCCCGTTCTACCGAATCTCCAGGATCTCTTTTTCCTTGGTCTTGGCGGCCTGGTCGATTTTCTGCATGTAGGCGTCAGTGAGCTTCTGGGTGTCGTCGAGGGCCTTCTTCTCGTCGTCCTCGGCCAGCTTCTTGTCCTTCAGCAGCTTCTTGACCGCTTCGTTGCCGTCGCGGCGGATGTTCCGTACGGCGACGCGATGGTGTTCGGCGATGCCGTGGAGCCGCTTCACCAGTTCCTTGCGGCGCTCCTCGGTGAGCGGCGGAATCGGCAGGCGAATGATTTTGCCGTCGTTGGACGGATTGAGACCCAGGTCGGAGACTCGAATGGCTCTCTCAATCGGGCCGATCTGCGAGACGTCCCACGGTTGGATGGTAATCAGGGAGGGTTCGGGCACGTGGAGGTTGGCCACCTGGTTGAGCGGCGTGGGCGACCCGTAATAGTCCACGCGGATATGGTCCAGGATTCCCAGCGAAGCGCGCCCGGTGCGGATCGAGGCCATCTCGTGCTGCAAGTCGGACATGGCTTTATCCATGCGCGACTTTAAGCTCGCTTCGACTTCCTTCACCGATTGGAACGCTGCGCCGGGGGTTGGCGCCGGCTGTTCTGTTTTCATAGGCAATCTCCAAGACGCCGTCCGGGGGCGTGCCGGCTCGGCTAGTGAATCAGAGTACCAACGGACTCGCCCATCGCCATACGCATTATATTGCCACTTGTGTTCAGATTGAAAACGACGACGGGCAACTTATTATCCCGGCACATCGCGATGGAAGTGGCGTCCATGACTCCCAGCCCCTGCGCAAGCACCTCGAGATAGCCGATATCGGGGTACTTGACCGCATCGGGGAACTTCAGCGGGTCCTTGTCGTACACGCCGTCCACGCGCGTGCCTTTGGCGATCACTTCGGCTTTGATCTCGAGCGCCCGCAGCGTGGCCGCCGTGTCGGTGGAGAAATACGGGTTGGCAGTGCCCGCCGCGAAGATCGCGATGCGGCCCTTCTCCAGGTGCCGGATGGCGCGGCGGCGGATGTAAGGTTCGGCCAACTGGCGCATCTCGATGGCGCTCATAACGCGCGTCGGAACGCCCATCTGTTCCAGGGCGTCGGAGAGGGCCAGGGAGTTGATCACGGTTGCCAGCATGCCCATCTGGTCGGCCGTTACGCGGTCCATGCGCTGGGCCGCGGCGGCCACGCCGCGGAAGATGTTGCCTCCGCCGACAACCAGGCCGAGCTGAACGCCGGCACCCGCTACTCCGGAAACCTCGCGGGCGAGTTCCTTCACGCGTTCGGCGTCGATTCCGAACGCCGCCCCGCCGGCCAGCGCCTCGCCGCTCAGCTTCAGCAGAATGCGCTTGTAGCCAGGCATCCTACTGCGCGGGCGGGCCGCCCGCCTCCACGGCCGCGTCGCCGACCTTGAAACGGACGAACCGCGCGATGGCGATGTTCTCACCCAGCTTGGCGATCCTGGTCTTGACCAGTTGGTCGATGGTAAGCGTCGCTTCCTTGACGAAAGGCTGATCGAGCAGGCAGACCTCCTCGTAGAACTTCACCAGGCGGCCCTCCACGATCCGGTCGAGCACTTTTTCGGGTTTGCCTTCGGCCTTGGCCCGGTCGCGCGCGATCTCCTTCTCCTTGTCGAGTATCGCCGCCGGGACGTCCTCCTTCCGCAAGTAACGCGGGTCGGCCGCGGCGATGTGCATGGCGACATCGTGGACCAGTTCCTTGAAAACGTCCGTTCGCGCCACGAAGTCGGACTCGCAGTTGATTTCCACCATGACGCCCAACTGCGCGCCGGCGTGAATGTAGCTGCCGATCAACCCTTGGCTGGTGACGCGCCCGGCCTTCTTCCCGGCCATGGAGATGCCCCGCTTGCGCAGAATGACTTCCGCCTCGGCGCTATCGCCCCTGGCTTCCACCAGGGCCTTCTTGCATTCCATCATGCCCGCGCCCGTGCGTTCGCGCAGTTCTTTTACTAGTGCCGCGGTTATTTCCATAATTCTGAGGTCCTTCGGAGAAAACGCTCTAATCTCCGCTCTCGGTCACCACCACCGGCTCGGCGGCCGCTTCGGCGGTCTCGGAAGCGGGACCCTTACGCTGCTGCGGCGCCTGGGCGGCATCCGCCGCTTCGAGGCTCAGGCTCTCCGCCATGATCTTCTCGGCGTACTTGGGGTCTACGTATTCGGTGTAGGCCGCCATGCCTTCTTCCGACGGAGCTTCGTCCTGCACGATCTTGTCGGCCGTGAAGTCCTGTTCGGTAGCCAGGGCGCGGCCCTCGACGACGGCGTCGGCGATCTTGCTGGCGAACAGACGGATGGCGCGCAGCGCGTCGTCGTTGCCGGGAATCACGTAATCCACTTCGTCCGGGTCGCAGTTGGTGTCCACGATCGCAACCACCGGGATGCCCAGCCGCCTGGCTTCCTTGACCGCGATGGCTTCCTTGTTGGAATCGATCACGAACACCACGTCGGGCAACCCCGGCATGTCCTTGATGCCGGACAGATTCTGGTTCAGGTGCTTGCGCTCGCGCTCCAGCCGGATCACTTCCTTCTTGGGCCGGCCGGCGTAACCGCCTTCGACCGACGCCATGGCTTCCAGTTCCTTCAGCCGCTTGATCGATTTCTGCACCGTCAGCATGTTCGTGAGCAGGCCGCCCAGCCAGCGCTGGTTCACGTAATACATCTGGCAGCGGACGGCTTCCTCGGCGATGGCTTCCTGCGCCTGCCGCTTGGTCCCGACGAACAAAACGTTCTTGCCCTGAGCGGCCATTTCGCCGACGAACCGGGCGGCGTCCTTGAACATCTTCAGGGTTTTTTGCAGGTCGATAATGTAGATTCCGTTGCGTTCGCCGAAGATGTACTCTTTCATCTTCGGATTCCAGCGCCTGGTCTGGTGCCCGAAATGAACGCCTGCTTCGAGCAATTCCTTCATCGATATTGCGGGCAAACTACCTCCTAGTCGAGCCGTGAGGGACAATGCCCTCCGGGTTGGCCTTCCACCACCAGTCCGCACCGCGCCGCGCGGCCCAAAGCGAGATTTGCGCGGCCGCGGCGGACTGGAGGGCCGTCACGTAAAGCGGGGGCCGGGCTGTCCCGGCCCCCGCGCATGTCGCAAAACCTGGAAGAATGGGCGGCAACGCGCTACCACCTTCCAGGCTTCACGGGAACCTTAACGTTTGGAGAACTGGAACCGCTTGCGAGCGCCCTTTTGTCCGTACTTCTTACGCTCGTGCTGGCGCGGGTCCCGGGTCAGAAAGCCGAGTTTCTTCAGCTTCGGCCGCAACTCCACATTGAATTCCACCAAGGCCCGGGCGATGCCCAGACGGACCGCGCCCGCCTGGCCGGCGACGCCGCCGCCCTGCGCGAGAATCAGCAGGTCGAACTTGTCCGCCGTTTCGGTCGCCGCCAGCGCCTGCCGTACCACGGCGCGCGAGCTCTCCGTGGGGAAATAATTCTCGAACGAGCGGTCGTTGACCTTGATCTCGCCCTTGCCGGGCCGCAAAAACACGCGGGCCACCGATCTCTTGCGGCGCCCCGTACCTAAATACTGAACCATCGTCGCTGCCACTAAAATATGCCTTCCGTCACTGTACGGCCAGCGCGGCAGGCTTCTGCGCCGCGTGCGGATGCCGCTCACCCGCGTAGACCTTCAGTTTTCTAATCATCTGTTTGCCGAGCTTGGTTTTCGGAAGCATGCCGAAAATGGCATCTTCCACAATCCGGACGGGCTTTTCCGCGCGGACCCGCTTGAAGCTCTTCTCCGTCAATCCGCCCGGATACCCGGTGAAACTGCGGTATACCTTCTTCTCTTCTTTCCGGCCGGTGAGCCGGACCTTTTCGGCGTTGACGACCACCACATGATCGCCGGTATCCAGAAACGGCGTATAGCACGGCTTCGTCTTGCCCATCAGCAGCATAGCCGCCTTGGTCGCCAGCTTGCCAAGAACCACGCCCTCGCCGTCGATGACGTGCCACCGCCGGACAATGCCGTTCTTGGAGGGAAACTCGGTACTCATTGACACACGTTCTCCGACTGTTGTTGGTAACATTCCTAGCGTACTGGTACACGGGGGGAATTGTCAAATTCGGGTAATGTCCGAGATGCGCGTCGATCCGAAAGCACCTTCTCCGGCTGTCGGCTTTCAGCTTTCAGCCAAAGGCGGCTCCGCGCTTCGGCTTGCGGGCGATCTACAGATGGCAACATAGGCAGCGTAGTCCGGCTCCCATGGGTTCGGAACGTGGCCTGGATCGAGGGGTTCGCCTTCCTGGTTGATCCGGGCGGTGGGCCGGGTGGAGGGATCCAACGGCAGTTCGTCGTCGGCGGTAAGAGAGGGGGGCGCGGGCGGCGCGGCGGCGGGGGTCTCGGGGGGAAACGAAGCCGTTTCGCCGGAGGCGCAAGTGGTTTCCGTTTGTTCGGGTTGGGCCTCCGAATCGGCTTCGTTTGGTAATTCTTCCCGCAGGGCCTTGATCCGCTCGAAATCCTCGACGGCGCGGCGGTAGAGGCGCTCGGTCTGGGCCTGGTAGCGGAGGAACAGCGGCCAAGCGTTGGAGCGTTTGGCCATGCGGTGGAAGCCTTCACCCATCAGGAAGTTGCGGTTCTGGGCGCGGGTGATTTGGATATCGCCATTGCCGGCGAGTTCTTCGTTCATGAGGACGATGGGCTTGCCGAGGGGGTCGTAGGACTCGTTGAGGCAGACGGTGAAGAGGCCGATTTCGAGGCGGGCGGAGCGGAGGAGGGCCTGCTGGGCGAGGGCGATGCGTTCCAGGGCGAAGAGTTCCTGAGAGTTTTGGGGGTTGTGGAGGGCGACGAGGTCGTCGGTGAGTTTGGCGACGTCCTGGAGATCTTCGAGGCGGACGACGGCGAAGTTGGTGGCGGTGAAGCCGTGTTTGCGGGCATTTTGAGCGGAGCGGGCCTTGCCTTCGGCGGAGCGCGGGCCGGTAGACTTGGCGGCGTTGGCGCGATTGGCGGCGAGCTGCTCGGGGGAGACGGTGTGTTGGGGGTGCGGCATGGGGATATCCTTCCGCTTTAAGAAGTAGCACGGGGAGGGGATCGAGTCTGAAATCGGGCGGGGGTAAGTGATGGGAAAGAAAGGAGTTGTTTTGGGAAAGTTGCGGTGAATGCCAGCGGCGGCGCCACGCTTCGCCACAGGAGGGGATGAAAACGGGCCGTCATCCCAATGACCCTGCCAAGGGACCACGCAATCGCATAAACCCCGGGTCTCGTGCGTCGTAGGCGCTCACACATATGGCCCGCGGGGCCGAAATCCGACCTGTTTCCGAGTGTCGCGTGATACGCGCGGAGTACAACGAATCGGCGTCTACAAGCCGACTTGGCGTTCCTGATCTGCCCGACTTTGCCGACCCGATCCATTTGAAAGAAGTTTATGCACGCCGGGGTTTCAAGGGTGCCACGTGTACGTTGTTGTGTAGCAGTATGAGATGTAGTATGATGACTGTCCGAAGCGGTGGGAGGCGAGCTTTTGGAAGCAGCGGTCACGTTCACGCTTAGGGGTAAGACCTTCTGCAAGCGCCGGGAGGATTTTATCCAGGCCATGAGCGGGCGCGAACCTGGCCGCATCAAGAAGTACTCGACAGTGATTGGCGGTAGGCGTTATCCCATCCGTCAGGTGCTCGCTGCTGTTACAAAGCTGCAGGCCATCGCCATCACCTCCCAGGATGCGTACCGAGTGCTGGAAAGGTCCGGCTTCCAAGTAAACGCGGAGGAAGAGTGACGGAAGTGTCATGCGAGGTGATGAGCGAGTGGAGAAACGACGGGCTGGTCGGGGCATGCCTCAGGCAAAAAGCAAGGGACTGACCTTTGTTGACGCCTTCGCGGGCTGCGGTGGGCTTTCGCTCGGGCTTCTGCAAGCGGGCCTGAATGGGCGGTTCGCGATTGAGCACGATAGGTTTGCGTTCGCGACGCTTCGCGCGAACCTGCTCTCGCGCACATCGAAATTCAAGTTTACCTGGCCGCAGTGGCTCCCGAAGGAGCCGATTACAATCGGGACGCTGCTGGCCGACCACGGGGCGGAGCTAGAGCGACTGGAGGGGAAAATCGACCTGTTGGTCGGCGGCCCGCCCTGCCAGGGCTTCTCCAGCGCGGGCCGTCGCAGGCTCGATGACCCGCGCAACAAGCTATTCACTTCGTACCTGCGGCTCGTGGATATCCTCCAACCTAAAGCGGTTCTCATCGAGAACGTGCGCGGATTCACCATGGACTTTGAGGGGACTGCGGGCGTCAAGAACTTTTCCGATAAGCTTCGCGGGAAGCTGTCCGCAAAATACGATGTATTTGAGGAGCTCCTAGCGCTGTCGGAATTCGGCGTGCCGCAGCGTCGCACACGGTACTTTCTTCTCGCGACAGCGCCGGGCGTCTCTTCCGGCAGCCCGTTCGACGCACTAAAGAATAGATTGCCCTCGTTCCTTCGCTCGATGCGGCTCAAGGTTCCGGTGTCGTCCTGGGCGGCGATCTCGGACCTTGAGGTCTCGCGAGGCGGCACGCAGCCCTCTCCTGAGACCAGCGGCTTTGACGAAATAGCCTACACGAGCCCCCTAACGCACTTCCAGAAGCTGATGGGCGCAGGCCAGGTGGTTCCGACGGACCTCCGCTTAGCACGACACTCGAAGGAGATTACAGAACGGTTTCGGGAGATTATCGAATTAAGCCACGCCGAGGGGCGGCTGAACACGAGCATCAGTGGTGACGTCCGCGATCGCTTCGGGTTGCGAAAGAAAGCCTTGCGCGTACTCGATCCTGACCGCCCTGCCCCAACTATCACAAGCCTTCCCGATGACCTGCTTCATTATTCAGAGCCACGAACGCTGACGGTGCGAGAGAACGCCCGGCTCCAAGGGTTTCCGGACTGGTTTTCTTTCAAGGGGAAGTATACGACTGGCGGCCATTTGCGGCGCAAAGAAGTTCCGCGATTCACGCAAGTAGCAAATGCGGTCCCCCCGCTTGTCGCGAGGGCGTTCGGCGAGATGCTGGCTGACCTACTCGCCCCTGGCAGCGTCGGGGGCGACCGTGCCTGCGCCAGCCACTCGCAGGGCGTCCCGCAAGCCTCTAAAGTCGGCGCGTAGCCCTAGGATCAATTTGCGGAGGTCGCGCGTAGTGTCCAGCGTGTACACCTCCCCTTTGCCATCGACGAGTACATAAGCCTCACCTCGCAATTCGCGGACCACGTGGCCCAACGCATTTCGTTTTGGCACCACATCCTGTTGGTATGAGGTGACCGATTCCCTGTAGCCCTTGTGGGCCTGAAATGCCTGGCTATCGAGCGCCCCGGCGAGAACCCGCAGGCGATCATATGCCGTAAAGACCAAGTGCGCTTCGAAAAGCTCAGCAAGATCTTTAGCTTTTCCCATTTTTTCGGCGAGTTCCATCAGCCCCTTAATCTTGGTCTCGATAAACCCCCTCGCCTGAGCTAGCAAGGCTTGCCTACCGTCGTCGTCGGACCGGGCTTGTATTGCGAGTAGGCACTCGTTAACCATAAAATCGATGTCGCTCGTCGCGCCCATCACGATTCCGCGCGTGTGGTCCAGGTCGAGAACTTTCTTCACGAGGGAGTCAAACACGCCCAGCACTTCATCAACGAGGTCTTCGCGGTTGGCACAGTAAACTCCTTCGACGCCTGCCTCGAAGGCGAGCTTCCTAAGCTCGTCGGCGGGTTGGCCTGAGTAGAACACGACATCCTTGTAGGGGACGTCTTCCCGGATGGCTGCAATGGCATGTTGGCCCTGCTGGTTCCCGCCCAGGTCCCAGTCGACGAGGATCAAGTCTATCTGGTCGGCAAATACGTTAGCACCGACCTTTTCTCGCACCTCATTTATGGATTTGCATACGGTGGAGTTAAACTGGAACCCTTCGTCCTCCATCCTCTTCGCAATCCGCTTGATTTGGGCGTCCACGCGGTTCGGTTGGTCATCCACCCATAGGACGTTAAAGTCGAGCCTCAATTCGGTTTCCTCCCTGCGATCTTAATCAGGAAAGTCGCCCCTTTCCCAGGGGCGTCGTCTTGGACTTCTATGCTGCCCCCCATTTCGCCGAGCACTTGCCGGACGTGATACAGCCCCAGGCCTGATCCTTGTGTGGTTGTGTACCCCATTTCGAAAATCCGGTCCCGGTTGGTTCCAGGAGCAATGCCTCGACCGTTATCTGTGACACGCACCTGAAGGCCGTTTTTGTCAAGCGGTGACAGGTCAAACCTTACCGCGGTTGCCTTGGCACGCTTGGAGTTGCTGACCATGTTATCGACGACTATGGAGGCGTCTATCGGGTTGAACCGCATCTTCAGCCCCGGGTGCGCGTTTTCAACTTGGATTCGCATGCGCGCACTACCGGTGGTTCGCGCGATCTGCTCGATGTAGTCGAAAATGAAGGCGGCTAAGTCAGTCTCGATTTTCTCGGAGTCGAGCTTAAAGTTGGCCCTGGCCGCAAAACGGGTTACCGCAAGTACCTTGCGGTTTAAGAACGCCATTTGTTCGATTGCTTTTAGCATCGTCTCGCGCGGGACCGCTTTTTCGCCCGCTGTCTCGGACAGCAAGTTCTCGATCTGCTGGGCAATATCGACGGCGTAGATGGTGATCTGGTGGTGAAGGTTCAAGATGGTAGCAGTGTCTACGTTGACGATGCTCTCTAGAAAGTGCGAGCGTCGGCGTTCCGTTTCGGCTTCCGCCTCTGCCGTTTCCGCCCGCTGAGTCGCAGCCTCCGCGGAGGCCCGTTCGCGGTCGGCGATCTGCCGTGCCTCGGCTTCTGACCTGCGAAGCTGCTCAAAACGCCTCTCAGCGGCCGTAACCTTAGCTATAAGCGCTTTGTCGCCAGTCTTTTCCGCGATCGACCGAATACTAACCAAGGACGCCTCAAACTCGCCTGATCGCTCGTTAATCAGGCTCACGAGGCGCTTGCTGTAGTCCAAGAGTTCGACTTGCTCGTTGTCAACGAGATTGGCAACGGCAGCAGAGACGCGGGCGCGCCCAGGATCGGTGAGGAGGCGCGAAAGGTCGTCGGCGGTGGCGTCGGCTTTGTCGACCCATGAAACGGGTACCACATACTTTTCAAGGCGCTTTAGACAGTGATCCATTACGGCCTTGTCCAGCTGCTGGACTGCCGGTGTGCGAATCAACCCCTGGTTACGGCTGGATGCTTCTTGGAAATCCTCGTCTGACCCATACACGTCAACTCGGCCGATGACCTCGCGCGTGCCGAGGAATCGGTTGTACCCCTGCTGCTTCCGTCGATCAAAGCCGAACCAGTCGTCACCGTCGTTGCCGATGGGATAGACGCGAAACCCGTTCCTGAAGAGGAACACCGATCCAAATTGCACGGATGGCAACCCGACGCGCCGGGCAAACGTGACCTTCGCGGACTGGTTCAGGTAATACATCTCGCAGCGAAACCCTGACTTGTCGAGACGCTTGTAGGGGTTTGGTTCGCGTATCTTGTAGATCAACTCACCGCGATCCGTGAGAGAGGTATTTATGTGACCGTCCTCAATCGAAACGCGAATGAACGTTGTCTTTTCCTGCAGCGTCTCGAAGATGAAGTTCCCAACGCGACCGTTGACAATGTACCTCGGAAGGGCCCCCTCCGCCGTTTTCGAGGCGGTCGCCTTGACGTCCCTGTCGGCGGATTCTTCAGCCGGGGCGGTTATCACGATGTTGAACCGGTCACCCTTGTCACCAAACGGGTTAATGAGTTTTGCGAGGGATGCCTTGAGGGCCAATATGCGTGGACGATCCCACTGGCGGCGGAGCTTTTGCACCCCGACCACGGTGCCGTGGCTGAGGCCCGCGCCGAATCTCCGTAGCTCGTTTGGGAGGTCAAAGGCGGGGGTCTGCGTGTAGGTGACGGGGACTTCCTTAAAAGGTTCTTTGTCATCCTTTTCGAAGCGCTCCCAGTTCACCGTTAGGCGATGGACCGTCTTGGTCTTGTCACGCTTCGCGCGAGTTTGGAGAACGATGAGCTCCCCAAGGCGGTCGGACGAGAACCGGCCGATTCCCTTGCTGCCCGCGTAGCGGTGCCTTTCCGCGATGACGTTGCGGAAGTCGCTCGCTGCGCCATCTTCCTTCTTGGCAGAATACGCCACGAACAGCCACTTTTTGGTCAGGTCCTCATACGTCATGCCTGAGCCGTTGTCCGCAACCAGGACGCTGGCATCGCCAAAGTACAGGTGGACGGTATCCGCACCTGCGTCGAACGAATTCTTTACCAGCTCAAAAATCGCGACTTCGTCATCGGTTATGAGCTCTCGCCCGAGTACCCTTTTCAAGCCTGCGCTGACATCAAAGTAGAGGGTCTCGTCTTGCTTGGGCATCTTCTTCAGGCCTTCAGTTCCGTTCGCATCGATTCAGCCATCTCCGGGCGAGCCGCCTACCGCAGGAAAGCACGCAACCGGCGTGCGGCGGCCTTCCGGTTCTGCAGCTCGCATTCCCAAAAGACACTAACCTCCCAGCCTAGCGCCGTCAACGCCGCGAGCGCAGCTTTATCGCGCTCCGTGGTGCGGGCAAGTTTTTGATTCCAGTAGGCTGTGTTCTGCGCGGGCCGCCGCGCGCCGCTGCCGCAATTATGGCTATGCCAGAAACAGCCGTTCACGAAGATCACCTTGTGCTTTCCTGGAAAGACCAAGTCCGGCCTGCCGGGCAGATCCTTCCGGTGCAGCCGAAACCTGTAGCCCATCCGGTGGGCCAATCGCCTTACGATGAGCTCTGGCTGCGTGTCACGGCTTCTGATCGCGCGCATGATGCGGCGACGAGGTTCGGGAGTTTTAGCCATCATCGGGACGGGCATGGTCGCCTCGGTGCCTTCGTGGTAGAACAAATGGCTATATCAGACTCCGGTCCGGTCGTCATTTGCCTTGAGAACTACGATTGTACACGCACGGTAGACTGATTGGTGGTCAGCAGCTGGCCGCCGACGTCCGGCCCAGGCAATCCGAGCGTGCCAGCGTGTGCAGGGGCAACTCCGCTTCCTTGTTCCCCAGCTTCCGGGATGGCTCCCCATAAACGCGCTTGTGGGAACCGACCAGAGATCTCTGGGCGTATGGTCGGCCACTCGTACAAAGCTCGTATGGTCCGGCCGCCTCGGCGACCTCGTAATTGGCCCCAAACGGCGTTGTGGAACATTACCGCGGCGACGTCCCCCTCACGTCAACTGGCCGCGAGGGGACGGCGATGGCGGGACGCGGATGGGCAGGGTCGAAAAACCAGCGTAGGCATCGATGCGCCTTCGTGGAGCCTCCGGCTTGCTATGCCGGCGTTCGTGGCGGCATCCTCCTAATTCAATGCCTGACATATGCCCGCAAGAAAGCGGGCATGGCAGGCCGGAGGCCTAATGCCGCAAACTTTTCCCGTAAATGAACACCTGCATAAGTGGTGGGGCGGACCCCCATAAGCGCTAAGATAATGATTGACTTCTATTCATTTTTTGCGTACTCTGATTTCAGGGTGCGGAAGCATGGAAAACGCGGCCGACGAAAGTTGGGGATTACT
>CAIRXZ010000205.1 GCA_903882645.1 uncultured Acidobacteriia bacterium | reverse complement strand
TCGTCAACCGGCTCGTTTCCGACCTGATTGATGCCGTCCGCATCCGTCTCCTCGAGGGCCTGCCGATTGCGCCCGCTCCGATGGATATGGGAGCCGCTGTCCAGGAGGCCGCAACGGAAGCTCAGGCAGCGCACCCCGACCGGAGAATTTCGATCGAAACGTCCGGCGACCTTGAAGGGGATTGGGACCGCACCCGCGTCGGGCAGGTTCTGTCAAACCTGATCGGCAACGCGGTCCTGCACGGATCGAGGACCTCCGCGATCGACGTCGCGGCGCAAGGCGCGGGACACGAAGTAGTCCTTTCCGTTCATACCGAAGGCGCTATTTCCCCCGATGCTATCGCAACTGTTTTCGACCCGCTGCCGCGCGAGGAGGATGAGAATCCGATCCAAAGCGAGAAGGCCAGGCTCGACCTCGGGCTTTTCATCGCCAAAGGAATCGTGACCGCCCACGGCGGCAAGATCACCGTGACATCGAGTAAAGAGGAAGGAACCACCTTTGCAGCGCATCTTCCCCGCAGGAAGAGTAGATAATGAAGGTCGGAGGCGGTCCTCCTTTCAGGCGCTCCGTGTACGTTGAACTTGCGAATCGGAAAGGGGCGGGAGCGAGCAAATGAACTCTTTCGCAAGAGACTTTCCTGTCGTTTGCGTAGGCGGCTCGGCCGGCGGCTCCGCCGCTTATGTCCAGTTACTAAGACACCTGCCGCCCGAGACGGGGGCTGCAATAGTCGTCGTTAATCACATAAGAAGAACGTCCGCCGCGCTCCACAAGATTCTTCCCCACTCCTCAAAACTGCCGGTTGAGCTGATCACGGAAGGCTTACCCATTCAGCCCAATCATGTCTTCATCGTCCCGGCAAATTGCGACCTGCACGTTCTTGGTGGAAAGTTCCGTCTGAGGCCGCTATCAAAACCCAAGGGATGGCCCGACGTGATCACAGTTTTCCTGCGTTCTCTGGCGCGGAACTGGGGCGGAAAACTAGTCGCTGTCATTGTCTCCGGCCTGGATGCGGATGGGGCGGAAGCACTGAGAGAAATCAAGGAAGCCGGCGGCATTACTATCGCACAGGCGCCCGACACAGCCGAGTGGTCGGATATGCCTGCGAGCGCCATAAAAACCGGGTATATAGATCATATTCTCCCAGTGGAGGATATCGCTCGGAAGATTGCGCAGATTGCGAACGAGTTCCCGGGGAAAGCAACGTGAGCGTCCGGTTCGGACTATAGCGACGGAACAACTCATCGGCGGTTTGCTCCGCTCCCGCGGAACACGAGTTCTGTTTGCGCATAGATGGGCCGGCCGCGACGGTCATGCGCCGCGCCCCTTCCCCGATTACCGGAAGCGGCCACTACGGGAGCCCGAACCGGGAAGTTTCAGCCTGCCATCCAGCGCGGCATAGGTCCTGGTAAACGTTCGGAATCACGGTGACGTATTTTGGCAGTGGCAGCCCAGCGGCTCGGGCAGTGGCAGGCGGAACCGCCTGCCCCACCACCGCAAACACAGTACTTCCGGAGGTAGCGCAGGCGGTTTCTCCTGCGTTTCGCGATTATTTCACAGCTTCTCAGCGTTCAGCTATCGGATCTCAGTTTCCCGGGGCGGACACACTTCGGGCGAAAGATCGGCCGTGGTGAGGTTTTGCGCCGCGTTCCGAGGGGCCTTTCAGGCCCGGAGCGGGGGTTTCGGGGCCAAGACAGGCGATCCGCAGGTGGAAATCGCGACGATTGGGGGCCTGGGGAGGCTCGAAGGGGGCCGATTCGAGGTTGCCGCAGGAGTTGAAGGAACGAACCCAATTCCGGGGGTAGGTGACTGATCGGGAAGGGGTTCCGGTTTGGACAGGTCCGGGTCGACGGGTTGAACACAATCCGGAAGGCAGACCGGGAGGTCCGCCCCACTTTCTAGGGACTCGAGTTTTTCGAGGGTGAGGCGAAAGCTGCGCTCGGTGGAATCCGTGCGGCGCTGGAGGCGGGCGAAATCGTTCCCGCCGGAGCCGTTCCATGGCTTGTTATGCGGGTTGCGTTCCCGCCAGATCTGGGCTTCGGCTTTGCGCAGGCGGCGGAGTTGCCAATCGTCGTGGACGAGAATATCGACCAGGACGCAATGCTCGGGGAGCGCGGGCTGCCAGCGCTGGTGGTACTCCTGGGCAAGGTTCTCGAAGGCGATGGGATCTTCGCCGGGGATGGTCTGGGATTCGGCGTCAATGCCGGTTTTGAGGGCATTGAAGCGGGAGACGGCCTTACCCTGAAGGGTGCGCGGGCCGGTAGACTTTAGCGCGTTTTGTTGGTTGGCCTGTTTTTGCTTGATAGACGACATAGGTACTTCCAAGCTGAGAGTAGCAGGCGAGCGGGCTGGGGCGGGGTAAGCGGATCGCGTAAGTGGTTTGGTTTGAATGGGATAAAAAATTGTAAGTTGTAGTGAATGGATTTTGAGCCGGGGGCTGCCGGTGATGGGAGTGAGAACGAGGCACACCACGAAATGCGGTGGTCTGGCCGAGTAAGAAGGCAGGCCAGGGGGCCTGCCTCACTGTTTGAAGCCGGCTACGCCGACTGGGCGTCGCTATGCGGGGTGACCCAACCGAGGTTGGGGGTGATTTCGGTGGTCGGACCCTGCCACTTCAGCTCCTGCTCGATCATCGGGTGCATGCGGTAGGGCTTCTTGACGTCGGCGATTTTCGCGCCGAGCACGTCGATTTTGGCGGGATCGAACTGGCCCAGGCCGATGTTTCCGCAGTACTTCACGTAGCCGAGCCACTCCGGGTCGACGCTCATGCATTCGGCGCCCACGCGGTCCGTGGCGACGAAATCGGCCGACGCAATCGCCACCCGGGAGGGTACCGGCGTCCCCATGCTGGGGCCGTTGCCTTCCATGCCCTCGTAGCCGTCGATCACCGATGCGCCCCAGCTCGGCGCCAAGCGTTGGGCGGTAATCATCATATTGTAGTGGGTCTGGCGGATGCCGACGTGGAACTTGCGCTTCTCGTTCCACCCGGGCGTCTCGTTGGGCGCCTGGTGCAGGGGCGCGCCCAACACCATATTCTTGATCGACAATGAGGCGATAGCCGTGTTGTGGGTTTTCAGCATGGCGGAGGAGATCACGAAAGCCTCCGGGTCGAGCAACCGGGCCGCCAGCCGGATCGGAACGATGTGCAAGTCTTTATCGAGCACGGTGATCCGCTCGAACCTGGCTTCCGCATTCAGATCGATGAGCCGCAATTGCTGCTTCTTGTACTCCGCCGGCAAAGCGGTGAATTTGAAGGTCTCAAAACCCTGCTGGGTGTTGCCCGCCGACGATTCCGCGATCACCACCGTCCCTTTGAAATGTTCCGACAGGTAATCGAGGATTCCGCGCATGGCATCGGCGTGGCTTCCCGCCAGTTGGTTGGTGGTGCTGACGAAGTTCGGCTTGATGACCACGTATTTCCGGGTCTTCAACTTCGGCTGAAGGTCCTTGTCCACGGCCAGCAGCGCGTTGTAGACGTTCTTGCGCCGGTCTTCGCCCTGAATGAGCGCCACCCTGGCGCGCCGCTCGAGCGGCGGGAACGGCTCCGAATTCGCTACATTGAAGCCTCCGAAGCCCCGGCCGCGGCCCGCCGGCGGGGCGGCTGGCGGCTGGCCGGCTGGCGGCTGCTGGCCGGGAACCGGTGTTTGTTGGGCCGATAAGATGCGGCTTCGCAGCAACGCCGCCGCTCCGGCCAGTTGAAAAAGACTCCTGCGCGGAATGCTTGCCATATCGTCTTCCTCCTAAGTTGCAGGCCCGTTTACACTAATCTGGGGCGCCTCAAGCGGGTAATTCCCCGCTGAAATCCTCATTGGTGTCAGTATACACCACATCGACATTGCACAAATGTGGAATCCTGCCACGCATGGCTCATAAACGATGTTGGCAAGATCCCCCACACGGTATAGAATTGAGATGTTAGCATCGTTTTTGTCCCTGGAGATACTCATGAACACTCCCTCGTCGCGTCGCAGCTTCCTGGCGGCTGGCTTGGCCTTGCCGGCCGCCGCCTCGGCATCCCGATCCACGGACGCCGGTCAACCGCAACCTCCGGCAACGCCGGCCCGCCCGTCTTCGGGTCCGGCGCTGCAATACAAGATCCTCGGAAAAACCGGCCTGAAGGTGACCTCGGTCGGCTTCGGCTGCATGATCACGTCCGATGGCAGCGTCATCGAACGCGCCGCGGACATGGGGATCACGTTTTTCGACACGGCCCGCGGCTACTCCGGCGGCAACAACGAGCGGATGGTCGGCGCGGCGCTGAAGAAGATGCGCAAGGGCGTGGTGATCTCCACCAAAACGGAAGCGAACGACAAGGCCGGCGCGCTGGCGCAGCTCGACAAGAGCCTGTCGGAGCTTGGGACGGATTGGGTGGACATCTGGCATCTGCATGGCAAGGGGAGCGTCGGGGCGGTCACCGACGACTTGATGGACGCGCTTCTGACCGCCAAGAAGGCCGGTAAGGCCCGGTTCGTGGGTTTCAGCACGCACGCCGGGCACACGCAGATGCTGCCGTTCGGCGCGGACAATCCGAACATCGATGTGATGCAGGTGACCTACAACTATGCGATGGATGCCTCCGTCACCGCCGCCATCGAGCAGGCGGCGCAGGCGGGCAAGGGCATTGTGGCGATGAAGATCACCAGCGGCGGGGGTGGAGGACGGCGTGGAGGAGGCGGGCCAGCCAGACCGCGAGGCTCGCAACTGGCGGCGATCAAGTGGGTGGTGCGCAACCCCAACGTGCACACCACGGTTCCTAGCATGACCGACAACGACCAGTTGGACGAGAACATCAAAGCCATGGCGGAGCCGTTCGGGGCGGCGGACCAGAAGCTGCTGGCCGTGACGAGGGAAATCATCCGTCCGGACTACTGCAACATGTGCGGGCAGTGCGAGGGCCAGTGCCGCCAGGGGCTGCCGGTCGCCGACGTGCTCCGGTACGCGATGTACGCCGACGGATACGGGCAGTTCGCCCTGGGCCGCGAGCATTTCAAGACTTTGCCTCCGGAACATGCCAGCGTGCGGTGCGGCGATTGCCCGAGCTGCACGGTGGTGTGCCCGCACGGCGTGAAGGTGGCAAGCCGGCTGACGCGCGCCCAGGAGCTATTTGCGTGATGCGGCTCGTTTGCGGGCTGGGCCTCGTGGCATGCGTTTTGGCGGCCGCCGACGAAAAGGCGGCCGCCCCTTCATGCGGCCTGGCGCCGGGGTGGACGCAGGATGGGCCGTCGCGCTTCTTCACCAGCGATAACCTGTACGAGTACATGGACGGGAATTCCGAGGGCTACTTCGCCTACAATTTCCAGACCATGCGCGGCGTGACCTGCAAGCAGGGTGAAACAACGTTCGTCATCGACATCTCCGACATGGGCGACGCCGACAACGCCTACGGCTGGTTCAGCGCCACGCGCGACCCGAGGCAGCCGGAATACAAAGTCGGAACGGGCGGGCAGATCGTGCCGCGGCGGCTGATTTTCGCCAAGGGACAGTACTACGCGGAGATCGCGGCCAATCCCGAAGGCGACTACACGGCGCCGCTGAAGCAATGGGCGGCGGCGCTGGACAAAATCATCGAGGGCGGCACAGCGCTGCCGCCGGCGCTGGCGTGGTTCCCCACGGAGGGGCAGCAGTCGCTGAAGCTCTCGCCGACGAGCGTGCTGGGGCTGCGCGCGCTGAAGCGCGGCTACGTGGCGCAATACGAGTACGGCAAGGCGTTCGTGATTTTGGAAGACACGCCGGACTCGGCCGGCGCGGTCATGCGGCAACTTCGGGAGCGTTTCGCCGAAAACACTCCGGCCAAGCTCGGCGACGAAGCGTTTCAAACCAGCGACAAGTACCTGGGCAAGCTGTGCTTCATCCGCAAGGGCCGCTACATCGCCGGCTACTCGATTACGGCCGACAACATGGACCCGGTTGCGCTGAGCGCGCAGTTGGCGGGGAAGATCAAATAAGGGTATTCGCCTGTACCGCTCTCCGATACAAGGCACACGGACCATCCTGCCGCTTTGGGGGGGTTGTAATCCGCATTATAGCTGGGGGCGAAGCGATTTGGGCAGAACCCTTCCGGGGGGGCGCGACATGAATGTGGCGGAATCTCCAATGCTGGCGTGATTCGCAGGAATCTAGGCGTAGCTGGTACTCAAGCCTTCTCTATAGCCCGCCAGGGCGAAAGAAAGTAGCCCAGGGCGCAAGCCCTGGGGATCGAGAGTGACCCGCAGCCCCCGGAGGGGGCGGAAGAGCGTTCTTTCGCCCCGTGCCGGGGCTTGATCGATTTCGCACTCCTCCCACGGCTCGCGCCGTGGGCTATTCTCTTCCGCTCCTTCGGAGCTTGGATTCCGGACAGTCTTCGATCTTCACTTTCTTGTCGCGCACCCTTCCGGGGGTGGCAGGATTGCCGTTGCCCGCCGCCGTTTATAATGCGGTGGTGCGAGTTTTTTCATTGGAAGGCAAGACCGCCCTGGTTGCGGGAGCGAGCCGCGGAATCGGCCTGGCGATTGCGCGCCAGATGGCGGAGGCCGGCGCGAGCGTGATTCTGGCGGCCCGGTCGGAGGAGGAACTGCGGGCGCGCGCCGCCGAAATCGGAGGCCGCGCGGTGCGGCTGGATATTTCCGATCCGCAATCGGTCGCGAACGTCGCGGAGGCGGTGGGCGCTCCGGACATTCTGGTCAACGTGGCCGGCACGAATATCCGCAAGCGCTTCGAGGAGTACTCCGAGGAAGAGTACCGTCTGATGCTGGAGACTAACCTGAACGGCATCGTGCGGCTGACGCAGAGGATCGGCGCGCGAATGATCGCCCGCGGCGCGGGCGGAAAGATCATCACCATCGGAAGCCTGATGTCGCTGGTGGGACTGCCCTACCTTACCGTGTACGCCATAACCAAGGGCGGGCTGGCGCAGTTGACCAAGGTGCTGGCCGCGGAATGGGGGCGATACAACATCCAGGTGAACTGCATTGCGCCGGGATTCATCATCACGGACCTGAACCGCCAGATGTGGAAGCAGCCGGAGATGTTGCAGTGGCTGAGAGGCTGCCAGGCGAACCCCAGTCCCGGAACGCCGGAGGACGTCGCCCCGCTCGCCGTGTTCCTGGCGGGCCGAGGCTCCGACTACATCACCGGCCAGGTGATCGCGGTGGATGGAGGGTATACCACGACCGCGGTGTGGCCCTTCGAACCGTAGGGGACGGGCGCGGCGGTAGTGCCTGAAAAGTCCGTTGCCGCCGAAACAACAACGCTTGCACCCGCCCACCATGGAAGCGGGCATCAAGGAAAATGTGTGGGAGTTGACGAAACTGCCGCTCTGAACCCCGATAGCTAATCAGGGACGGCAAACCCGCCGATTACCGACGATGAAAGCGAGCTAATCGCTATACTGTGAAACGAAGAGTCTTTCTTGCAGCTTCGGAGAAGGAGCCGAATAGCGAGTGCCGATAGAGCTGACGATTGAATCGCTGTGCCAGGAAGCGCGGCGGTTTGCCGAGATCGAATCGCAGCACGCAGAGCCGAGCCTGTATGGGGCCACGGACGGAAAAGCGGTCGGCACGTACCTTGAGCACAAGTTCCGGGCCTTTCTCACGGCGGGATATGCGTTCACGGCGGGGAATTCGGCGAGTGGAATCGATTTCCCGGTTCTGGGTGTGGATATGAAGGCGACCAGCATCAGGCAGCCGCAGTCCTCGTGCCCTTTCAAGTCCGCGCGGCAGAAGATTTTCGGGCTGGGCTATGCCTTGATCGTATTCGTCTACAACAAAACCGACGACGCACAGAATCATACGGGTACGCTTGTGATCGAACACACGATCTTTGTCGAAAAGGAGCGTACGGCGGATTATCAGATGACACGCGGACTGCGTCAAGTCCTCGATGGCGACGGAAATGAGGACGATGTGGTGGCCTTCATGATGGACAAGATGCTGCCGGTGGAGGATATAGAGGCTCATGCGATCGCGCAGGAGCTTCTGGGCGGAGCCGACATGCAGCAGGGATATCTCACCATCTCCAACGCGCTGCAATGGCGACTGCAATACTCCAGGATCATTGCCGAAGCCGGGGCCGTTGAAGGGATCGTGAGAGTGCGATGAGCGCAGCCGGGAAAAAGCTAGAATATGGCGACTACCAAACGCCTGCGGAATTGGCGGACGCCTCGTGCCGCGTACTCGCTTGGCTGCTAGTCAGGCCGCAGTCGATTCTTGAGCCGACGTGCGGCATGGGGAGTTTCCTGAAGGCGGCTGTCGAGACTTTCAGGGACGCGGCGATGGCAAAGGGATTCGATATCAACGCCGCCTATGTCGGGATGGCTCGCTCGCTTCTCGATCAGGTAACCGGGGCCCCTGAGGTTTCTGTCGAGCGCGCGAATTTCTTCGACATGGATTGGGCATCCGTAGTCGCTTCGCTTCCTCAACCGCTTTTGGTGCTGGGCAACCCGCCTTGGGTAACAAATTCCACTCTGGGATGCGTTGGCAGCGACAATCTGCCGGAAAAATCGAACTTTCAGAACCATGCGGGCCTCGATGCCGTGACCGGCAAGAGCAACTTCGATATTTCCGAGTACATGCTGATCCGCCTCAGCGAAGCGTTGCAGGGGAAAGACGCAACCTTGGCGATGCTCTGCAAGACCGCAGTCGCCCGAAAAGTGATGGGCTATTGCTGGAGAAAAGGTCTGGAAATGGGCGACTGTCATATCTTCCCTATCGACGCCCAGCGGGACTTCGGGGCGGCAGTCGAGGCCTGCCTGTTTGTGGCGTCCTTCAACGGCCGGGGCAAGGACCAGTCGTGCATTGTACACGACGACTTCAAGCCGGCCTCGCAGTGCACTCATCTGGGCTTTCGTAACGGCTTGCTGATTTCCAACGTAGAGGGATACGCGGAGTGGGGATTCCTGCGGGGCGAGACGGGCTACACCTGGCGCTCCGGCGTAAAGCACGATTGCGCCAGGGTGATGGAATTCACGGAACGGGACGGAAAGCTGGTCAACGGATTCGGCGAAAGCGTGGACATCGAGGATGAGTTTGTATATCCCTTGCTCAAGAGTTCCGCAGTGGCCGGCTCAAGGAGAGCGGGCGAGCGCTGGGTGCTGGTAACACAGCGCAGCGTGGGCGAGGACACATCCCCGATCGCGCGCGCCGCGCCGAGAACGTGGCGATACCTGCTCGCTCATGCCGAGTGGCTCGATAACAGGGCGAGCATCATCTACAAGAAACGTCCGCGTTTCTGCGTCTTCGGCATAGGGGAATACTCGTTCGCGCCGTGGAAGGTGGCAATCTCCGGTTTCTACAAGAGGCTCGATTTTAGGGTGATCGGACCGCGCCTGGGGCGCGCGGTCATGCTGGATGACACGGCGTACTTTCTCGGGTGCAACGAAGAATCCGAGGCCGTGTTGTTGGCCGACTTGCTCAATTCGGCGCCAGCGCGGGGGCTGCTTTCATCACTTGTGTTCTGGGATGCAAAGCGCCCCATCACAGCGGATGTGCTTAGCCAGGTTTCCATTGAGCGATTGGCGGCTCATCTGGGGAAGGACTGCGTTCTGAAGCAGTCCTCGCAGAACACGCGTTCGAAAAACCCGCAACTGGATTTGTTTTGCGATGCGCTGGCATGAGGCGGCAGAACGCCGAAAAGAGCCGGAGATGTTGCAGTGGCTGAAAGGCTGCCAGGCGAACCCGAGCCCCGGAACGCCGGAGGACGTCGCCCCGCTCGCCGTGTTTCTCGCGGGCCGAGGCTCCGACTACATCACCGGCCAGGTGATCGCCGTGGATGGAGGGTATACCACGACCGCGGTGTGGCCCTTCGAACCGTAGGTCTCCGGCCGTCGATGTTGCGCTAGCGTGCTGCCCCTTGTAAGAATTGACAATGAGTGTGGGTCGCGCAATCTCGCCTGCACCGGCTTTCAGCCGGATGGACCCGCTGGAAAGCGGGTCCGCAGCCTGAAAGGGCTGCCCCACGGCCCCACCTGGGACTGTCAAGAGTTAGAAGGGACAGCACACTAGCGCGGGAAACCGCTCCCCGACCCGGCGGAGCCGGAGCCAAACAGGCAACCATACATTTGACGCGGAGACGCGGAGACGCGGAGAAAGCCAAGAATCTACCGCCGAGACGCCGAGGCGCAGAGAAAACCGTCCGGAGAGGACCGGTTTGCAATCGGGATTGTGTTCTTCCCGGAGTTCGCGCGCGGAGGGAGCAGAGGAACGGGCTAACCCCGGCGCGCCAGCGTCATGTAGCCGGAGTATTCTTGCCAAAACAACACGAGTCTCGCGACGTGGGTACTCACGGCCGCGGCTCTGAACGGCGCCTGTGCAAGAGGCGGCAGGGGTACACTGATAATATTCGCCATGCCCGTCGAAGAAGAACAGACAGTAGCGGTCGTGAAGGCCGAGGAGTCTCTTGAAGAGCTGCCGGTGCTCACCGTGCGCGACACGGTGATTTTTCCGGGCGCCATGCTGCCCATCACGGTGGGACGGCCGGCCTCGGTGGCGCTGGTCCAATCGCTGGGAGAGAATCGCACCATCGCGGTGGTCTCGCAACTCGATCCGCGGGTGGACGCCCCCGGCCCGGAGGATCTTTACAGAGTTGGGACCGTGTGCGTGATGCACAAGGCGATCCGCGCCCCCAAGGAGAACTTCCTGCTGTTCTGCGAGGGCATCGCGCGCATCCGCACGGGCAAGTTCACCTCGACGGAGCCTTTTCTGAAGGCGCTCGTGGAGCGCATTCCGGAGGTGGAGCCGGAGGCCACGCCGGAGGTCGAGGCGTTGCGCCAGAACGTGGTCAGCCTGTTCCGGCAGATCGTGGAGGCGTCGCCGAACCTCTCCGACGACCTTGCCTCGACGGCGGCGCAGGTGGGCGAGCCTGGCCGGCTGGCGGATTACGTCGCGGGCAACGTGCCTTCGCTCAGTCCCGCCGAGCGCCAGGAGTTGCTCGAGCAACCCGATGGGCGCGCGCGCTTGAACGACATTCATCGCGACTTGACGCGCGAGCTGGAGTTGCTCGAGCTGCGCGGCAGGATTCAATCGCAGGTCCAGGGCCAGCTTTCGCAAAGCCAGCGGGAGTTTTACCTGCGCGAGCAGTTGAAAGCCATCCAGAAGGAACTGGGCGAAGGCGACGAATCGTCGCGCGATACCGAGGACCTGCGCAAGAAGCTGGACGCCGCCGGAATGAGCGAGGAGGTCAAGGTGGAAGCCCTGCGCGAACTGGGCCGCCTCTCGCGGATGTCTCCGGCATCGCCGGAGTACGGCGTGACGCGCACCTACCTGGAATGGATGTCGTCCCTGCCGTGGAGCGTCTCCTCCGGGTCGCAGGTGGACGTGAAACGCGCGGCGGAGATCCTGGACGAAGATCACTACGACCTGGAAAAGGTGAAGGACCGCGTTCTGGACTACCTGGCCGTGCTGCAATTGCGGCCCGTGCTGAAGGGGCCGATCCTGTGCTTCGTGGGACCGCCCGGAGTGGGAAAGACGTCGCTCGGAAAGTCCATCGCGCGCGCCCTGGGCCGCAAGTTCGCGCGCATCTCGATGGGAGGAATGCACGACGAGGCCGAGATTCGCGGCCACCGGCGGACCTACATCGGGGCGCTGCCGGGGCAGATTATTCAAGGATTGCGGCGGGCGGGAACCAACGACCCGGTGTTCATGCTCGATGAAGTGGACAAGCTGGGCCGCGATTTTCGCGGCGACCCGGCGTCGGCGTTGCTCGAAGTGCTCGATCCCGAGCAGAACTCGACCTTCCGCGACAACTACCTGGACGTGCCCTTCGATCTTTCCAAGGTCCTGTTCATCACCACGGCCAACGTGCTCGACCCCGTGCCGGACGCCCTGCGCGACCGCATGGAGATCATTCCGCTCGAAGGCTACACGGAGCTGGAGAAGACCATCATCGCCTTCCGCTACCTGATCCCCCGGCAGACCAGGGAGAACGGTCTCGACGCGGAGAAGGACATCGGATTCACGGACGAAGCGGTGCGCTTCGTCATCCGCCGCTACACGCGCGAGGCGGGCGTGCGGAACGTCGAGCAGCGGATCGGCGCCATCTGCCGCAAGCAGGCGCGGCGAATCGCGGAAGGGAAGCGGGACGGGAAAATCGAGGTGACGCCGGAGGTGGTGGAGAAGGACCTCGGCAGCCCGCGTTTCCGCACCGATACGGAGGTGGCCGAGCGCACCAGCCGTCCGGGCGTGGCCGTGGGGCTGGCGTGGACGCCGGTGGGCGGCGACGTGCTCTTCATCGAGGCGGGCCGCATGCCGGGCGGCAACAAGGGACTAATCATGACCGGACAGCTCGGGCCGGTGATGCAGGAATCGGTGCAGGCCGCGCTGACGTGGGTGCGCGGCAGCGCCGCGAGGTACGGCATAGATCCCGACGTTTTCAAGACCATCGATATCCACATCCACGTCCCCGCCGGCGCCATCCCCAAGGACGGCCCCTCGGCGGGCATCACCATGGCGGCCGCGCTCCTCTCGATGCTGACCGACCGGCGCGTGCGGGCCAATCTAGCCATGACCGGCGAGATCACTCTGACCGGCCAGGTGCTGCCGGTGGGCGGCATCAAGGAGAAGGTCCTGGCGGCCAAGCGCAGCGGCGTGCGCGAGGTGATTCTGCCCTTCGAGAACGAAGTCGACGTTCGCGAGGACCTCAAGAGCGAGCAGATCGGCGAGATGAAGACCCACTTCGTGAGATCCATGGAAGAGGTGGTGGAGCTGGCGCTGGAAGAGAAGCAGGGCCGCGACCCCGTGGCCGCTATCGCGGACTAGAACCCGCCGCCCTTTTGGCGCCGCCCAGACGGAACTTGGGCCGCACCAGCTTCGTGTAATTCCGGGCGCCTTCCTTGATTTCGATCACCTGGTTCTTTTCGACGTTGAGGAACGTCTGCGGCGGGCTTGAGTTCCCGGGCCACTCAACCTCGACGCTCTCGATCCGCGCCGACGGCCCCAGACCGAAGAACTGCTCGAACGGCGAAGCGCCGAACGAGCCGCCGCTGTTGACCCAGCGATAGATCGGCCGCGTCCCGCGCCCCTCGTTGTTCACCGTGACCTTGATTCGCGCGCCGATCGCCGGGCGGTTGCACTTGACGCCGACCAGGTGGATTCGGATCCAGTCGTTGCTGTTGCCGGGGTTCTCGAACAGGCGGAACATGTGGCTTTCCCCCCGGGTGGCGCCGCCGATGATCGTCAGGATATCTTCATGGCCGTTGTTACCGATGTCCGCAAAAGCGACGGCGTGACCTTTGTGCAACTCGCCCGTGCCCGAGGAGGCGGTGATGTCCACGAAGCGCTTGCCTTCTTCGTTGCGCAGCAGCACGTGGGGAAGGACGGACGAGTAATTCGGGTCGCCGTTGCCGAGATAGATATCCAGGTAGCCATCGTTATCCACGTCGCCGAAATTGGCGCCCATCGGCATGAAAACCTTGGCGAGCCCAACCTGTTCGGTCACGTCGCGGAAAGCGCCGTTCCCGAGGTTCTTGTACAGCTTCAAGGTGGCGGCGCGGTTGGGAAGGCCCAGATAGGTTCTTATGGTCTCGTCGACCGACATGTAATAACTCGCGACGAACAGATCCGGCCAGCCGTCGTTGTCGTAATCGAAGAACCACGCTGGAAAACCATGCGCGGACGCCGTCACGCCAGCTTGCTTGGCCACGTCGGTAAACGTCAGGTCGTGGTTGTTGTGAAAAAGCTCGCTGTCGCCCCGATAGGTGGAGACGTAAAAATCCATGTAGCCATCGTGGTCGTAATCCGCCGCCACCACCGCCTTCACCCACCGGACGGTGTCGATGCCCGAGGAATGGGAGATATCCTTGAACGTCCCGTCGCCGTTGTTGAGAAAGAGTTGGTTGGGTCCGTTCTCCACTCCCACAAAGAGGTCGAGCAGGCCGTCGTTGTTGATGTCCGCCCAGGCGCTCGCCTGTGTGGAGGTAGCCGACTGCGCCAGGCCGGCCTTCTTGGTGACGTCCGTAAAGGTCCCGTCGCAATTGTTGCGCAGCAACGATTTGCGTTGGGGGACTTCCCAGCCTCCGCGCATCACCAGAATGTCGGTGCATCCGTCGTTGTTGTAGTCGGTTTGGTTGTTGCTCAGCCCGCCCAGTTGGTTGGACAGTCCCGCCTTTTGGGTACGATCCGTGAACGTTCCGTCGCCGTTGTTGTGGAAGAAGTGCATGGAGGCGCAGAGGTCCTGGCTCGAAGTGACCACGTCGAACAAACCATCTCCGTCGAAGTCGTCGACGCTCAGGCCGCCGGCCGTTGAGAACAGTTTCAACCCGGCCTCGGGAGCCACGTCGGTGAAGCGCCCGATGTCTTCGGAAGACGCGAACGCCGAGGGCGGCAGCAGGTGTTCCTTGGGCACGCCGTCCGGGTACTTTCCGAGGGTCATGTAGGCCAGGTTGAGCACCCACCTGACTTCGAGATCGTCGGGCTTCAACTCGGCGACCTTCAAGAGATGCTGAACGGCTTTCTCGGAATACGCGGGATCCGCGTACTTGAACCCGGGGCGCATCGGGAATATGCACTTGTCCAACGGGTTCCGGTACACATCGTTCGCCATCTCGGATCTGTGATAATACGCGAAACCGAGCAGTTCGTCGAGGTACGTAACCGCCTGGGGCAGGTCCGTCACGGCCTTCCGGTACGCGGCTTCCCAAATCTCGATCGATTTGTCGAGGTCGCCCTGGTAGGCGTGGAGCTGGCCCAAGCCTTCCATCGCTTTCAGCACATCGAACGGCCGCCGGTTCGGGTCCTGCGCCGCGGCCTCCGGGCTGAGATATTTCTCGGCGCGTTCCTCGGCGCCCGTCCGCGATAGCTCGCGGATCCGGCAAGCCTGATTCAAGTCCTGATACCAGTCGGCCGGCTTGGGGTAGGAAGACAAGGCCGCCCCAGTCTCCGTGAGACCGGAGATGTCAAAGGTGTACCGCACGTTCTCGAACTGGCTGATGGCATACTGGCGCGCCTGTTCGGCCTCGTCGAGATCCGGAATCTCGTTCGGCTGAAGGACCTTGAGAATGGCGAAGCCCGCAGGCAGTTTGGCGATCGGAGAGATCTGGCCGGGACCGACGCCCTTCAAGGCGTCGCGTAACTCGGCCCGAAGCGACGACGGCTCCATGTTGCCCATGAAGCCGCCATCGGTGGCCGTGGCATCCGTGGACTTCAATCGCGCCAGCACGGCGAAGTCGGCGCCGCCTTTGAGCTGCTCCAGGAGCTTCTCGGCCTCCGCGGCGGAGCCGACGATGATCACTCGAACGGGAATTGGCTTGGGGGATGTCTCCTGGCCCGACCCGGCGCCGAGGAAGATCAGGCCGGTGCCCAGAACGGCGGCCGCCATGGGCCACGCCGCTATCCGCATGAACCTGACGCCTTGCATAGCAACCATTCTACGATGGGGGGCCGGGGCGGGTTGCTTAAGCGGTTCTTTCGCCCCTTGCGGGGCTGCTTGCCTTACACGCTTGTTCCCATGGCTTGCGCCATGACTACTTTCCGACGCCCCTGCGGGGCTTGCGCCGGCGAGAATCCTGAACGAGGCATGCAACCCCAAGAGGCCCAACCAGGTCTTCGACCGCGCAATAGAGTATCTTTGGCGGCAACCGCTCCGTTACCGTCGCGGCTCGGAACGGGTACTTGCGCGCCAACGAACGACTTGCCAATAGCACCGAATCTTACGGTCAGAGCACCTGGGGGTCGGGCCGACGACGAGGGCGGCCGCCCCACCCGGCGCTTCATTTGCCCGCGGCGGCGACGATCGAAACCACTTGGATGGTCTTGGTCTTGGCGTCGAGCGTTCCGGTGACCTTCACCTTCTTCGCGGCGAACTTCCCGGGGGCCTTCTGATCGCTCAGGACGTATACATCCTTGCCGTCGTAGAGGGCGTACTTGGCGCCGGCTTTCACGCATTCCAGGACGCACTTGGAATCGGGCGCGACCTTCATCATCGAGTGATCTTTTCCGCACATCGTGTCGGTGATGACGCCGGTGAACGTGGCGGCGCCCGCAGCGAGCGAGATCATCATCAAGAGAAGAACGAGCTTGGTCATGGTACTTCAATTCCCACCGTTTGCGGTCCTCATCGCAACGGCGCCAGCTCTTGTTTCAGTCCGAAATGCCATCTCCAAACCTCGTAGACCGCGGGATACACCACCAGTTCCAAAAGGAACGACGTGAAGATGCCGCCGATCATCGGCGCGGCGATGCGCTTCATGGTGTCGGCCCCGCTCCCCGCCGACCACATGATCGGAACCAGGCCCAGGAACATGGTGGCCACGGTCATGAACTTCGGGCGGATGCGCTTGACGGCCCCTTGCATGATGGCTTCCTGGAGGTCGCCCAAGCTGCGAAGCCGGCCCTCCGCCTTGGCCCGGTCGTGCGCCAGGTCCAGGTAAAGCATCATGAAGACGCCGGTCTCGGCGTCCACGCCCATTAGTGCGATCAGCCCGACCCACACGCCGATGCTCATGTTGTAGCCCAACAGGTGCAGGAACCAGACCGCGCCGACCGCCGAAAACGGTACAGCCAGGATGATGATGAAAGTCTTGGTCAGCGACCGCGTGTTGACGTAGAGCAACATGACGATCAGGAAGATAGTCAGCGGGAGCACCACGGTGAGTCTCTCGCGGACCCGCTCGATGGCCTCGTACTGGCCGCTCCATTGGATCGAGTAGCCCGCCGGCAGCTTGATCTTGTCGCGCACCGCCTGCCTGGCTTCATCCACGAAGCCGCCGACGTCGCGGCCCGCCACATCCACGTACACGTAGCCGGTCAGCATCCCGTTCTCGTCGCGCAGCATGGAGGGGCCGCTTACCGTCTCGATCTCCGCGAGTTGGGCCAGCGGGACCTGGGTCTGCCCGTCCCAGCCCGGAACCAGCACGCGGCCGAGCGCGGCGAGGTCGCTGCGGTAATCCCGCATGTAGCGAACGTTCACGGGATAGCGTTCCCGGCCCTCGACCGTGGTGGTGACGTTCTCGCCGCCGATGGCGCTGGTCACCACCTGCTGCGCGGTATCCATGCCGATGCCGTAGCGGGTCAGTTGGTCGCGGTTCCACTTGAAATCGAGGAAGTATCCCCCGCCTGCGCGCTCGGCGAAAACGCTGCGCGTGCCTTGCACGCTGGGCAACAGATCTTCAATCCGAGTTCCGATTTCCTGGATCTTCCGGGTGTCGGCCCCATAGATCTTTATCCCCACGGGCGTGCGGATGCCGGTGGTCAGCATGTCCACTCGCCCCTTGATGGGCATGGTCCAGGCGTTCGTGGTCCCCGGTATCTTCAACGCGCGGTCCATCTCCTCGACCAGTTGGTCGGTCGAGATGTGGTCCGGCGTGAATCTTCGAAAGATCCCCTTGGCCCAATCCGGAGCCCAGGAGGAGTACCAGGTATCGACCTTCCGCCATTGGCTTTCCGGCTTGAGGACGATGACGGTCTCCATCATCGAGAGCGGCGCCGGATCGGTCGAGGTTTCGGCGCGCCCCGCCTTGCCGAACACGGTGGCGACTTCGGGGAACTGCTTGATAATCCGGTCCTGCGTCTGTAACAACTGCTGCGCCTGCCCGATCGAAATGCCGGGCAAGGTCGAGGGCATGTAGAGCAGCGATCCCTCGTCGAGCGGCGGCATGAACTCGCTCCCGAGCTGGCGGAATACGGGGATGGTGAACGCCACCACCGCCGCCGCGGCGACAATCACGAACCACTTCCACCGCAGCGCCCAGGCGCACACCGGCCCGTACAAACGGATGAGAACTCTGCTGATCGGGTGTTTCTCCTCGGAGCGAATCTTGCCTACGAGCACGGCGCTGGCCGCTCGAGCTATCCATCGCGGCCGGAACTCGAAGTTCTTCATGTGCGTGAAGAGCAGCCGCATGGCCGGATCGAGCGTGATTGCCAAAACCGCGGCGACGATCATCGAGAAGCTCTTGGTGTAAGCCAGCGGCTTGAACAGCCGCCCCTCCTGCGCTTCGAGCGTCAGCACCGGCAGAAAAGAGACCGCGATCACCAGCAACGCGAAGAAGCTGGGGCCGCCGACTTCCTTGACGGCGTCGATCACCACGCGGCGGTAGTCCTGATGGCGGCCTGTGCGTTCCCATTCCTCGAGCTTCTTGTGCGTCTGCTCCACCACCACGATGGCCGCGTCCACCATGGCCCCCACGGCGATGGCGATTCCGCCCAGCGACATGATGTTCGAGGTGATGCCCATGCTCTTCATCGGCAGGAACGCGACGATCACCGCCACCGGTATGGTGACGATCGGGATGATGGCGCTCGGAACGTGCCACAGGAAGATCAGGATGACGATGGCTACGATGATCAGCTCTTCGGTCAGCGTGTGCTTGAGGTTATCGATGGACCGCAAGATCAGATCGGACCGGTCGTACGCCGTGACCACCTTGACGCCGGGCGGCAGACCGCCCTCGATATCCTTCAGCTTTTGCTTGACGCGGCCGATCACCTGGAGGGCGTTCTCTCCCTGCCGCATGATGACGATGCCGGCCACCACGTCGCCGGTCCCGTTCCAGTCGGCCACGCCGCGGCGGATATCCGGACCGAGCGTCACTTCCGCCACGTCCGACACGCGGATGGGAACGCCGTACTGATTCCGCCCGAGCGGGATATCGCCGAGCGCCTCGGTGGTCTGCGCGTAGCCGCGCCCGCGCACCATGTATTCCGCGCCGCCGAGCTCTACCAGCCGTCCGCCCACGTCGTTGTTGCCGGTGCGCACGGCCTCAACCACTTTGGCGATGGGGATGTTAAACGTCTGGAGCTTCTCGGGATCGACGTTTACCTGGTACTGCCGCACGAAACCTCCGAGCGGCGCCACCTCGGCCACGCCGGGAACGGATTTGAGATGGAAGCGAAGGAACCAATCCTGCTCGGTGCGCAGGTCCGCCAGGCTCTGCTTACCCGTTGTATCCAACAGCGCGTACTCGAAGACCCAGCCGACGCCGGTGGCATCCGGGCCGAGCTCGGTGGTGACGCCTTGCGGCAGCCGCGGCAGCACGCCCGAGAGGTATTCGAGCGTGCGCGAGCGCGCCCAGTAGATATCCGTACCTTCGTTGAAGACGATGTAGACGTAGGAATAGCCGAAGTCGGAAAAGCCGCGCACGTCCTTCACGCGCGGCGCGCCCAGCATGGCGGTCACGATGGGGTAGGTGACCTGGTCCTCCATGATGTCGGGGCTGCGGTCCCATCGCGAGTACACGATCACCTGGGTGTCGCTGAGATCCGGCAGCGCGTCGAGCGGAACGGTCCGCATGGCCCATAACCCGGCCATGACGGCCGCCCCAACCAGGATGAACACGACAATCTTGTTCCTGGCGGAGAACTCGATGATCGCGTCGATCATTACTTCTCGCCCTCGTCGCCCAAGCCGGTGGCGATCTCCTTGGACGCGCCTTTGGCCGCCGGGGCCTTCAACTGGCTCTCGGAATCGATCAGGAAGTTGCCGGATGTTACCACCCGCTCGCCGGCTTTGAGTCCCGCGAGAATCTCGACGCGATCGCTGTCGCGCGCGCCCGTGCGCACCTGGCGCGGTTCGAAGAAGCCGTTGCCGCGATCGACGTAAACGACCTTTCGCTCACCGGCGTCCAGCACCGCTTCGGCGGGGACGGTCAGCCTGGGCGGCACGTCTACGGTAAACTCGACCTCCGCGTACATGTCGGGCTTCAGCGCCAAGCCGGGGTTGCCCATGTCCAGGCGCACCTTGTAAGTGGGAGACGTGGCATCCACCTGCGGCTGGACGTACTGGATCAACCCGGTAAAAACCTTCCCGGGCAGCGCCTGGAGAAACACCCGGGCCCTCTCGCCGATACGGATATTCGACACTTCGTACTCGAAAACGTCCGCCAAAACCGTTACCTGGCTGGTATCGACGACGGTGTAGAGATCGGTATCGGGCGTGACGCTGGACCCCGGAGTGGCCCTGATGTCCGTGACGTAGCCCGCCACGGTCGAATAGAGAGTGATGTTCCTCAGAGGTTCGCCGGTTCGCAGGACCTGGTTGATTTGCGCTTGCGTCAGACCCCACAGCTCGAGACGGCGGCGGGCGGCCTGAAGAAGCGCTTCGCTCTGGTCGAAGGCTCCCGGCAGAGCGTTGTCCTTGGTCCCGCCGGCCGCTTTGGCCACCAGCAGCATCTCTCTTTCAGCGGCCAGCATGTCCGGGCTGTAGATCGTCACCAACGCCGCGTTCTTCTGGATCTTCTGGCCCACATAGTCCACGAACACCTGGTCGACCCAGCCGTCCACCTTGGTGCGGACGCGGCTGATGCGGGATTCGTCGATCACCACCCTGCCGACGGTGCGGAAAGTCCGCGTCCCGCCGCGTATCTCCGCCTGGCCGTACTTCACGCCGATGAGCTGCTGCTTTTCGGGCGACACCTGGATGGTTCCGGGCGGCATTGTGGACATGGCGTCCGGGGACGCTGGCTGCGCGCCGCCGCCATCCGCGTAGACCGGCTCGAGCTTCATGCCACAGTCGGGCGCGATCCCGGGCTTGTCCGACTTGTACGCCGGATGCATCGGGTCCACCCAGTAGAGGATCTTGCGCCCGCCCTTCTCCGGCGATCCCGCCGCGCCGCTTCTGACGGCTCTGTAGATATACCCACCCGCGAAAGCGGCGGCGATCAACACCGTAACTGCAATTGTTCGAGCGGCTTTCATATGCCATCCGTAAGCGGCCGGCCGGTGATTTCTTCCAGGCGGGCCAGCGCCAGCAGGTAGTTCAGCGACTCGTCGAGGTAACCCATAGCGTAATCGAACGACATGACGTAGTCGGAAATCACCGAGAAAAAATCCGCGCGCCCCGCGCCGTAGGCCAGCACCGAAGATTCCAGCGCCAGGCTGGCGTTGGGGGCCACCGCCTGAGCGTAGATCTTCATCAGCTTGGCCGATGCCTGCGCCGCCAGGTACGCGTCCTGGATCCGCGCACGCAGCGGCTGGTTCACGGCATCGCCGCCGGGGCGCGTCGCGGAAGCGAACAGTTCCTCGAGCGTAGCCACGGATTCCTTCGGCTTCAGATCTTCGGGACGGCCGACCGGAGTTCCGGCCGCGCGGTTCAGGATGGCGTCGATTTCGGCCTCGCTGGCGCGGCGTTCCTGTTCCAGCTTTACCAGCCGCGCCTCGAGAATGCCAATCCGGGCTTGCGCTTTGAACACGTCCGACTGGGCGGTTACCCCCGCCGAGTAGCGGTCCACGGCCATTTGCAGGATAGCTTCGAACAACTCGCGGTGGCGCCTCAGCAGATCCTGCGCAGCGTACGAGTGCTGCAGGCGGTAGTAGGCCTGCTTCAACCGCGAGATCACGCCCAGGTGAACGGCCCGATACCGCTGGAACTCGGCGTTGGCTTCCATGGAAGCCATGGGGTCCGGCGGGCCGCTCTCCCGCGCCCGCCACCACGCCGCATACGTGTTCCGGGCCGACAGGATTTCCGGATTGCCACCGATCGCTTCGCCGGTCAGGTCTCGCAGACTAATCCGAGAATCGGGAGTTTGGGCCGAAGCGGAGAGCGCCGCGAAAGCCAGCATCGCAATTGCCCAGCGTCTCAATAGGTCCTCTCTTGGCGATTCCCGGAGGCGGCCCGCGCTATGACGGCCATTTCCGGCACGCCGCAAGCGCTCTTGCGTCCCGCTTAACCTCCGCTCAGGCGCCTTAATTATAATAGCCCGGAGCATCCCGCCGGGTTCGCGGGATGCGCATGCTCTAATGAAATGAGAGCCTCCAGGAATGAAATTCCGAACCTTGTCTATCCATGCCGGCCACCGGCCCTCCGACCACCAGGGCGCCGTGATGACGCCCATCTACCAGACCTCGACGTTCGCCTTCCGGGGCGTTAACCAGCCCGGGCCGTTCGAGTATTCGCGCAGCGGCAATCCTACGCGCAAGGCGCTGGAAGAATGCCTCGCGGCGCTGGAGGGCGGCGCGGCGGGGTTCGCATTCGCGACCGGCATGGCGGCTGAAACCACAGTCGCGATGCTGTTCCAGGCGGGCGACACAGTCATCGTCCACAACGACCTGTACGGGGGCACCTACCGCCTGTTCGAAGCGGTGTTCAAGAGCAAGGGGATTCGCGCGCGCTACGTCGATCTGCGGGATTCCGAGAGCCTGGAAGAGGCCCTCGCCGCCGGAGCCGCGGGGGTCTGGATCGAATCGCCCACCAACCCGCTGATGAACCTGGTGGATCTTCGGGCGGTGGCCGAGGCCGCGCATCGCCATGGCGCGATCGCCATCTGCGACAACACGTTTCTCTCGCCGTATTTCCAGCGCCCGCTCGAATTCGGCGTCGACATCGTCGTGCATTCGACCACGAAATACATCAACGGCCATTCCGACGTGGTGGGCGGCGCGGCCGTGGTGAGTGACGCCGGCCTGGCCGAACGGATCGGTTTTCTGCAAAACGCCATGGGGACCTGCGCCGGGCCGCAAGACTGCTACCTGACCCTGCGCGGCATCAAGACGCTGGCAATTCGCATGGAGGAGCACAACCGCAACGCGCTGGCGATCGCCGGGTGGCTGGCCGCCCGCCCGGAAGTCGAGCGCGTTCTGCACCCCGGCCTTCCGTCGCACCCGCAACACGAGCTGGCGCGGAAACAGATGCGCGGCTATGGCGGGACATTTTCGTTCCGCCTCCGCGGAGGCCAGGAGGCGGCCTTCAGTCTGCTCGGGGGCGTCCGGGTTTTCACGCTGGCCGAATCGCTGGGCGGCGTGGAGTCGCTGATCGAGCACCCCGCCACCATGACTCACGCTTCCATGCCGCCCGCCGTCCGCGAAGCCATGGGCATCACGCCGGACCTGATCCGCATTTCAGTGGGGCTGGAGGACGTGGAGGATCTGGTTGAGGACCTGGAGGGGGCGCTGGGGCACGGGAGATCCTGACAGAAATTGACAGTTTATGAAGGCGACTGCTATTCTCAAGTAATGGGAATGACGTCGCTGAACATCTCCCTGCCGCAGTCGCTCAGGGACTACGTAGAGGACCAAGTTCGGGGTTTGGGCTACAGCACGCCCAGCGAATATGTCCGCACGCTTCTGAGGGAGGACCGGAAACGTAACGCGCAGGAGAAACTGGAGGCGCTGTTGCTTGAGGGAATCGAGTCCGGCAAGCCCGTCGAAATCACCCCGGAGTATTGGGAGCGGAAACGCCGGCAACTCATCGAGCGCCACGGCCGCAAGAAGACCGGGCCCGCTACGTGAAGTTCCCTTACGTTCTTCTCCCGAGCGCCGACCGGGATCTTGAACTCCAAGCGGACTATCTTGCGGAAGCGGCGAGCATCGAGATTGCGCTTCGCTTTCTAACGGCGGCGCACGAGACCTTCTGTTCACTCGCAAAGCACCCGCGGATGGGCTGGCGGCCCTCGCTCGGCCCGGCTTTCCGTTCGATTCGAGCGTTTCGGGTAATGGGATTCGAGAAGATTCTCATCTTCTACAGGCCAGGCGACGGCGTGCTTGAGATTGTACGAATCTTGCACGGCGCCCGCGATTTGGAGGCGCTCTTCGCCGAGGAACCGCCCGACGAACCGAGATTGTAGGTTCCCGCGATAGCCGCGGCACTGGAAACCGCCTGTCAACTCAGGGAGAATTGAGTGAAACATGCTCACGCTGGAGGATCTGCGGCACGACAAGAAGGCGGCATGCCGTGATGCGGAACCTGGAAATCATCGGCGAGGCCGCCAAGCGCATATCGCCCGAATTGCGTGCTCGGTAGACGAGATTCTTCGCGATCGGGAAGCTTTCCGGGCGGGCAAAGGCTAACCCAACTTTCGCAATTCGCGGCCGGAGCGGCACTTAAGTCCTGAAGAATCAGTAGAGGCTATGGAAAGGTCTTCACCACAAAACAGGGCTGCCGGCCAGCCGCCGCAGCGGCTCCGATGGCAGGATCTTCGGTGGTGCGAGGGG
>CAIRXZ010000204.1 GCA_903882645.1 uncultured Acidobacteriia bacterium | reverse complement strand
GAATCGTCCATGCTGATGATCAATACCCAGCATCCCGATCTTTCCCCTTCAGGCTCATCTTGTGTGAGAATCCGGGCCTCGGTTCAGGCTCATCTTGCATGAGACAAGAGTCGTCCTACTCTTTGCAGTAGAAATGCAGTATGATTCAAGTATGCCCAGGTACACCATCGATTTCGATAAGGATTTCGACAAGACGCTTTCCGAGTTGGTAGAGACCACGGACGCCACAACGAAGGCGGACGTCATTCGCCGAGCAGTGGCCAGCTACAGCTACCTGAAAAAACAGCAGCGGTCCAACAAGGACGCGAAAATCGTCATCACGGATGATGACAAGCTCAAAAAGGAGATCGTACTCCCATAGAAGATGTCAACCGAAGAGAAGGTTTCCGCAAGCGAGATTCTGCGCTCCGAAGGGGCCGAAACCCCTATTACCGGCGGTACGTTCCTCCAACGGACTGGCCTCATCCTGGCAGGATGTGTCGGAGCCACCGGCGCAATCGTCACCTTCGCGTTGGTGGCCAAATGGGTTTTCTGCGCGCCTGTGGTCCCCGTCATCCAGCCCGGCGCCGACCAAGCCACCATTAAGGCGTTGCTCGACAATTATCGGACTCTTCAACAGATCGCGTTGGAGCCACTCACGGGCATGTTCGACTCGATAGTCGTCAAAGTGCTTTTGCCGGTGTTCACCAGCATCTTGGGGTACATTTTTGGATCGCGTTTGAACAAGACCGAAACCTGACCCGCGACCATCGACGAGCGTATGGCTGGGCCGCAATGGCAAGACCGCCGCCGATCGAGCGCAAGCCCTGGAAGAGATCTTCCGCCGCAAACCTGGAGACACGCAGGTACGCTTCCGGCTGGAGATGCCTCGCGATTTCTCGGTGCTGCTGGACGTCCCCTCGAAGGTGCGTCCCGATAAGGAATTCCGCGCGCAGGTGGAGCAGGTGTGCGGGCCCGAGTGTATTGAGAAGGCGGCGGGGTAGGGGGCGAGAACCATGTTGGGCCGCGGATGAACGCCGATGAACGCGGATAAGGCATTCGGTTCTTTCTACGTGTTCATTGCGTTCATCGGCGGCTAATCGGTTCTGTAATTGTTCTGCTACAGTGGGAGACATGAAGTACCCTGTCGCATTAATTCCAACCGAAGAGGGGTACAGCGTTTCCTGCCCGGGGCTCCCCGGGTGCTGGTCGCAGGGCGCCACCGAAGAGGAGGCCCTGGCGAACATTCGGGACGCCATCCGCGAATACCTCGAAGTGGCGAAGCAACTGGCCGGCGAGCGGAATTTGAGGGAAGTGGAAGTTCCGGCGTAGCGCATGCCGAGGATTCCCGGAATCCCTCACCTTCGCGCCGTCAAAGCCCTGGAGAGGGCTGGCTTCCAGGTTGCCAGGCAAGGGAAGCACATCGTCATGACCGACGGCAGGCGAATCGTTACCATCCCGAGGCACGACCCCGTGGACTCGTTTACGATGGGCGGAATTGTCCAGGATGCCGGCCTCACGCCTCGGAGATTCCGCGAACTTCTTTAGCTTTGGGCTCTCGAAGGTTCGCCCCGACAAGGAGTACCGCGCGCAGGTAGAGCAGGTCCGCGGGCCGGGAGTGCATTGAGAAGGCGGCGGGGTGAGTTGGAGTTAGGCGCTCCTTCGCGTCCTTCATTTGACTCGCCGTAGCTCGGTTTCCTCGGCGAAGGATTTTTCGTCGGCGACGTAGGGCAGCAAGTGCTCCCGCAGTTCGGTAGGCGACGCGGTCAAAACAACCTTGTCGTCGGCCTCGGTCAGTACCTCGTGCCGAAGCTCGCCGCTGGTTTCGATCTGCGCCTTGAGCCAGTCGGTATCCATTTCGGCCACCCATGCGGCGTCCTTGTCCAACCGGAGCTTCAAGAAGAGATGCACCGGAGGCGGCGCGCCATCGCTTGGACAATACACATCCAGCAGGAGCCGGTCGCCCACCTTCATGAGGTGCATGGTCCCCTTGAACTCGTCCGTTCCTGCAATCACACTGTAGCCGGACTCGGCGCGGGCGATCGTATATCTGGATTTCGTGCCGTCAGCCTCGGCCTTGACCTCTTCCCAGGTCCCCAGGAGGGCGGGTTCGAAGATAGTGTCTTTACCGTTCGGCAACGCCAGCGGATGCAGCGAGACGACGCCGGCGCATCCGGTTAGCGAGGCCATTGCCGAGATGAGGAGGATGACTTTGACTTTGCACATAGCTACGTTCCTTTCGCACAGGGATCAACTGATCTTAGGCTTTCCACGCCCGAATAGCCAACACTGGTGATTCCGCCGGCAATACGCACGGCGTTACCTCCCTGCGAACCAGTGGACCGGCGCCATGGTTATCCACGGCACGTAGGTAATCAGCAGAACGCCGGCCAATAGAATCAGGTAAAACGGCAAGGTGGCCCGATAGACGCTGGCCATCGGCCGCTTGAAACGGTAAGCGGACAAACACAGGTTCATCCCAACCGGAGGCGTCAGATATCCCAGTTCGAGGTTCGCCAGGAAGATGATGCCGAGTTGTACCGGCTCGATCCCGAAGGTCTTCGCAATGGGCGTGATCAGCGGTACGACCACGATAATCGCGGAAAAAACGTCCATGAACGAGCCCTTGAGCAGCAACAACACATTCAACATCAGCAGGAAAAGGTATTTGGAATGGATGTGCGCCTGGGTCCATGCAATGAGCCAGCCCGGCAACTGCGCATCCACCAGGTAGTTGGTGAATCCCACCGCGACCCCGACGATCAACAAGACGCCCCCGATGACGGTGACGCATTCCTTCGCTACGCCAGCGTAATCGCGACGCGCCGACAGGCCCTTGTACACGAAGCACTCGACGAAGAATGCGTACGCGACCGTGATCGCTCCCGCTTCCACCAGCGTGCCGAAGCCGCCGAACAGGCCGATGAGCACGATCGCGGGGATGGCCAGTTCCCACTTGGCGGCCCACATGGCGCTCAGCGCCTCGGCACCGGAGAACCGCGCGTATTCGGCGCGGCTCCGGACGGCCTGGCGCACGCCCCACGCCGACACCAGGGCCACCATGAGGATTCCGGGCAAGAACCCGCCGATAAACAACTGGTCAATGGGGGTGCGCGCGTAGACGCCGTAGAGGATGACCGGCAGGGAAGGCGGAAACAGGAGACCCAGAGATCCGGAAGCATTGATGAGGCCGATCGAGAAGTTCTCCGGGTAGCGGGCCTTCATCAGCATTGGCAGCAGGAGGCCGCCCATGGCCAGGATCGTCACGCCCGAGCCTGCCCAGGTGAAGACGGCGCAAACTACGGCGGTCGTGATCGCCAAGCCGCCCGGCATCCAACCGAGCAGCGCCTGATAGACGCGCAGCAGGCGTCGATTCGCTCCGCCCTCCACCAGCAAGTACCCGGCAAAGGTGAACAGCGGGATGGAGGGCAGAACGGGCGACGCGACGAGCCGGTAGGTCTCGACGGGCACTGCCGCCACCGGCACTCCCCCGTTCCAGAACAGCATGAGCGCGATCCCACCCAGCGTGGCAAAGATCGGAAGACCCAGCAGCGCCGCGGCCAAGACGACCCCGATTCCGGCGGTGAGCATGGCCGCGCTATGGGGCGCCGGCATGAACCCGAACAAGCACGGGACACAGAGACCAAGGGCCGCGATCAGCCTGCCACGCCGGTGCGGCGCAGCATGCCAGACGATGCCGAGCGCAACCGCCAGGAAGCCGGCCGGCATGGCGGCTTGCGCAAGCCAGCGCGGGATGCCGTCCGCCAGAATACCGCCCGCCAGCCGCTCCGCGTTGACAAACTGGGCGCTTGCCCAAGCCAGGCACATGGCAATCGCCGCGCCAACGGCGGAAACAAAGAGGCGCACCGGGGCGACCCACGGTTCCGGCAGAAACGTATTGGCCGAAAGCGCCAGAAGCCGGTCGGACCGGGCGGCCAGGGCGGCCCCGATGAACGCAACCCAAAGCGTCAGATGCTGCACGACGACGGTGGAGCCCGGGATACCGGGCAGCCTCCACTGCCGCGAGATCATCTCGGTGATCGGGAGCAGCGCCATCAGGGTGAGAGCCGCCGCCGGGACCCACCGTTCCGGCGCGCTCCACCTGCCGCGGACCTCGGACGACAGATCCGTGGGCGCTTCCGCAAGGGCGCTCATTTCCCGGCTCCCGCCGTGGCCGCGCGGTACTCGTCGCGGAGTTTGCGGACCTGGTCGAACAGATCGGCTGGGATTTGGCCGCCGCGCAGCTTCGGATACACGCCCTCCGCCTCTCTACGCCACTCCGCCGCGGTCGCCGCATCGACGTGAATCACCTCAAGCCTGCGCTTCTGCATGGTGGCGACGGCTTCGTCTCCCATCTTCCGGATGCCGCCGCGCAAGCCCGCGCCAGCCTCGCGGGCGGCATTCATCATGTCGCCGCGCTGGGCGGCGGGCAGGGAATCCCACATGCGCCGGGTGATCAGGGTGGCGCCAATCAGCGGCGCCCACTTCACATCGATCATGTTGCGCGCTATTCCGAAACTCTGGTTCAGGAGGGCGTAGAGCGGCGTGGTCGGGACGGCCTCGATCAGTCCGGTTTGCAGTCCCGTGAGAATGTCTGTCGCGGCCAGCGGCACGGCGCGGAACCCGTTCGCCTTCCAAAGTTCGAGCGTGTCGTTGTCCCCGGCCCAGGTGAACAGTTTCATGTTGCGCATGTCCGCCAGGCGGGTGGCCGGCCGGGTGGTAAAGAATTGGACCCATCCTACGTCGCCCCAGTTCAACACCAGGTACCCGCGCGCCTCGATCATCTTCTCCAGGCGCGGCGCCACGCGCTCCCGCACGTAGTCCAGCTCTTCATACGAATCGAACATCATCGGAACCTGGAGAGCCATCACCCCCGGCTCGATGCCGGACAGGCCGGCGCCGGAAAGCCCGGCCGCTTGAATCTGCCCGATGCGCATTTTGTTGACCATGTCCGGCTCGTCGCCGAGCACGCCGCCCGGGTATATGACGAGCTTCACCTGGCCGCCGGAGATTTTGCGCCATCGCTCGCCCATCGACTGAAGAGCCTGGTGCCAGGGGGAACCTTCGGGAGCGAGAGTCCCCATCTTGATAACCGTCTGCGGCCAAGCCGGGATCAGACAGCCGAGTAAGAGCGCGCCGATCGTCGATCGCAACATCTCAATTCTCCTTTTCCGCCGAAGCGGACCCTTCGAGGAATAGTTCATCGGTCCGGCCCAACAGCCAGCGCGCGCGGCGTTGCGAGATCAGGTTGGAAAGCCGCGTTTCGACGTGCTGGTCGGGGTCGATGCGTAACGCACGTTCGAGCATTTCCTGAAACCGGGCCCGGTTCTGAGCCGGTATGGAGGAGTTTTCGGCGTAGGAAACGAAAAGGCTGGCGCGCCGGCCGCCCGAAAGGCGAAGCGCCTGTTCGTAGTAGCGCTCGATCCGGCTTTGGAGCTCGGCGGCCTTGAGGTCGTTGCGCGCCGCTTCGATATTGATCAGGAACTCCGGTAACGCGCCTGCGTTCCAGACTTCATCCAGCTCCATCGCGCGGTGGATGAATGCTTCGACCACGGGCAACTGCGCGATCATCTCCGGATCGTCTTTGGACGCCGAAATGGCCAGCCCGTGGGCCGCCGCCGTCCAATAGAGGAGCGGCACGTCCCGTTTGCGAACACGGGCCAGGGCGGCGGCCGGGTCGCTGTCGAGAGCGGCGCCGAAACCCGGGTAATGCACCTCCAGCGCGCGCATACCGTACCCGCTGGCGCGGAGGTAGAGCCTCCGCGCGCGCCCGCGTAGCGCGTTGCTTTCCTCTACGTTCTCCGTAAAGGCGCGCTCGGCGCGCTGGCCGACGAACGCGTACGAGTACTCGGTAAACCCGCTTGCGGTTGCGAGCAGGAGGCCTGTGTGCCGGGGCGATTCGGCTATCAGGCTTTCCATCAGCTTCAGCGCGAACGGGAGCGAATCCCCCACGAAGTCCGGATCGTCGTCCCCCTCGAACGTGGAACCGGTGGATGCCAGGGCATTGCCGAGTTTGTTCACCGCGAGCTTCTTGATCGAGCAGCCGCACGAGACGGCGGCGATCAGAACAACGGCGCAGATTTGTCGCTTAAACATGGGTCGCCTCTAACACGGCCTCTTGCCGTGGTTTCGGATGCCGGAGCATCATTAACAATGGGAGAGCCGAAACGGCGCCGATGACGGCGCCCCCGGCGGCTCCCGCGACGAAGTTCGTCCCGTGGTAGCCGGCCCATTCATAAACCCAAACGCCGACATACTCGCCGGCCACCCATCCGAGGGTCGAAGCGACGATCGTCGAGGGCACCCAAAGCGCGGGGCGTGAAACCTGTCGCCAAAGAACGCAAGACTGTGCAAGGCCGGCCAGCGTTCCACCGGTGATGCCGGCCAAGTATGGGTCCGGAATGGAAAAGAAAGAGAAGCCCATTCGGCCAACCCATCTCTTCTTCATCGGGTTTCATCCGCGGCCAAAGCCTGGAAGCGCCGGCCGCCGATCCTCCTTTGCCTCACAAGCCGAGTGTGCCCCTCGGGTGGTGCGCCAGTCCTTTACAAATGCTGAGGAATGTCTGATGAAACTCTGATATCTGGTTATTCACACTGTTCCGGTTCAGTTGGAAATGGAAAAGGCGTTCCACGGTTAAGATAACGGAGCGAACGCATGAAGAAGCAACGGAAGCACTACACGCCGGAAGGGAAAGTCGGCATCCTGAGGCGGCAGTTGCCGGACAAGGAGCCCATCTCGGAGATCTCAGTTCTCAGTGGGCTGGCGGTCGATGTGGTCGACGATGAGAACGGGCATTGGGTGCTTCTGGAGCCTCAGCTTCAGACCGAGTTGCCGATTGATCGCTTCGAAAAGCGTGAAACCGGTTTGGCCGCTGTCGGGACCCGGCAGGCTGAAGGGGAGTGTCCAAGTCAACGTGAAATCGTAGATACCCGTCAGCCCGGTAACGTCGACGACCTTATGTTGCAGATAGCCTCCGGAATCGTCATTGAGCCGGTCAACCAGGCGGTCGAGCGTAGCGTTCTGGCAGATGTAGCTCCGGGTCGTCCCCGTTGGAGCGGATTTGCAGGTTGCGCGGGCGGACGGGTCGGCGGCCTTCAGCCTAGGCTTGTCCGCAACGAGCGCGTACACGTCCACCGCCTGCCGCTCCCTGTGAACCTTCAGGTGGAAACGCTCGGTGAGCAGCGCCCGGGCCATGACTCGGATCGTGTCATCGGAGGCCGTCGGAGCGCTTTTGGCGAGGAGATCGAAGCGCGCCGACTCGATCCACTTCTCGCCGCGCACCCATTCCTCTTCGACGTTGTACGCGAAGCCGATGAGATTGCGCAAGTTGATGGCTCGCGCGTCGATTCGGCCGTTTTGGATTTTCTCATATTCCCGCTCCTCCGGCCGGCTGGGGCGGATACTCGCGACATCGAATTCCGTGGGCGCCGGACCGAGCCTCCCGGCGGTGCCGGGAGGATTGGGTGTTGGTGTGCGGTTGACGCGTTCCACGCTCAAGCCCGGAACCTCCGCAGTCTGCTGCTCCACCCGGATGCCGGTTTGCTTCTCGATGGAACTAAATAGCGAAAGAGCACTGGAGGCGGCAGCCACTTGGTCGCGCGGCGCATACCGCAGGGTGAAATCGTAAGCGCCCTTCAGCCCGGTGCGGTCCACGATCGGAAGACTGAACCATGCAGGCGCGACCTGGGGCAAACGCTCGATGAGTTCGGGGATGCTGGTCTTACGGCAGGCAAGGACCCGGGTATTCTCTTCGTTGGCGGAGTTGCACTCAGAGGCGGCGCCGCCAGCGGACTCTTTCACTACGCCGGGTTTGCCGACCGTCAACACATAGGCAGGCACGCGTCTCTCCCCACGAACAATTGAAAGGGCGAAGCGCTCCTCAAGGAGCGACTGAAGCATGAGACGGAGGGCCGGGCCACGCTGGGGTTCCGAGGCTTTGGCCAGGATATCGAAGCGGTCCGTATCCAGCCAACTCGGACCTCCAGCCACGCTGTCCAGGGGAACGATGTACGCGAAGGCGATCAACTGCAGCAGCGTCTTGCCGCGAAACTCGATACCGTCCGGCAGCGCTCCCCCGCTCTCCGTCGTACCCGGGGGACTGAGGTGAACATCGGCCACTTCGAACGCGGGCCGTTGCTGTGCGCAGGCCAAACCGCAGAACAGCGCCCAGCCGAGAGCTGCGAATGCGCGCATCAGGATCATCATGTCACCTTACGATGAGCTTCAAGCGCGCCTGTTTCACTTCGTTCTCACGCACCACAATCTTCTCGCCGCGCTCTTCGTAGCCGCGCATGAAGTCGGGATCGCGGTACGCTTCACCCTCCAGATCGTTCCAGGCGAAGAGCTTGTACTCCCCGGGGGCAATGCCGCGAAACGCGAAGCGCCCGTCTGTGTCCGCAGCCGCTTCGTGGAACAGCCCGCCGTGGACGCGCAAGCGCGGCTCGGGAACCAGGACAACGATTGGGCCGCCGGCGGGCCGTTCGGATCCATCGAGAACCGCGCCCTCGACCCGCGCGCCCGCCGCGCTCAAAACGATCTCCAGTCCGCCGGCGGGCGGCCCGGCTGTCAGGTTCAGCCCGGATTCCAGCACGTCCGATTCACCCAGGCGTGCGGACTTGATGAAGGCATCTCGCGGCGCGCCCGTAACCGCGATGGACCATTGCCGGGGCTCCAGCGGTACGTTGAACCTGCCATCGGCTTTGATTTGCGCGCTCGTCTGGTCGCCGTCCTCGAACGACTCGAAACGCAACTGCGCCTCCTGGAACTGAAAGCCCGGGTCGTCTTCCAAGCGCACCACGCCGGCCAGGTCGACCCTGGGCCGCAATGCCAGCGCAACGCCACCCGCGCCCGAAGCGCCCACCTGCACGGTGGCGGTCTCCGAACTGCAGTACGTGTGATCGTCCGTGGCAACCGCGCGAATCCGCCAACTGCCCGGTGAGAGGCCGCGAAGCTCGAAGGTTCCATCCGGGGAGGTGGCGAACTGTATCGGGTAATTCTGCTCCGTGGCGATCTCGCGTTCCCCTCGAAACATCAGCTTTCCGGAACAGGCGGCGGGGACCGCCGCACGCCCGCGCACGGGTACAAGCGGCGTGTAGTCGAAGCGGAAATCGACGCCGGACTTCTCCTCTCCGGCCTTCACTTCCAGAGCGGTCGCCTGAGCCGGGTCGGGGACTCCCGGATAGTATTGGGTTCCCAGCGTCTCTCTTGGCGCGGCGTCACCCAGTTCGACTTGGTCGGCGCTGCCGCGGTGAGAAATCCAATCGAAGACGAAGAAGTCCTTCAATCCGCCTGCGCTCAGATAGTACTTGCCCGGCAGTAGCCCGTAGAGCCGATACTCGCCTCGATCGTTCGTGACCATCAACGAATACCCCACATATTCCATCTTGCGGCGACCGCCTTCATGGCCGATCCGGACCGCCGCGATAAAGAGCCCCGGCACAGGCTCCCCTAGGTTGTCCACGACGCGGACCGCGATCACCGCGGCCGGGATCATCTGCAATTCGACGGCCGCCCGCGTTTCGCCAGGGGCTAGCGTTACTGGCGCGCCCTCGTCGTCCGGGTCGTTCCGCCGCGCGCCGAACAACGTTTGGACATAGCCGTTCTTACTGGCCGCCAACTTGTACTGGCCGGAGGCGGCGCCACGAAACGCAAAGCGGCCGTGGTTGTCCGTAAGGGTATGGTATTCCAGGCCCTTTTCGGTTTCCAGCACAACTCGGGCACCCGCCACCGGCGCGCCCGTGACCGAGTCGAGAGCCGTGCCTTCAAGCGAAGCGGTCTGGGCTTGCAGAAACGCCGGCAGGCTTAGGGAAACAAGAAAAGCAAGGATCAGCCTTCGCATGGAGACTTCCGTCCGATATCGATTATGCATATGCGCCCTCACAAGCCGAGTGTGCCCCTCGGGCGCGGCACCCGTCCTTTAGAAATGCTGAGGAATATCTGATGAAACCCTGATATCCGCCTTTTCGCGCCCGAATACCTGTGATAACCTCAATTCGACCGCTTCTCCAAAGGCGAACCGCTGGTGAGCGCAGCCGATAAGAAACTGGGCCGTTAGGAAAAAAGCGGCCCCCCACTGCAATCCTCGCCCCCGGGTATCGCTGTTCTTCTAGAGGCGGACATGGAACTGGACGGTGACTCCTGGGGAGTGGGAACGATGGCGCCGCGGGCGATTGAGAGATACGAGTTCGGGCCGTACCGCATTGACACCGGCGAGCGGTTGCTGCGCCGGAGCGACGAGTTGGTTTCGCTGCCTCCGAAAGTCGTGGAAACCCTCCTAGTGCTGGTTCAGAACGCCGGCCGTATGGTCGACAAGGGCGACCTGATGAAGACGGTTTGGCCCGACACCTTCGTCGAGGAGGGCGCCCTCACGCGAAACATCTCCCTGCTCCGGAAGACCCTCGGGGACCCCGGAGACGAGGCCGCTTACATAGAAACAATTCCCAAGCGAGGTTATCGGTTTGTGGCTCCGGTGCGCACGGTTGCTGGGGAGCCTGTCGGCGCCGTCAGTGTGGGTTTTCGCGACACCCCCCCGCTTGAAGACGGGAACCTGGATCACGACGCAACATCGGGGCCCCAGAGGTCCGCCTCAAGATCCATGGCTAAGTGGATCGCCCTGGCTGCCATCGTGCTGCTTGCCGGCATCGTGGCCGTAGCGAGATTCATCGTTGGGGATCCCCACCCGCGTCCAGTCCCACCCGTGACGGCGGCCGCAAACGTCTTAGCCGTTATGCCTTTTCGCAACCTTGCGAACGACGCCACCCAGGACTATTTCGCCGACGGCCTGGCCCAGGAACTCATCACGCGCCTCGGAAATCTGCGGAGCCTGCGGGTCATTTCCTTAGAAGGCGGCGGCCAGAAAGACGAGGCCGCGCGGAGCGCAAACTGGATGCTGAGCGGCACCACCCTGCGCGATGGCGGGCGAATACGGATCTATGCGGCGCTGAAAGACCGCAGCACGGGGACAGTACATTGGGCAAACAGCTACGAGCGCGATTTCCAAAATGTTCTGGCTCTCGTATCGGAGGTGGCGGAAGCCATCGCCAGCGAGATCCAAGTAAGCGTCACGGCCGAGGACAGAGATCGCCTGCGGCCGCGGCGCCCGCCGAAGCCGGAGGCGTTGGACGCTTATATGCGCGGGCGGTACATCTGGAACAGCCGGACGGAGGAAGGGCTGAGGCGAGCCGCACGGTACTTTCAGCAGGCAATCGATGCCGATCCCACATACGCGCTCGCCTATGCCGGTCTAGCGGACTCTTACTCCCTGCTGGGGTCCCTGGGCACCGACGGCATGCCGCCAAGAGAAGCCATGCCCCTGGCTAAGAAAGCCGCTCTGACGGCCATCGAATTGGACCCGGACCTGGCCGATGGGTACGCCTCTCTCGCTTACGTGAGGCTGTCTTACGACTGGGACCTCAAGGGCGCGGGGCAAGAGTTTTCCCGCGCTTTGGAACTGAACCCCAACTCCGCCACGGCGCGGCACTGGTACAGCCACTACTTCATGGCCGCCGGCGATCTCGGCAAAGCCGCCGAACAGATGCGGGAAGCGCTTCAACTTGAGCCCTTGTCGCCCAGCATCAATATAGGAGTCGGCTGGTGTCTCTACTACTCGCGGCAGTACGACCAGGCTATCGAGCAGTTTCGTTCGGTGGCGGAGATTAACGCGAGTCTTCCCCTGGCGCATCTGACGTTGGGTATGGCGTACCAGCAAAAGGGACAATTCGATCGGGCTATCGAGGAGTACACGCGCGCCGCGGCGCTCTCTAACAACAACCCGGCCTCCGTGGCGGCCCTGGCGAGCGCCTATGCCGCTACGGGAAAGCTCGCGGAAGCGAGGCGGGAACTGGCCCGGTTGGAGGAGATGTCGCGCACCCGTTATGTTCCGGCATTCTACTTTGCCACGGTTTATTACGCGATGGGAGATCTTCCGAGGACGTTCGAGTGGGGTTGGAAAGCGATAGGCGAGCGCTGCGACTACCTGATGTATCTGCGTGTAGAGCCGCGGGTTGGAAAACTGGCGGGCAACCAGGAATTCATTCGGGCAATGGCCGCTCTCCATCGATGAGTCCCCTTCTCAACTCCGTCGTGGTGGCTTGCGGGCTTAGCGGAATCTGCTGGGCGGCGCGATGCACCACTGTTCCGGAACCGCGCGTCCTGGCCGAATACGAAAACTACGTGGCTGCCGCGGAACGGGCGATGTCCAGCCGGTTCGATTCGGGCGAACTGGCGTGGGCGCCCGATTACGCGTCGAAAGAAGCGGCAGCCCAACTGGCGTCCGGAAAGCTGGTTCGCTGGAATATCAGCGATGCGGCTCTTAATCGGCGCATCGCCGGTCAGAACGGGACCATCATCCACTGGGTGGGAGCGATCCGGATTCGCGGCGCCAGCCTCACGGACCTGCGATCGGTGCTCGAACATTACGACGGCTATGAACGGATCTACCAGCCAATGGTCTTCGAATGCCGCGCCAAACGGGATGGAAGTGGCCCAGACGCCGGGTACGATGTGACACTGGGGCTCCATAATACGTTTCGCGTCGCCTCTCTCTTTCCGCAGCACTATGCCTTCCGGGTCAAAGCTCGCGTCGGCTACTCGAGCGCGAACGTCCCGAATGCCTCCGTATTGCGGGTCCATTTGGCCGCGAGCGAGATTCGCGAGTCCGACAGCGGCGTACCCGGGCGGACCGACTTCCTGGAGCCGTACCACGATCACGGGGTCATGTGGGCGCTCAACGCGTACTGGCGCGCACGAACGCGCGGGACCGACCTCTACCTTGAGTTCGAGACCATCACCCTGGCCCGATCCGTGCAAGCTTTCGCCTGCAAGATCGGTTTTTTTCCGGTTCCGCGTTCGATCGTTTCGGCGGCGATGGATTCGCTGCCGGCGGATTCGGTCGCGGTGATTCTGGAGGGAACGCGGGCGGAATGCGAACGCAGGGGCTTGCGCTCGCCCCTGAGCGTGTCCGGCCAATGATCGCGGCGGGGCTTTCCCCATCGCCATTCCATGACGCGCCTCCCGCATCGTGTATATCATCTGAATGATGGGCATTGACGAAAGGCCTGAGTATCCGATGCAAGGCATTATCGTGCAAGTCAGCATCTCGCCCGGCGGCCTGCCTAAACGGGCCATCCCGGAGGGCCTCATCGCGTCCTTGGGCATCGAGGGCGATCTACATAACCACCCCGGCATCCATGGCGGGCCGCGCAAGGCCATTCTGCTGGCGGCGGCCGAAGCGATCGAGGACCTCACCGCCCGCGGATATCCTCTGTTTTTCGGCGCGCTGGGGGAAAATCTCACCACGCGCGGCATCGACCTGCGGCAACTCCACATCGGCGCCCGCCTGCGCGCGGGCGCGGCGCTCCTCGAAATCACCCAGCCGCGCGGGCCTTGCTCGGCCCTCGATGTCTACGGCGCTTCGCTCAAGGCCGATCTGTACGACCCGCGCGTGAAAGCGCTCGACCCCTCGTCGCCGCGCTGGGGAATGAGCGGCTTGTACGCGAGCGTCGTCGAGTCCGGCCCCGTGCGTCCGAAGGATATAATTGCAGTCGTGGCCTGACGCATGGATAGTTCGATCGCGCTGACGCGGCTCGAAGCCGCAATGCCGGAACGGATCGCGACCCGCATTCACTTGCTGCTGGCCGGGGCGCCCGATGTCGATAAGGCCATCTTTTATCTGGACCGGCTGCGCGAGGAATCGCCCTCGGCCTTCAACCGCGTCGTCAGCTCGCCGGCCGCGTTGCGTTGCGCCGTCGGTCTTTTTTCGCACAGCAAATTCCTTTCCGAAACGGTGATGCGCAACCCGGAGCGGATCCTCCAGGTTTCCAATTCGGGCAGCTTCTACCGCGTCCTCACGGCGGAAGAATACGCGGAGCGCCTCTTCGAGTTTCTCGGCGCGGACGCGCTGGGGGTCCCCTCGGCCGTCGACCTGGCGCGCTTCCGCCGGCGCCAGCTCCTGCGCATCGTCCTTCGCGACGTGCTGGGAGTCGCCGAGCTTTCCGATATCGCGGAGGAAATATCCAATGTCGCCGACGCCGTGCTCGATGTCGCCTACCGGCGCATCCGCGAGGATTTTGTCGCGCGCCACGGCGAGCCTCTTCTGCCCGGCGGCCGGCCGTGCGGCTTCTCCGTGATCTCCCTGGGCAAACTCGGCGGCAGGGAGTTGAACTACAGCTCGGATATCGACCTCATGTTCGTTTATGGCGGCAACGGCGAAACCGCCGGCCCGGCGCCGCTCAGCAACAAGGAATTCTACAAGAAGGTCGCCAACCAGTACACCGCACTGCTTTCCACCTACACGGCCGACGGCCAGTGCTACCGCGTCGACCTGCGCCTGCGGCCCGATGGCAGGCTCGGCGAGATCTGCATCTCAGAGGAGGGCGCCGAGGCGTACTACTCGAGCCGCGCCCGCGACTGGGAGAAACAGATGCTCATAAAGGCGCGCATATCGGCCGGCGAGCCGGAGCCGGGCCAGGCGCTGCTCGATTTCGTCGAGCCGCTGATCTACCAGAGCTCGCTCGATTTCGGCGCGGTCGAGGCGGTGTCGGAAACCCGCCAGCGAATCGGAGAGCAGGTCCGCTCGAAGCGCTCGCTTCAGAGCGGTCTCAACATCAAGCTCACGCCCGGCGGCATCCGCGACATCGAATTCCTGGTGCAATGTCTCCAGCGTCTCCACGGCGGGCGCGAGCCATGGGTCCGGCAGGGCGGCACCATGCCCGCGCTCTTCCGCTTGCGCGACAAGGGGCTTCTATCCGGCACCGAGTACGCGCGCCTCGCCAACGCCTACCAGTTTCTCCGCCGCCTCGAGCACCGCCTTCAGTTCGACGAGGACCTGCAAACGCACTCGCTGCCCACCGACCCGGATGCGCTGGATCTTCTGGCCCGCAAAATGCTCCCCGCGGGAAACGCGCAAACCCCCACCGGGGAAACGCTGCAACAGGACCTGAAGGACCACCTCGCGGCCGTACGGGAGATCTACGAGCGGGTCATTCACGCGCAGAGGCCCTTGTATTACACTATGACCGCCGAGCCTTCCCCAGTGGAGGAGGAAGTCGAGAGACCCGACCGCGCGAGCAACCTGGAGCGCTTTCTCGACCAGCGCGCCCCGCGGCTCGCCGGAGCCGTGGCCGCCGCCGGCCTGCACCGCGGCCGCGAGCGCTTCGAGCACTTCCTCGAAAAGGCCTTCGCCAGCCCGGATATCCTCGCCCGCTTGGATTCCGACGCCAAGCTGGCGGCCGGCTTGTTGGACATCTTCGAGCACAGCCCCCATTTCGGGGACGAGTTGCTGCGCTATCCGGAACTGCTCGATGAGATCGGGCTGGATGTGCGGCTGGATGGGGAACCGCTCCCCGACGCAGCGGCGCTCCGCCGTTTCTACGGGCGCCAGATGCTACGCATCCAATGCCGCAGCATGCTGGAAGCCGCGCCCATCTTCAGCAGCCTGGAACAAACCTCGGCCCTTGCCGATTGCGTGATCGACGCGGCCTACCGGATCGCCATCGCGGACGCGCCTCCGCCGGCCGGCGCTTCCTACCAGCCGCGCGACCAGATGATGGTCGTCGCTCTAGGCCGCCTGGGCATGCGGGAGTTCGACCTGGGTTCCGACGCCGATCTGGTCTTCGTGATTCCCGACGCCGATGCCGCCGAGCACGTCTTCTGGACCGGCGTCGCCGAGCGCATGATTCACACCCTGAGCGCGTATACCGGCGAAGGAGTCATGTTCACCGTGGACACTCGGCTGCGCCCCGACGGCCGGGAAGGCGATCTGGTGCAGTCCGAAGGCGCATACAAGAGCTACTTCGCAAGCCACGCCGAGGCCTGGGAAGGCATCACCTACATGAAGTCCCGCGCCGTGGCCGGCAACCTCGAGCGCGCTACCGCGTTCTTGAACGAGTTGCAGGTGGTGGACTGGCGCCGCTACGGCCAGAGCATGCGTTCGCGCAGGGAGTTGGCCGCAATGCGCGCCCGCCTGGAACGGGAGCAGGGCCCCCGCAATCCGCTCAAAGCCGGATTCGGCGGATACTACGACATCGACTTCGCGCTCATGTACCTGCGGCTCAAGGGCGCCGGCATCTTCTACAAGGCGCTCAACACGCCCGAACGCATCGACGTGATCGAGAAGATGGGCCACCTGGAACGCGAAGACGCCGACTTCCTGCGCGACGCCGCCACCTTCTACCGCTCCATCGACCACGGCCAGCGCGTCTCCACCGGCCATGCCGAAGGCGCCCTCCCCGCCGCGCCGGGCCAGTTTGAAGTTCTCACATCGCTGGTCAAGCGATGGACCCCCGAACATCTGCACCAGGAGCGCCTGGATGTGACGCTGCGGTCCATTCGCGCTCGGACGCGGGAGTTCTTCAACAGGTTGTTCGGGAAGTAGGGTCCAGCGGGGCGGGCCTCCTGGCCTGCTTTTCGGGAGTCGATCGGCGGCGGATCGGGTATAACTCGGGTTATACTGGGGGTATGAAGACTGCCGTCTCGGTGCCGGACGACATTTTCCGCCTAGCGGAAGTTGCCGCCCGCCGCCTCCAGGTTTCGAGAAGTCAATTGTACGCCACGGCGATTTCGGAGTTCCTCGGCCGGCGGCAAGGCGACGTAGTCACGGAGCGGCTGAATAAAGTGTATTCGCGCCGGCCCGCGAAAGTGGATTCCGCGTTGCATCGCGCCCAACTGAGATCCCTCGAGAAGGGCTCTTGGTAGAGATGGAGGAGATTCAGCGGGGAGAGATCTGGTGGGCCGATCTCGCCGAACCTCGCCGCTCCGAGCCTGGTTATCGGCGGCCGGTGCTGGTGGTCCAGGCAGACTCTTTCAACCGAAGCCGCATTCAAACGGCGATCGTGGCCGTGATCACCAGCAATCTGGAGCTTGCCGATGCGCCAGGTAACGTCCTGTTGCCCGCGCGCTCGACAGGTCTCCCACGCGACTCGGTCGTGAATGTCGCGCAGCTTCTCACCCTCGACCGTAGTTTCCTGACCGAGCACGCCGGCACTCTGGCGCCGCGCCTGCGGGGCTCCGTAGATGAGGGGCTGCGCCTTGTTCTGCAACTCTAGGGGCTAGGCAGGGATATCTCGCAGGGAAAGCGCCGGCTCCCTAAAAGGCAAGGACGGCCTCGCGGGAGGCTTTGGCCGCAACCGGCTCCTTGAGCCCTTTTTCCGGGGAAAGATCGACGCGACTACCCAGCAGGGCCGCGAGGCGGTTTTCAATCGCGACCATGTCCAGATGCGACAGACGCCGTCCGGAAGCGAACTCGGCTATGACATCCACATCCGACGCGTCGCGGATAGCCGTCCCCCTCGCGTAGGAGCCGTGCAGGAACAGATGCTCGATGCCAGCGGCTTTCAGCTCGCGCTCATGTTCCCGCAGTTTGGCTACGATTGTGGACTTGTCCATAGCGCGATGCCTACTCTATTCTCTCGCATCTCGAAAGCCCCGGAATCGTCAATGGCATGCAGCGGGACATCGTGGCGCGCCCGCTAAATTGCCTGTGCTCCAAGGTCGCAATTTGCGGCCGTGAGCCCTGGAACCCAAACTGGGCCCGCACCTTCTATCCGGCGCTCGACACTCCCGAACGCATCAATGTCATCGAGAAGATGGGCCACCTGGAACGCGAGGACGCCGCCAGCTTCTACCGCCCCACCGACCACGGCGAGCGCGTCTCCACCGGCCATGCCGAAGGCTCTCTCCCCGCCGCGCCCGGACGTGACGCTACGGTCCATTCGCGCGCGAACGAGGGAGTCAAACAAGTCTACCGTCAAGCGGCGGTCTGGCACCAGTGCCGCAACGCGGCGAATTTCCGCCAGCACTGCTTCGTCCGACCGATCCTCCAGCCAAGTGATTTCGAACTTTGCCATCGGCTCTATTTCTTGCCCTTCCCCGCCGGCAAGAAACCGATAGGCCGCTTCGCAGCAGCAACCGGGGGTTGCAGGAGCTTCTGCAACACGCTGAGAACCGCTTGCAGGTCGGCATCGTGCTCGCCCACCTTCCGCTCAAGCGCCTCGATCTTTCGAGCCAAGTCCTGGTTGGTCGCGAGCAACTGGCGCAGATGCACGAAGGCGCGCACCACCTGAATGCTCGCGCGGACCGCGACGGGACTCTTGAGGACGTTTGCCAGCATCACGGCGCCGTGCTCCGTGAACACGTGCGGTCGGTACTTGATGTTTTGACCGCGCTTCAAGGTCACAAATTGTGATCTTGAAAGTACGACCGCCTTCCCCTCCTCCAACGTCAGTTGGAACATGAAATCTTCAGGGAAGCGGTCGCCGTTCCGGCTGACGGCTTGATTGAGCGCACGCGTTTCGACGCCGTAGAGTTCCGCCAGGTCGCGATCCAGCATCACCCGGCGTCCCCGGAGAATGAAGATTCTGTTCTCGATTACTTCGATGGGGTAAAGTGGACCCCTTTGTCAAGACCATTTTTCGGCCGCAATAAGTTATGGATCGGCGGGTCTGATTTGAGATCCGGGGCGGCCGGAGCCGCCCCCGCCATTCCGGCGCTTGAGTCGGCGCTCGGGTCGCATTCCTGCGG
>CAIRXZ010000203.1 GCA_903882645.1 uncultured Acidobacteriia bacterium | reverse complement strand
GCGCATCACGTTGGTCGCGCCGATGTTGCCACTGCCAACGACGCGAATATCAATGCCGCGCGCCTTCGCCCACAAGAAACCCGTGGGAATCGTGCCGAGCAGATAGGAAACGACCGCACAACCGATCCAAATCGCCGCGCTCATGCGCCTGACATTATCCAAAATCGCCACACGCCAGCAAGCTGGAACTGAGCGTGCGCCCATTCAGGGGCGCATCTTGACACTGCCGCCGTTAGGCGCTGAGCCAGAGTGCGTCCCAGTGGCTGTTGTCACGCGCTTCCTCCAAGGCGCACAGATGCCGTAAGCCGCGCGCCGTCCAGAATTGCCCCGGCCGTTTGCACCGACATTGCCGCTGCCGACACGCCGACTCCACCGCCCCGCTACCAATCGGCCAGCCCCGCGCCGCGATCCGCGCATAGTGCGTCCTCTCGACATGCTCGGCGAAGTAGCCCTGTTCGCGCCGCACGGTCGCGCCGCGTTCCCCGCGCGGCGGCTTTAGGGCCGCCATCTCCGCCAACACCGCCCGCTCTTTCCCATGGCGCAGCCGATGTAGCCGCGGCCCCACCCACGCCGCCGCCGCTGCCTCCTCAGCACCGCCCACGGCGCGCCCCAGTTCCCAGAGATGTTGGCTGGCATGATAGAAATCCAACACTTCCGTCGCCCCGCGCCAACGATCCGCCACCACGTTCCAGATCCACGGCGCACCGTCGGCCACCACCAACGCGTCGTGCGCCCGGCCTAGTCCGCCGCGCAATGCTTCCCAATGCAGGCGCCGCCCCAACTCCAGCGGCTCGCCCTGCCAACTGACCACCACCTTCTCCGCCAACAGGTCGCGACCGCCCGCCGTCTGGGCCGCTTGCTCGTGACGGTAGAACACGCCGGTCTTCAATTCGTGCCATTCCACGCGGGGTTTCTGCGTCTTCTGGCGCCCCCAGCCCGGACCGCGCTGGCGCACCAGCCAGCCATCCAGCAGCAGCACGCCCAGTTCACTGGGCGCCCGCTGCGGGGCCGACTCGGCGGGCGGCTGGGCCAGCCGCTGCTGCGTTTGCGTTTCGGCCCGCGCCCCCAACCGCTGCACCAGCGCGTGCACCGTCGCGTCATCGGTGGGGCACCCCCACTTCGATGCCACCGCCGCCGCTTGCGCGTAGGTGCCTGTCGCCGTCACCGTGAACGCCAGTTTGTCTTCCAGCGCCGGGCTGGCCTGTTGGTGTGGCGTCAAGCCCCAGCGTTGGCGAATCGGACAACCCCAGTGCTGCGTACCGGGATGGTGGCCGTGCCAGATGGTGAGTTTAACGACGCCGACGCTGGTGCACAACTGCATCGGCTGCGCTTTGGCGTGCCAGAGCCGCCGGCCGTCGTGGGGGAAAAACCCGACCGTGACGGTCGGCTTCCTGTTGCAGCTTCTGTTGGAGACGCTGGCGCATCCACTCCTGGCCTTCCGCGAGCACCTCCGCCTCGATTTCCCGCAGCGTACGACCGGCTTCCTTCTCCGAGTTCATCTTGCTTGCCTCCTTGTGTAGTTCTGTGACTCGGGTGGGGAACCGTTCACGCACTTATTATGGCGGCAGTGTCAAGATGCGCCCCTTCCGAAGCGGGGTCACTGCAACGCGCGCGTGAGGATTTCCCTCAATTCGTCGTCGGCAAGCGCAATCGGATTCGCCATCATGCTGCTGGCCACCTTCGCCTTCTCAATCAACGCCGGGAACTCACGCTCCGGCACGCCGTACGCCGACAACTTCGGAATACGCAGTGCGGTCACCAACTCT
>CAIRXZ010000202.1 GCA_903882645.1 uncultured Acidobacteriia bacterium | reverse complement strand
CCGCAGGAATGCGACCCGAGCGCCGACTCAAGCGCCGGAATGGCGGGGGCGGCTCCGGCCGCCCCGGATCTCAAATCAGACCCGCCGATCCATAACTTATTGCGGCCGAAAAATGGTCTTGACAAAGGGGTCCACTTTACCTGTCGCGGACCTCTCTTCGAATCACAGGAATTCCGCAGAAGCGACAGCGGTAGCCATCCCGCTCGTGTAGGAGCCGCTTCTCCGCGGAAGTTGGTGCGCGATAATGGTCACGCGGCACCCGCCCGAGGTGAGGCGGAGCCCCCTCCACTTTTCGATACTGAACGTACCGGCGGCCATTCTTACCCCAGAGGGACTCCGTCCATTCTCTAAGGGCGTCTCTGATGTTGCCGCTGTTGGCTTGGCATATTAGTACCTTGGCGCGTTCGGACTGATTTGCCAGATGGGCCGAGACAGCTTCGTCCAGATAGCCCGCCGCCGTCTCGATCTCCGGTATTGGCGCCCGAAGGCAGGGGCGGCCAATCGCCAGTTCCTGCGATGGCTCTGTCGTTATCAAGTTCATTCTCTTCCCTTGGTTGATACCGCCGCTGCCCTGGCTCCTGCCAGGCGAGCGATCTCATTCAACACCAGTTCCTCTGCCTCGGGCCACGAATTCGCGCGTGGACCTGCGATGCCACGATTTGTTGCGTTGCCAAACACGATGACCCGCTTGCCGGCCGCTCTCAACTCCCCGATGCTTTCCGGGGAGTCTTCAAGATAGAGGTCCGCACCCACGACAGCCTTGTCCTGTATGAAGCACAGATCCCAATATGGAATGTCATGCGAATCGAGCCATTCGGCCGTTTGCCGGATGGCGATCTGGTGCAAGTACTTGGCACAGAGCCGATGGGTGATCACCCGGATGCGGGCATTGTGCTCGTAGCTGAGACGCCGCAGCGCGGGTCCGGCGCCTGGGATGGGCATCAGATTCTGGAACAGGGCACGCTGACCTACAGCAAAGCGATGGAACGCCTCATATCCGCCAGGCGCCTTGTCAATACCCCACTCGCGCAAACCGCAGGTCACTTCCTGGGTGAGGTTTTCGATCGCAACGCCAAGCCATTCGGCGGCCAACGGTCGGAGTCCTCCGTAAAAGTCTGCGCAGACGCCGTCGAGATCAACCCCGAGCACCAACGGACCAGCCGCCATCGAATCTGCTCTCCTGCCGAACCAAACAATTCCGGGACGCCGCGGTCCCGAAACATAGCTCCACCCGACATCGGAACCGGTAGCGCCCCGCCACCCTCGAAGAGCAGCCACAGCAGAAACGGGCGAAGCCACCTGCCGGTTGCCGTGCCGAGATTATTAGTAGCATGTGGCAGGGCCCCTGCGGGGTGCTTGGCCGGGGCGGGCTCTTACGCCGCTCGCCCTACGCGCTTCTTGGCGGCCACCGATAGCTTCAGGCCGGCCGCATCAAGCAACCGCATCAGCGTGTCGAGGGTCGGGTTTCCCTTGCTGGAGAGCGTGCGGTAGAGCGACTCGCGGCCCAGGCGGCTCCGCTCGGCCACGGGGCCGATTCCATGCGCCGCCGGACCTGTCTCTCGATGGTATTCAACGACTTCTGCCGGGTCAGAATCAGTTCGTAGTCCTTCTGAATATTCATCCAGAAATCGGCGCTTGTGCCGAAGTGCCGCGCCAGGCGCAGTGCCGTATCGGCGGTAATCCCGCGGCGCTCGTTGACGATTTCGCTGATCCGCGTGACCGGTACGTGCAGTTCCAGAGCGAGGCCGTTGATCGAGATTCCCAGCGGCTTCATAAACTCCTCGCGGAGCATCTCGCCCGGGTGAACCGGAGCGCGAGTGATGTTCCAGCCCCCTTCAGGACGCTTTACGCTCATGTTCACTCCCTCCATCTAAACGTGGCGTCGTTATTGTCTGCGCAACGAGCGCTCGTTTTCGGTGCGGCTCGCCTGCCAGGTAGGGGTCGGGCATGCCCGACCCCTACGGTGGATGCGCAATTACTTGTGACGTTCTGTCTAGTGATAATCGACAATTTCCACGTCATAGACGCCATCGCCTTCCCACCGGAAACAAATGCGCCATTGATCGCTGATGCGAATGCTATGCTGGCCGCGGCGGTCGCCCTTCAGAGCTTCCAGCCGGTTCCACGGAGGTACATTCAGTTCGTCCAGGGTGGTTGCCGAATCGATCTGCGCCAGTTTGCGCACCGCGACGCGGGCAATTGGGTTCCATCGGCGGCTCTTACCAGCCTCGAAAAGCTCCCTGGTTCGTTTTTCCGCGAAGCTTTTGATCACGCGTCTTCATTGTATAACGGTTTCCATTATACCGCGAGCGTTATGGCCTGGGATGAAGGGCCAGCCGCTACGAGCGGGCAGGCTCGCTAGCGGTCTGCGGCGCCAATAACGTGCGTCATCCAGTCGCGGCCGCTCCCTCGGGCGCAACCGTGGAGTGAGCTTTCAGCTTGCCACGTCGGCGTCCTTGCCGGCGTTCTTCACGGAGATGCCGGCGCGGACGCCGGAATTGCAGGCGGGACGCCCGCTCCACAGGCGCCGGATATTCGTCGATCTGCTTGCCGCGGACCACTAGATGAACAGGTCCGCCGAGACCTTGAACAGCGACGCGAGTTTCTTTGCCTGCTCCTTGCTGATAGAGCGCTTCCCGTTCAGAACCTCCGAAACGCGTCCGCGCGTGCCGAAGACAGGCAGGAGATCGTTCGCGGTTCGACGGCTCGTTTCCATCAGGTAAGCCAGCATCTCGTAAGGGGGAGCGAATGGCAACGGGTGGTTGCGGTCGTCGTAGGCCTGAATCAGGATGGCGAGCGTCTCCAGCAGCGCCGTTTCCTCTGTGGACAAGGCAGCTTCGCCTTTGTCCATGAGATCCTCGACGGCGGCAACCATCCGGTCGTACTCTTTCTCGGTCTCGATGGCCTTGACGACGATGCGATTTGCCAAACGGGCATATTTCTTTGGGTCGACTACCAGGGTAGCGCTCATACCTTCCACGCTCCTTTCTCATACTCTTTGTGCGTCATGATGCCGCGGATGAACAGAACCCGCCGGCCAAAGCCGATCTCCGCGACGAGCCGGTACTTATTGCCGCCGATATCGAAGACCACGTACGGCGCGACGAAGTCGGCGGTATTGAACGTCTGCCTCACTTCCGCGAAATTCACCCACGTAGCCCGTTTGGCGACCCTGTACCAGTGGTCGAGAGGACTCGATGCATCAGGGCGCTTCTCACAGAAGGTCCGGATCGCCTTGTGGCTGACGATGTTCATTGGCGCCGGACCCATGGTCCCATAATGGGACCGCCCTGTCAACACCCGCGTTACGCCGCCCGCCGCACTCGCTTCTTGGCCTCCACCGTCACGGATTCGAGTCCCGCCTTGCGTCCGGGGGCCTTCCCCCCGGCCCAGGAACCATGCCAAGAGTTGCCCGCTTGCCTGCCCGGCGCACGGATTTTCATTATGGATATCCGGCTCCGGTTAAATGTACGCCCACGCGCCATCCTTACGATCCTGCGAGTTGAGTTTCTTGCCGGAGCCGTGCCGAGTTCCTCTCCGCCATGAGCGGGTAGGGCCGACCCGCGGACCTGGCGGCGCGGACCTGCGTCCTTCTTCAGCGCGTGACGTCTCCCAACACCACCGCGCGCTTTGCTCCTGTGGCGGAAGGCAGGTTGGAAGGCCTGCCGCGCCAGGTTTCGTGCGCCAGCATGGCGAACGCGATCGCTTCCTTTGCATCGACGCCGATGCCGTAATCGGCGGACGTGGAGATGGCGGCCTCCGGCAGGAAGCCGGCGAGATGCGCCATGATTTGCGGGTTGTGCGCGCCTCCGCCGGAAACGATGAGGTCGGTTTCGGTGGGGCGGACCCCCTGGTCCGCGGCCGACGCCCCCGTCGGCCTGTTTTTCAGCGGCGGGAGCTTGGTATTGCAGACAATCTGCGGGTCCGGGGGGACCCGCGCGGACCAGTGGGTCCGCCCCACCACGGCCATCGCGATGGTGGCCGCCGTCAGAACGGTCGCGGTGGCGATCAGGTCCCGAAGCGGCGAGCCGGATGCCTTCATGCGCGCCACAAATTCGGCGCCGTACTGCTCGCGGCCCGCGCTCTTGGGCGGCTTGCGGCGATAGTAAGGGTCGGCGAGTAAGTCGTCGAGCAGGCGTCTATTAACCTTCCCCGATTCCGCGATCTTGCCGCCGCGGTCGCAATTCAATCTGCCCTTCGAGTATTCGCGCGCGAGCGCGTTGATGACCATGTTGCCGGGGCCGGTGTCGAACGCCGTCACGTCCTCGGGCCGCGCGCCCGCCGGGATTAGCGTGATGTTGGCGATGCCGCCGATGTTGAGCGCAATGCGCGCGCGCCTGGGATGCCGGAACAGCAGGTAGTCGGCGTAGGGGACCAGGGGCGCGCCCTGCCCGCCCGCCGCGACATCGCGCGCCCGGAAGTTCGAGACCACCGGGACGCCGGTGCGCTCGGCGACGACGGCCGCCTCGCCGATTTGCAGCGTGTTTGCGCCGCCTTCATGGTAGATGGTCTGGCCGTGGCAGCCGATCAGCTCGACCGGTCCGAAGCGGCGCGCGGCGCGGAGCACGGCGCGCGCATATAGTTCGCCGAGGCGGAAGTTCAAGCGGGAGATCTCGCAAGTGCAATTTGGCGGCGCGGACGATCGTTTATCGTCGTCTGCGTTGGCAGGCCACAAAAAGCGATGACCTGCTCCACCGGACACCGAAAGGACCGCGGCCCGCACGGAATCCGGGTAGGGCGTGGATTGAAAACCAACGCACTTCACGCGGCGCCCGCGGATTTCCACGATGGCCACGTCGATTCCGTCCAGCGACGTGCCGCTCATCACGCCCGCCACTCTCACCGGCGCTTCAGCTCCTTCTGTAAATCGCTCAGCAGTTGCAGCGCTTCGATGGGCCGCAACTCGTCCAGGTTGAGGCCGCGAATGCGTTCGGCGATGCCGTAGCCCACCGGCTCGAAAAGCTGGATCTGCGCCGGACCCTGGCCTTCCGCATGGGCCAGCTCCTCGGTCACTTCGTGCTCGGTCCGCTCGTGCAGTTTCAGGACTTCGCGCGCGCGCTCGATCACCGCGAGCGGCAGGCCGGCCAGGCGCGCCACTTCGATGCCGTAGCTCCGGTCGGCGCGGCCGGGCTCCACCTTGCGCAGGAAGATGATGTGGTCGCCGGCTTCCTTCACCGAGACTTTCAGGTTCCGCACCCCCGCGAGCTGCTCGGCCAGCTCGGTCAGTTCGTGATAGTGCGTGGCGAACAGCGTCTTGGCCTGCGTGCGCGCGTGAATGTACTCCACCACGGCCCAGGCCAGCGCCAAGCCGTCGAAGGTGGCGGTGCCCCGGCCGATCTCGTCCAGCACGATCAGGCTGCGCGGCGTGGCGGTGTTCAGAATCACGGCCGTTTCGGTCATCTCCACCATGAACGTGGAGCGGCCGCGCGAGAGGTTGTCGGAGGCGCCGATGCGCGTGAACACGCGGTCGATAATCGGCAGGCTCGCGGATTCGGCCGGAACGAACGATCCCATCTGCGCCAGAATGGCGATCAGCGCGGCCTGCCGCAGGTACGTGGACTTGCCGCCCATGTTGGGACCGGTGATGATGGCGATCAGGTCCGTCGAATCGTTGAGGTACAGATCGTTGGGGATGAAGCGGCCCGAATCCTGGTCCGGAAGGCGCTCGATCACCGGGTGGCGCCCCGCCATGACCCGCATCTCGCCGTTTTCGGAGAACGACGGGCGGCAGTACCGGTTCTCGGCGGCAACCTGCGCCAGGGCCGCGGCCACGTCCAACTCGGCCACCGCCGCCGCCGACGCGCGGATGCGCTGGGCGTGGGCCGCGGCGCGCCGCCGCACTTCCGAGAAGAGGTCCTTCTCCAGCGTCAGGATCTTCTCTTCGGCGTCCAGGACCTTGCGCTCGTAGTCCTTCAGCTCCGGCGTGGTGAAGCGCTCGGCATTGGCCAGGGTCTGCTTGCGTTCGTAATCGGCCGGCGCCAGATGCTGGTTCGCGCGCGTGATCTCGATGTAGTAGCCGAACACGTTGTTGAAGCGCACCTTGAGCGACCCGATGCCGGTGCGCTGGCGCTCCCGTGTCTCGATCTGCGCGATGTACTGCTTCCCGTTGTGGCGCAGGTCGCGGAGTTCGTCGAGCTCCGCGTTGTAGCCTGTCCGAATCGTGCCTCCGTCCGCCAGCGCCAGCGGCGGTTCGTCGGCGATGGCTTCCAAAATGAGGTTCGCCACGTCCGGAAGCTCATCCAGGCGGTCGTGGATCTCGCCAAGCGCCGTCGGCAGATCTCCCGCCTGAATCAGGCGCTTCAGGCCGGGGATCTTCTCGATGGACCGGCCGAGCGCCAGCAGATCGCGCGGGCCGGCGGAGCCTAGCGTCACCTTGGCGAGCAGGCGCTCCATATCGAGGACGCCTCCCAGCCGCTTGCGCAGTTCCGCGCGCGGAATCGCGCTGTGAAGCAATTCGCCCACCCCGTCCAGCCGCCGTTCGATCTCCGCGCGGTTCACGGAAGGGCGCAGAAGGCGCTGGCGGAGGAGGCGGCCGCCCATGCCGGTCAGGGTCTGATCGAGCGCGCCGAGGACGGTGGGCTGGCCCTGGCCGGCGCCGGCCGCGAACAGGGGTTCCACCAGCTCCAGGTTGCGGACCGTGACGGCATCGAGCGCCATCGAATCGGCGCGGTCGTAAAAGGCCGGGCGGTCCAGGTGATCGAGCGCGGCGCGCTGCGTCTCGCGCAGGTAGTGCAGGATGGCGCCGGCCGCGCCCACCGCGGCGGGACGGTTCGCCAGGCCGCAGCCATCGAGCGAGAACAGCTTGAAATGCTCGCGCAACGTGCGGCCCGCGTAGTCCGGGGTGAAGACCCACTCTTCGAGTTCGGTGCGCGTGAAGCGAACCCACGAGGCGGCCCGCGCGCTGTCCTCCGCCGCGGGCAGTGGAAGGTCGCCGGGAAAAAGGACCTCGCGCGCGCCCAGTTGCTCCAGCGCGCCGGAGATTTCTCCGGGATCGAGCTCCGTGACCCGGAATTCGCCGGTCGAGAGATCGACGTGCGCCACCGCCGCGCGGCCCGCCCCGCGCGCAACCGCCGCCAGGTAGTTGTTCTCGCGCGAACCCACCAGATTGGCGTCCATGGCCGTACCCGGCGTCACGATGCGGGTGAGCTCGCGCTTCACCAGCTTCTTCGCGAAGCGGGGGTCTTCCATCTGGTCGCAAATGGCGACGCGATAGCCCTTCTGAATCAGGCGCGCGATGTAGCCCTCCGCCGCGTGGTAGGGCACGCCGCACATCGGAATGGCCGCGCCCTTCTCTTTATTGCGCGAGGTGAGCGTGATTTCGAGCTCGCGGGCCGCCGTCACGGCGTCTTCGAAAAACAGCTCGTAGAAATCGCCCAGGCGGAACATCAGCAGCGCGTTGGGCGCCTGTTGCTTGATGCTGTTGTACTGCCGCATCAGCGGCGTCGATGCGTCAGCGGACATGGCGAACCATACATCCGACGCGGAGACGCGGAGACGCGGAGGAATACGCGGAGAAGGCGTGAGGGACGGTTGTGACGCGGAGACCCGGAGACGCGAAGGAATGCGCGGAGAAGACGAATTCTCTGGCGCCGGGAATCGTTCCTCCGCTTCCTCCGCGCTCGAATCCCGGGAAGATCGCAATCCCGAATCGCCAACCGAACCCTTTCTTAAGCTCTTCTCTGCGCCTCGGCGTCTCGGCGGTGAATTCCGGAGTTCCTCCGCGTGTTCCTCCGCGTCTCCGCGTCTCCGCGTCAAGAACGCGCGTCTCCGCGTCAAAACGGCCCGTCACGCGTAAATTCCCCGCAGCCTGATCGCCAGGGCGACGCGGTCCAGCGCCAGCATGTAGGCCGCCGTGCGGTTATGAACTCCGTGCTTCTCGGCGTACGCCAGGACCGCGTCGAAGCTCTCCACCATGATTTCCTCCAGGCGCTGGTTCACTAATTGCTCGTTCCAGAAGAAGCCCTGGCGGTCCTGCACCCACTCGAAATAGGACACCGTCACGCCGCCCGCGTTGGCCAGAATGTCGGGGATGACGAAGACTCCGTCCTCCTCCAGAATGGCATCCGCCAGCGGCGTAGTGGGGCCGTTCGCGCCCTCGCATAGAATCTTGCAGCGCAACCGGGCGGCGTTCTGAGAAGTGATGACGTTCTCGGTGGCTCCGGGCAGGAGAACCTCGCACGGCAGGAACATGGCTTCCTGCCGGTCCATGTCCTCGGCTTCGGCAAAGCCTGTGATGGAGCCGGTTTCCTGGCGGTGCTGCTGAAGCGCGGCGATGTCGATCCCGCCGCTGTTATAAACCGCGCCGTCGTATTCCACGATGCTGACGATCTTGAATCCCGCGGCGGACATCAGCTTCGCGGCCATCCCGCCGACGTTCCCGAACCCCTGAATCACGACCCTGGCGTCCCGCGGTTTGAGGCCCAGCCGTTCGAGCGCTTTCAGGGTGACCATCATGCAGCCTCGGCCCGTGGCTTCCGGTCTCCCGCGCGACCCGCCGAGCGGCATCGGTTTCCCCGTGACCACGGCGGTGACTAGGTGGCGCGCATGCATGGAATAGGTGTCCATGATCCACGCCATCACTTTCTCGTTGGTGTTGACGTCCGGCGCGGGCACATCGCGCTCCGGGCCCAGGAAGTCGATGATTTCCGCGGTGTAGCGGCGGGTGAGCTTCTCGAGTTCGGCGTCCGAGAGCACGTTGGGATCGCAGACGACGCCGCCCTTTCCGCCGCCGAACGGAATATTCACCACCGCGCATTTCCACGTCATCCACGAGGCCAGCGCGCGCACCTCGTCGAGCGTGACGTCCGGGGCGAAGCGGATGCCGCCCTTGGCCGGACCGCGGGCCAGCGAATGCTGCACGCGGTAGCCCGTGAAGACCTCCAGGCGGCCGTCGTCGAGCAGCACCGGGATGTTTACGGTGATCTCCTTGTTGGGCGACCGAAGTACCTTCTGCATGCCGTCGTCCAGGTTGAGCCGCTTGGCGGCTTCGTCGAAACGCGCCGCGGCGGCGAGCCAGGGGTTCTTCTCGTTCTCTGATGAGATGGGCGTAGGCGAACTGAGGGTTGCCACGATTTGCGTGCCTCCGGTTTCATTATGCCAGGACGGCGGCCGGCGCAGAGTTGTCGGCTGGCGAGGCCTTCGACCTCAAACCGGCAAGACGGTTCACCGCCGGGGCGCCGAGACGCGGAGTGAAACCAGATCCGGAACTCTGCGTCCCGGTGGCATATCCAAAAACGTGTCGCCTTTGTTCAGATTCTCGCGTTTGGTTCACCGAACGGTTTCATCGGCTTGCGGCCCCCGGCCTCCCTGCCTCCGCTAGGTTCCGACGGCCGCAAGCTGAAGAAACTTTTTTCGTTCACAGAACTTTTCTATAAATAAGTGCCCCTTTTTCAATCACTTACGTGCGCTGAATTTCGGACTCAAGCCCCGCCCCGTGCTACTTCTTAAAGCGGAAGGATATCCCATGCCGCACCCTGAACACAACGTCTCCCCCGAGCAACTCGCCGCCAATCGCGCCAATGCCGCCAAATCTACCGGCCCGCGCTCCGCCGAAGGCAAGGCCCGCTCCGCCCAAAATGCCCGCAAACACGGCTTCACCGCCACCAACTTCGCCGTCGTCCGCCTCGAAGACCTCCAGGGCGTCGCCAAACTCACCGAAGACCTGGTCGCCCTCCACCAGCCCCGGAACTCCCAGGAACTCTTCGCCCTCGAACGCATCGCCCTCTGCCAGCAGGCCCTCCTCCGCTCCGCCCGCCTCGAAGTCGGTCTCTTTACCGT
>CAIRXZ010000201.1 GCA_903882645.1 uncultured Acidobacteriia bacterium | reverse complement strand
CCGCAGGAATGCGACCCGAGCGCCGACTCAAGCGCCGGAATGGCGGGGGCGGCTCCGGCCGCCCCGGATCTCAAATCAGACCCGCCGATCCATAACTTATTGCGGCCGAAAAATGGTCTTGACAAAGGGGTCCACTTTAGATCGCAGTCTTCAACTCATTTCTCCTTCCCGGATCATGACCGTTGTACCCCACAAGAACGAGTTCTGTTGACTCCTCGACGATCTCATCCACGGTTGTTGTGACCTTCTCGGTCAGCTCCTCGACAGCAACGCCCCCCATGCCGATATCGGTCAGTTCATCCCTAAGCTTTCTGATCTTGTGGATACGCTCCCAAGCCTCCAAAAACTTGCTGACAATGGTTGCCAAGGTTGCAATCGCAGCGAGGCTGGCACCCACTGCTACCGTTGGTATCGACGACGAAAGGCTTTCCAATTCAACTGGTTCTGCTTGCCCCGTGACCCCTTCCGCGATGTGTTGGATCAAGCGGCTTATGAAGCTCAGCTCCTTGGCAAACTCCGCAAGATGATTGTCAAATAGATCGCGCGGAACGAGAAAAGCCAAATCAGCAGAACCCGCCGGGAGGGCGGCCTGGGTGAAATTCAGCCTTTTCACGCACTGAATCGTGCTTCCGATCGTATCCAAGAAGGTCTTGCGACTGTTAGCGAGGTTCTGAACGAGGTCTCTCGCTACAGACGGAGTCATCGCATTTGCGGAAATCGAGGCCTGAATTCTCTCGGCGATCGATGGGTCGAAGAATTCTCCCCCGCCCATCTCGTCAATTATGGCTGCTTGAGAAGGGGTGATTGAATTGGCGAGTTTTCGCGCGGACTTCGAGAATTCCGTCAGAGCGGATGCAAGAGCGCCTTGAAATTGCGGGTTTGCCGGAGTGTTCACAAGGTTATTCAGGGTATCCTTGATCGTGTCCAGGCTAGGCTGAAGACGAAGCTGACCGTCCAACGACACGAGGAACGTCAGGGTGCTATACAGCTTATTGACAGTCATATTGTTATCCAGCTAAAACGAGCTTATTATAACAGATTCAGAAGCGCGAGAAACCAATCATGCGATAGCGGCTGGTGGCTGACAGGTTTATTTTGCCAACTGGCGCAGAACGTACGGCAGGATGCCGCCGTTGCGGTAGTATTCGGCCTCTTGCGGGGTGTCCACGCGGACGTCCGCCTGGAAGCTCTTCTCGACGCCGTCATCGCTCACGGCGCGCACTATGGCTTTGCGGCCGCCGCCCTCGAGCGCGGCGCCCACGCCTTCCACGTGGAAGGTCTCCGCGCCGGTCAGACCCAGGCTGGCGGCGTTTTCGCCCGCCTGGAATTGCAGCGGCAGCACGCCCATCCCCACCAGGTTGGTGCGGTGAATGCGCTCGAAGCTTTCCGCGATCACCGCCCGAACGCCTAGCAGGGCCACGCCCTTCGCCGCCCAGTCGCGCGACGAGCCCGAGCCGTATTCCTTGCCCGCGAGGATCACGAGCGGCACGCCCTCTTTCCGGTAGAGCACCGAGGCGTCGTAAATGGACATCTGGTCGCCGCCGGGAAGGCGCCGCGTCCATCCGCCCTCGGTTCCGGGGGCAAGCTGGTTGCGCAGCCGGATGTTGGCCAGCGTGCCACGCACCATCACCTCGTGATTGCCGCGGCGGGCGCCGTAGGAATTGAAATCCGCCGGATCGACGCCCTGCGCGATCAGGTACCGTCCGGCCGGGCTGTCCTTGGGAATCGACCCCGCGGGCGAGATGTGATCGGTGGTGACTGAATCGCCGAGCAGCGCCAGAACGCGCATGCCGGCGAGGTCCGCCACCGGCCGATTGGGGTCCGCCATGTGGTCGAAATAGGGCGGCTTCTTGATGTAGGTGGAAAGCTCATCCCACTGGTAGGTGACGCCGGAGGGGACCGGTAGGGTTTTCCAGTTGTGGTCGCCCTCGAAAGCCTGCCCGTATTGGTCGCGGAACATCTCGGGGCGGATGGACGCGCGCACGGCGTCCTGAACTTCGGCGGTCGAAGGCCAGATATCGCGCAAGTACACAGGCTGGCCTTGGGGGTCGAGGCCGAGCGGGTCGTTCGCCAGATCGATATCCACGGTCCCCGCCAGCGCGTAGGCCACTACCAGCGGCGGCGAAGCCAGGTAGTTGGCTTTGACCAGCGGATTGATGCGGCCCTCGAAGTTGCGGTTGCCGCTCAGCACGGCCGCCGCCACTAAGCCCCCCGTTTGCACGGCTTGCGCCACGGGTTCGGGCAGCGGGCCGCTGTTACCGATGCAGGTCGTACAGCCGTACCCCACCAGGTGGAAATTGAGCTGTTCGAGGTACGGCATCAGGCCGGATTCCCGGTAGTAGTCCGTGACGACCTTGGAGCCCGGGGCCAGGCTGGTCTTTACCCACGGCTTTACCTTCAGCCCGCGCTCCACGGCCTTTCTGGCCAGCAGGCCCGCGGCCAGCATCACGGCGGGGTTCGAGGTATTGGTGCAGCTTGTGATGGCCGCGATCACCACGGCCCCGTCTTCGATGGCGGTGTCAACGCCGCCGAGGGTGGCCGTTGCCGTCTTCTTCGCGCCCGGGAACGCCGTGTGGAAGCTCTGCCGCACGGCGGGCAGCTCCAGGCGATCTTGCGGGCGTTTCGGACCGGCCATCGAGGGCACCACGGTGGAGAGATCCAGGTCCAGAGAATCGGCGTAGATCGGGGCGGGAGTGTCGTCCGTGCGGAAAAGGCCCTGTTCCTTCGTGTAGGCCTCCACCAGCGCGATCAGGTCCGGGGAACGGTTGCTCAGGCGCAGGTACGCCAGCGTCTCTTCGTCAACCGGGAAGAAGCCCATGGTGGCGCCGTATTCGGGCGCCATGTTGGCCACGGTGGCGCGGTCCGCGAGACTCAGGGCGCTCAGGCCCGGTCCGTAGAATTCCACGAACTTCCCGACCACGCCCTTCTTGCGGAGAATTTGGGTGATGGTGAGCACCAGGTCGGTGGCGGTGCAGCCTTCCTTCAAGCGGCCGTGCAGGCTGAAGCCGACCACGGGCGGGAGCAGCATGGAGATCGGCTGGCCGAGCATGCAGGCCTCCGCTTCGATCCCGCCAACGCCCCAACCCAGAACGCCCAGGCCGTTGATCATGGTGGTGTGGGAGTCGGTTCCCACCAGCGAATCGGGATAGGCCAGCCCATTGGCGCGGAATACCACCGAGGCCAGGTACTCCAGGTTCACCTGGTGCACGATGCCGGTATCCGGCGGCGCCACGCGAAAGTTGCGGAACGCGGTCTGGCCCCAACGGAGCAGGATGTAGCGCTCGCGGTTGCGCTGAAACTCGAGCAGCGCGTTGATCTCGAAGGCGTCCTGGGCGCCGAAGCGGTCCACCTGGACGGAGTGGTCGATGACCAGGTCGGCCGGGAGCAGCGGGTTGGCGCGATTGGGGTCGGACCCCATGGCGGCCAGCGCGTCGCGCATGGCGGCGAGATCCACCACGCACGGGACTCCAGTGAAGTCCTGAAGCAGGACGCGCGCGGGCATGAAGCTGATTTCTTTGGCGCCCGCGGCGCCGCCGGCGACGTAGGCCACGTCGGCGGCCGACACCCGGCGGCCATCTTCATGACGCAAAAGGTTTTCGAGCAGGATTTTGGTCGAGAACGGCAGGCGCGCAATGTTTCCCACGCCCTGCGCTTCGAGGGAGGCGAGACGGAAGTAATCGTAAAGGCTGTCGCCAACGCGCAGCCTGGATGCGGCGCCGAACGTGTTCTTGGACATACGCTCCGATTATAGGCGCGCGGGGGCGGGAGTGCGCGTGCGCCTCCTATTCCATCCTCAGCGTCACTGCCGGATCGATGCGCGTCGCCCGGCGCGCCGGTGCATAGCAGGCAAGCAGGGCGATCCCGGCGAGCAGCAGCGGCGATCCCACCAGCAGGAGCGGGTCGTAGAATTGCACGCTGGCCACGGTGAAGAACATGCTGGACATAGCTCTTATTGCGGGTAACGCGAACGCCAGGCCGGCCAGCGTGCCCACCGCCACCAGCGTCGCCCCTTCCTTCATCACCAGCGCCAGCACATTGCGCTTCCGCGCGCCCAACGCCATTCGAATACCGATTTCGTGCCCGCGCTTTGCCACCGAATACGCCGTCATGCCGGCCAGCCCGACCGAGGCCAGAACCAGGCCGAACAAGCCCATGAAGCCATACGTCCAGGACGCCGACTTAAGCATGGACATGAACTGCGCGATGTGTTCGGCCATGCTGCTTGCGTTGAAAGGCGTGATGCCGGAATCCATCTCCGCGATCTCACGCTCCACCGCGGTGATCGCATCCGCCCCCGGCGCCGCGCGCACCATGAGCGTGACCCCGCGCAGGGAGGGCTGGGCGTAATCCGCCGGGCGCAGCGGAAAATAGACCGCCGGGTGCTTCTTACTCGCCACCAGATCTTCCGATACGTCCCGCGCTACTCCCACCACTTCGAACGTCCCGCTCCCCTTCGCCAGCGCGCTGGAGCGATAGTCGATCGTACCGGGCCACATCCCGAATATGGCAACGCCCAACGCGTCCCTATTACCGATTTCGATCTGGCGCCCCACCGGATCCTCTCCCTTCCAGAACTGGCGGACCGCCTCCTGGCTGACGATGACCGCCGTCGCGCCATCCGTCTCATCCTGCCGCTCAAAGCTGCGTCCGGCGAGGATCTTGATGCCCGCCGTCTCGAAGTAACCGCGCCCCACGGTGTGCTTGCGCCCCCAATTCGCGCTGCTCGATCCGCCGGATTGCCGGCCGGGAATGGAAAACTGCGCGCCAGGGTTGCCGTCCACCGCCGCCGGCAGCGTATCGGTAATGCACACGGCAGAGACGGCGGACAGCCTCTTCAGACGCTCCAACAGTTTCTCGAAAAAATCCGCCGCGCGCGCCGCGGAATATCCGTCACGCACGGGGTCCAGGGAGATCAGGTAAAGATTCCTCGGGTCGAACCCTTCCTGAACGCCCAGCGTGTTCTGAATGCCCAGTCCCAGGAATCCGGTCAGCAACAGCAGCGTGAGCGACGCCGCCATTTGGCAGAGCACCAGCGCATTGCGCAGACTCAGGCGGCGGTATTTGCGCAAGCGCGCATTGCCGCCTTCCTTGAGCGCGGATACCAGATCGGTGCGCGTGGCCTGCAACGCCGGCGCGAGTCCGAAGGCCAACCCGGTCAGGCAGGTCAGGGCAAAGGTGAACGCCAACGCCCGCCAGTCGGGGGTCAGCTCGAAGGATATGGGGACCGGCAGCGGCATCCGCAACTGCGAGAACCCATGCATGATCCAGATGGAGAGTAGAAACGACGGCGGAGCCGCGCCCGCGGCCAACAACATGCTCTCCGTCAGCAACTGGCGCACCAGGCGGGAGCGGCTGGCGCCCAGCGACAGGCGCACCGCGATTTCCTTGCGCCGGTCGGTGGCGCGCGCCAGCATCATGTTGGCGACATTGGCGCACGCGATCAGCAACAACAGCCCGCCCATCACCAGCAGGAACTCTCTGAAGAATGCGCTGTCCTGCTTCCGCAGCGGCATCGTCTTCCCCCCGCCCACCAGCGACACGCGCGGCCCCTTTTGGTCCCGATCCGGGTCGCCGTAATACTCCGCCAGTTGTTGCGCCACCGCGTTCAACGCCGCCTGCGCGCGCGCCTCGGTGACGCCCGGCCGCAAGCGTCCGGCCACCTGAAACATAGTCAGGTCGCGCCGTTCCAGGACCCCGCCCGCCATCTCCGGCGCCACGCGCGCCTCTACCGTTACCGGCAGCCATAGATCCGCTGGAAACAGCCCGGGCAACGCTCCCCGAAACTGCTTCCGGCCGACGCCGATCACGGTGCAGGGCTGCCCATTGATGCGGATGGTCTTGCCGACAACCGATAGGTCGGAGCCCATGCGATCTTCCCAGAACCGGTAGCTGACTACTACCATCGGCGCCCGGCCCGGCTGTTCGTCCGCCTCATCGAAGAACCGTCCCAACAGCGGGTGCACGCCCAGCGTGGAAAAGTACGAGGCCGTGACCAGGTGCCCCCAGGTTCGTTCCGTGCGCCCGTGCAGCCAAACCCCGAATGGGATCGGAGCCACATAAGCGAAGGCGTCCGAGAACACATCGTTCAATTCCCGGTATCGCTTGTAAGTGGGATAGGATACCGGACCTTGCAGCGCCACCAACTGGTCCGGGTTCGGAACTTCGGGCAAATCGCGCAGGAGCCCATTGACTTCGCTGAAGGCGCACGTTGCGACGCAAATGCCCAGGCAGAGCGAAATCAGCGCCACCGCGGTGAAACCCGGCGAGCCGGCCAGCATTCGCAGGCCGTGCCGGATGTCGCGCCGCACCTCCGTCAGGTATTCGGCGGGAACGCGGATGGCACTGTCCAGGAGCAGCCGGACCAGCCCGCCAATTCCGTGACGCCGCCAGATAAGCTCGACCGCATCCTCGGCCGCCTGGAGCAGCTCGTCTCCGTAGACATTCTTGAACTCTTGCGGAAAGGCGCCGGCCAGCGCCCGGTAAATGCGAAGGGTGATCGCAATGGGACGGTCCGATGCTCCATCCGTTCGATTCATTGCTCCGCCTCCCTCTTCGTCAGACCCCGCTTGGAATGAATCACGCGGACAAGGTCTTCCAGCCGCTGGCTCTCGCCCGCCAGCACGCGTTTGCCGAGCCGGGTCAGCGTGTAGTATCGCCGGCGCGCGTCATCCAACTCCGGCGCGGGCCGCTCGCCGGATTCCTCGATCAGTTCTTCCTCGATCAGCCGTTTGAGCGTGCCGTACAGCGTGGCGGGCCAAAGCCGCACTTTCCCGCTGGTGCGCTCGAGGACCTCCTGCATGATCCCGTACCCGTGCTGGTCCCCGTCGGCGAGCGACAGCAGCACATGAAACCAGTGCGGCTTGAGCGGGAGAAAACTCTCGGGAGCGCGGACTCTTGTCATGGTTCCATCCGTGATCTATATGAATCAATATATATACCAAACAGGATGAAAAATCAACGGCCCGATCGGGCCGGCTCAGCCAAGTCCAGGACGCGCCCGCGGCGCTACCTTACCGGGTTCATGTTGTAGTCGAAATTGAGCTGGAGCTTGATGAGATCGTCTTTGAAATCCTTGGGGAAGGGAGGGAAGGGAACCGAGCCGCTGACGGCCGCCACGGCGGCGCGGTCCAGGGATTCGACTCCGGAAGGAGACGCGATCACCAGCTTGGGGACGGCCCCGCGGCGATCGACCGAGAAGATGATCGCGACGCTGCCGCGTCGGCCCATGCGGGCGCTCTCCGGCCAGATGGCGGACCAGTAGCGTTTCACCAGGATGAGCACCTGGGTGAGATAAGGCTTGAAATCCACGCCCTTGGGGTCGCTCAAGAGCTGCATGCCGTTGGGCTGCATGCCGGGCGAAGGCGGGAGACTGGCGCCGGGATTGCCCGGGCTGGTCCCGTGGCTCAGAGCGGCCTGGATGGCATCCGCGACGCTGGCCTTCGGCAAAGGGCGGCCCTGCCCGGGCTCGATCGACGGGGGCGCGGTGGGGTTTTCGAGGGCCAGCTTGGGCTGTTCGACGGGCTCGATCCGCGGCGGCGGGGCCTGCGCGATCTGCGGCAGATCCGGCTTGATGGCGTTTGACTCGACCTTGGGCGGCTCCGGCAGCGCGGCCGGCTTCGGAGCGGGCGCCGGAGGCGGCTGGAAGGGCCGGGTCTCATTGGCCAGGCCGCCCGGAGGAATCTGGATGCGCCGCCTGGCCAACTCCGCCGCGACATCGAATTCCTTATCGACCTTGCCCTTGTTGGGGGCCTTCTGGGTCAGTTCCGTGAGCGGCGGCTCGACGAGGGGGGTCAGAATCCGCGTGTCCGTCAGGTGAGGGGGCTCGAGAAAGCTCGCGGGCAGCACAGCGAGCAGGCCGACGACGGCCACATGGAACAGGATCGCAAGAATCGCCGCGGTGCGGCGGCGCGAACGTCCGCTTGGGTCGCCCCACTCGGTGAGTAGATAAATTTCGGCGCCAGCCCGAGGTCGGCCTACAGTTTCCATCCAGCTTCCAGGGTCTGGGAGACCACTTCCGCGTGCTCCTTGATTTTATCAAGAATCGAAAGCGCGACCCCTAATGTTCGACGCGCCGCGGCGCCGGAAGTTTTCGGCGATTCTCGCGTTTCCACGGAGTCCAGAAAGGCGTCGAGCTGCAACTTCAGAGGCTCTGCCTTGGCCACGGGAGCCTGTTCAAAGCCGATCTGCTTGCCTTCGCCGACCGAAAACACGGCCAAGTCCTGCCGGGTGTAATCGAGCGACAGATACTGGTGCGGTTGAAAGAGCCGCAGCTTGCGCACCCTCTCGGTGGACACGCGGCTGGCCGTGAGGTTGGCGACGCAGCCATTGGGAAACTGAAGGCGGACGTTGGCGATATCCACCTTGTGGGAGAGGATGGAAATACCGGCGGCGCGAATCTCCCGGGGATCGGCTCCGGCCAAAGCCAGTACGATGTCCACGTCGTGGATCATCAGGTCCAGCACCACGTCCACGTCCAGGCTGCGCGGGCTGAAGAGGTTCAACCGGTGGATCTCGAAGAACAAGGGCAGGCTGGCGCGGCGTTCGAGCGCGATCACGGCCGGATTGAATCGCTCGAGGTGGCCCGTCTGGAGGATGCGGCCGTGGCGATCCGCGGCCTCGACCAGGCGGCCGGCCGAGGCAAGGTCGTGCGCGATCGGCTTTTCGACGAGCACGTCGATGCCGCTCTCGAGCAGGGGGCGGCCAATGGACTCGTGAACCGTGGTAGGGGCGGCGACCACGGCGGCGTCGACCATGCCGATCACCTGGCGGAAATCGGCGAACGCCGGCACCCCGAAGGCGGCGGCGATTTCGGCGGCGCGCGCGGGATTCGTGTCCACCACCGCCGCAAGCTCCGCGCGGCCGGATTCCTGGATGACGCGGCAGTGGTTCTTCCCGAACTGCCCCGCGCCGATTACGGCGAGTTTGAGTTTTCCCAGAATGCCTCCCACATGGGGTCGGGCCTTCGGGCCTGCCGCCGCCCTTGTGGGCGGCGATCCAGGTTGGCGCGGCGCGCCGGGCAAAGCCCGGCGGCAGGCCCGAAGGCCTGGCCCCACTAAGTTCCTACAATCGCGATATCCGCGTCGTTGGCGGCCTCAATCATGCGCTCGCGATCCAGCATGAGCGTGCGGCCGGCCTCTACCGCCAGGGCGCTGGTTCCAGTTTCGCGCATCGCCGGAATGGTCTCCAGCCCCACCACGGGAACGTCGAAGAGCAGGTGCTCGCGGCGCCGGGCCGCCTTGACCAGCGTCAGCGGCCGGCCGTTCACCAGGCCGGCGGCGCGGCGCAGCATGGCGTCGGTGCCTTCCATGGCCTCGAGCGCCACGCAAGCGCGCTCGCAGATGGCCACGCTCTGACCCACGTCGAAACCCGAGAGCGCATCGGCCACGCGCCGGCCGTACTCGATATCGGCGGTCTCTTCCTTGGAGGGCTTCCGCCGGGTCATCACGCCGGGGGTTGCCAGCAGCGGCTTCAGCAACGCGGTGGAATCGCGCAGGTGGATGCCCTCGTCTTCCAGGATCTTGATGACGCCGCCGATCAGCCCGCCGGTGTTCTTCCAGGGCAGCGAGGCCAGCAGCTTGGCCAGCCGCCAGTCGGGGCGGATCGACGAGAAGATCTGGGCGTGCTTCACCTGGCCGGCCATGACCACCTCGGTGATGCCATCCCGCTTCAGAATCTCGATCAGCTTGCCGAGCTGGCCGAGCGAAATCCAGTGGCAACGCGGCGCCAGAGACTCCACTTCGCGGGAAGCTTCTTCCTCGATGGCGACGACGGTGACGTCGTGTCCGAGCCGCTGCGCGCTTTCGAGCGCCAGCAGCGGGAAGCGTCCGTTTCCGGCGATCAGCCCGTAGCGCATTACTTCACGAAGCCGCGCTCCGAGGCGCGGATGAAGCCGATCAGCCCTTCCACCTCGGGGCACGGCGGGACCTCGGCGAGAATGCGCTCGATGGCCTGTGAGGTGTTGAGCTGCGACCGGGTCAGCAGGCGGAACGCCGTCTGCAGGGATTCGATGGAGGACTTCGCGACGCCGCGCCGCTCGAGGCCCACGTTGTTGGCCCCGAAAACGCCCAGCTCCGGCTTGTGACTGGTCAGCGAGTACGGCAGCACATCCTGCTTCACCACGCTGTACGGTCCGACGAAGGCGTGGCGGCCGATGCGGCAGAACTGGTGGACGCCGCTGTAGGGGCTGATATCCACCCAGTCTTCGACAACCACGTGGCCCGCCAGGCCCACGCTGTTGCCGATGATGACGTGGTCGCCGATGCGGACGTCGTGGGCGACGTGCGTGTAGGCCATCAGCAGGTTGTCGCTGCCGATGCTGGTGACCAGGCCGCCGCCCTGCGTGCCCCGATGAATGGTGGCGAACTCGCGGATGCGGTTGCGATGGCCGATGCGCGTTTCGGCGCGCTCGCCCTTATACTTGAGATCCTGCGAAGCCACTCCGACCGTGCTGTACGGGAAGAAAACGTTGTCCTCGCCGATCCACGCCGGACCCTCCAGGTACAGGCTGGCCATCAGGCGGGTGCGCGCGCCGATTTCCACTTCGGCGCCCACGACACAGTAAGGGCCGATCTCGGCGCTCTCATCGATCCGCGCCCGCGGATCCACGATCGCGGTGGGATGAATGGGCATCGCTAGGCTTCCGCGGGCGGCTTCTCTTCCTTATCCGCGAGCTTGCACATCACTTCGAGTTCGGCCACCAGTTGCCCATCCACGGTGGCGCGTCCGGCGAACTTGGCCACGCTGGCCTTGCGTTTGAGGACGGACATCTCCATGCGCAACGTATCGCCGGGAACCACCGGCCTGCGAAAGCGCGCGTTCTCGACGGCCACCAGCAGAACCAGTTTGCGGTGGCGGTCCGGCATGCTTTGGAGCACCAGCACGCCGGCGGTCTGCGCCATGGCTTCGATGATCAGCACTCCCGGCATGACCGGAAAATCGGGGAAGTGGCCGGTGAACATAGGCTCGTTGAAGGTGATGTTCTTGATCCCGACGATACGGTCGGGCGCGAGCTCCACGATGCGGTCCACCATCAGGAACGGGTAGCGGTGCGGCAGGATCTCGCGGATCTGGTTGATATCCAAAATCGTCATGGAAGCCGTTATTATCGCACGGCCGGTGGCTTCCATAACCCGGCGCCAGGGCGGGACCTAACGGCTCACGAAGCGGTTTCCGCGGATGACGAAGCGGAGCGGCCAATCGGCGCACTGGCGGATGCCGACGCGCGGCGTGGCGTCGATCTCGAAGGCGCGCTCCTCCGCGGGGCTGCGAACCGCCAGGCTGCCGCGGGTCACGTCGGCCCCGTTCCGGGCGCGGGTGATCGCCAGGGCCAGCGTGAGCTTGCCCGGTCCGGACGCCAAATCCTCCAGGCGGCGCGCGGATGGCCGGCGGCGGCGCATCAGGCCGATCCCGGCCACCGGCTCCAGCGCGCGGATCAACACGCAGCCCGGCGCGCCATCCGGCTCCGTTACCAGGTTGAGGCACTCGTACATCCCGTAGACGAGGTACACGTAGGCGTGGCCCGCTGGCCCGAAAATCACGCGCGTGCGGTCCGTCAGCCCCCGGGCGGAATGCGCCGCCAGGTCGGCGCCGCCCCCCAGGTAAGCCTCCGTCTCGACGATCCTGCCCGCGGCCGCGCCGTGAACCAGGATCTTGCCAAGGAGGTCCCTGGCAACCTCCACGGTGGGCCGCTCATAAAAGGCGCGCTTCAGAATCGGGCCAAAAGGTTTGGGCATACTCACATTGCCGGAAGTCTTCTCTCCCGACTTCTGTCTCCAGTCTCCTGACTCCATCTTTACGCCTTCCACGCGGCGCCATCTTCGCCCAACCGCCAGTACAATGAAAAGCATCCATGAGATTGTTTGTGGGTCTGGATCTGCCGGCTGAGACGGTCCGCAACCTCGAAGCGCTGCTGGGCCGGCTTCGCCCAACCGCGCGGATTCATTGGAGTCCGCCGGCCAACCTGCACATCACCACCAAGTTCATCGGCGAGTGGCCGGAGGCGCGGATCGAAGAGATGAAGACGGCGCTCGCGGCCGTTGGGCAGTGGGCGCCCATCGACGTTCACGTTCACCGGGTCGGGTTCTTCCCCAACCCGCATGCGCCGCGCGTCTTCTGGTGTGGGATCGAGGCGCCGGGGCTCGAAGCGCTCGCGGCGGCTACCGATCGCGCCACCGCCGCCCTGGGAGTCCCGGCCGAAACGCGCCCCTTCTCGCCGCACCTGACCCTGGCGCGCATCAAGGAACGGCTGGATCTCCAACCGTTGCGCGAAGCCATCGCGGCGCTGCCGGCGCTCGAGTTCGGGCGGTTCCAGGCCGCCAGCTTCTTCCTTTACGAGAGCAAGTTGCGGCCGGCCGGTTCCGTGTACACTAAACTTGCGGAGTTCAGGTTCCCGAAACCATGATTCCTTTATTGGCGATGGCGATCGCATACCTGCTGGGCGCGATCCCCTTCGGATACCTGCTGGTCAGGCTGAAGACCGGCGGCGACGTGCGCGCGGCGGGAAGCGGGAATATCGGAGCAACCAACGTGCTCCGCACGACGGGCCTGGCGGCCGGCGTCGCAACCTTGCTGCTGGATATCGCCAAGGGGTACCTGGCGGTATGGGCAGCGGGGCGGATGACGGAAAACAACCCGCTGTGGATGAGCGCCGCCGCCGTTGCCGTCATGGCGGGCCACGCCTACCCGGTGTTTCTGCGGTTCCAGGGCGGCAAGGCGGTGGCCAGCTTCGTTGGCGCGTTCCTATGTCTTACACCTGTAGCATTAGGCGCTGTTCTGGTGGTATTTGTAGTGGCAGTGGCGTGGACTCGCTTCATCTCAGTAGGTTCCATCATCGGGGCCGCCACGTTTCCCCTGGCGGTTTGGTTGCTGCAAGAGCCTCCGCTGGCCGTTCTCGTGGCGGCATTTCTGGCTGCGATTCTTATAATCTACAAACATAGTAGCAACATTCGGCGTCTCCGGGAAGGGACGGAACATGCGTTCCGATTCGGTTCCGGAAAACCGTGAAGAACCTGGCGATCATCGGCGCTGGAAGCTGGGGGACGGCTCTCGCGATCATCCTTGCGCCGCGCTTCTCCCGTGTCCGGCTATGGGTTTACGAGGAGGACTTGGCGGTCCGGATGTGGCGTGCGCGCGAGAACGACCTATACCTCCCGGGCTTCCACCTGCCTGACAATACCGAACCGACCAGCGACTTGGCTGCCGCTCTGGACGGGGCGGAGGTTGTCCTGACGGCCGTGCCTTCGCATTTGGTGCGCGGAGTATACCAGCGGATGCTGCCGCTCGTGGACGAATCCATGGTGTTTGTGAGCGCGACCAAGGGTCTCGAAAACGTCACATTACTACGAATGTCGGAAATAATCGACGAGGTGTTGCAGGTTCGCTTTGCTCCGCGGGTGGCAGTGATCTCCGGCCCCACTTTTGCTCAGGAGGTGGCCGGACTTGAACCGACGGCGTTGGTGGTAGCGTCGCGGGACGCCGGCTTGGCGGAGCGACTCCAGACAGCGTTCTCCGGACCGACGTTTCGACTTTACGCCAACACTGATACTATAGGCGTAGAAATTGGTGGCGCGATCAAGAACGTGGTGGCCGTCGGGGCGGGAGTGCTGCACGGCTTGGCGCTTGGGCATAACGCCATGGCCGCGCTCATTACGCGAGGGTTAGCCGAGATGACCCGCCTCGCGGTGGCGCTGGGCGGGCAGGTGCGGACCTTGGCGGGATTGGCCGGCTTGGGTGACTTGGTCTTGACCTGCACGGGCGATTTGAGCCGGAATCGCGCGGTTGGCGTCGAATTGGCCCATGGCAGGAAGCTGGATGAGATTACCGGCTCGATGAGGACGGTCGCCGAAGGCATTAAAACTACAAATGCAGCAGTTGATTTGGCGCAGCGGTTCTCGGTGGAAATGCCGATCTCCCAGCAGATGTTTCAGGTGCTGCACTTTGGGGTATCCCCGCGAGAGGCGATCCAGCGTTTGATGGTGCGATCGCTCAAGCAGGAGGAGTGACGGCGTCCAGCGGATGCCGGCGCCGGGTTCCGGGCGCAACCTTTTGGCGCCCTGACGGGTTAGAGACTGTATGGGAGGCGCTACGGCGGCTCTGGATTACGACGCCGAATTGATGCTTCGCGTCAGGGACGGCGACGGCGCGAGCTTCGCGGCGCTGTTGAACAAGCACCGGCAGCCGGTGGTCCATTTCCTGTGCCGGATGGTGCAGAATCAGGCTGTGGCGGAAGAGCTGGCGCAGGAGGTCTTCTTGCGGGTGTACCGCTCGCGTAGCTCCTACGAGCCGTCGGCCAGGTTCACGACCTGGCTTTTCCGGATCGCCACCCACATGGCGCTGAACGCGCTGCGCGACGGGCGGAAGGAACGCGGTCAGGAGAGTTTGGACGATGTTTCCGGCGAGCTGCCGGGAAGACAGATCCCCGATGGCCGGCCTACGGTGGAACAATCGATGGCCGCCGGGGACAGACTCGGGGAAGTGCGCCGCGCGGTGGCGGCGCTGCCTGGGAAGCAAAGGGCCGCCGTGCTGATGCACAAGTACGGAGAGATGGAGTATTCGCAGATCGCGAAGGCTCTGAACTGCTCGGAATCGGCGGTGAAGTCGCTGCTGTTCCGGGCCTATGAGACGTTGCGGGCGCGGCTGGCGCACCTGGCGTGAGGGTGAGGCGACATGAGCCGGATCGAATGTGAAGAGAACGCGGAGTTGCTGCCGGCGTACGCCGCGGGCAGGCTGGACGAAGAGAGCCGGGCGAAGCTCGAACGGCATCTCGAGACCTGCCCGGCCTGCCGGGAGTCGGTCGGCGGCCAGCGGGCCGTCTGGGATGCCTTGGGCGCCTGGGAAGCTCCTCCGGTCTCGGCCGGTTTCGACCGCCGGCTGTACGCCCGTATCGCGCGGGAGGTCCCCTGGTGGGAGCGGGCGCTTCGACCGTTCCGTCCGGCGCTGATCCGCCAGGGGCTGCCCATCGCGGCGGCGGCGTGCCTGTTGGCGATGGCCGGGATGGCCGTCCACCGTTCGGCCCACGTGCGGCCGGCCCCCCGGAACGCGGCGGCGCAATTGGAGCCGCTCAGGCCGGAACAAGCGGAGAGCGCGCTCGAAGACATGGAACTGTTACACGAGTTCAACGGGCTGGTCCGGGCCGATTCCACCGGACCGGCGATGTAGGAGAGGGTTCGACGATGCGCGGCGTTCGGTTTCTCGCGTGTTCGCTGCTGCTGGCGGCGGGACCGCTATTCGCGCAGGCGGACTCGGGATCGCCCGGCGCCGCTTCGGCCGATTCCAAGAGCGCGGCGAAGACGCCCAATCCGGCGCCGCGCCTGGTCAACCCGGAAAGCGCCGCCGCTCTGCTGATGCGGGCCACGCCCGAGCAACGCCAGCGCGCTCTCGAGAGGTTTCCTCCCGAGCGGCAGGCGCAGCTCCGCAAACAACTGGAGTGGTTCGACAGCCTTCCCAAAGCCCAGCAGGAGTTGCAGCTTCAGCGCCTCGAACGATTCGCCAGCCTGCCGCCCGACAAGCAGTTGACGGTTCGCCTGCGGATGCAAGCCCTCAACCGCATGCCCGCGCCGCGCATCCGCGCCATCCGGCTGGCGCTCGCCCTGCTGCAAAGCCTGCCGCCGGCTCAGCGCGCGGTCCGCATGAACCGCCCGGCCTTCCGGCAGCGTTTTTCCCCGGAAGAGCTGCAGATCATAGTGGACCTTGCCGACGCCTGGCTGCTGCCGCCCATGTAGTTTGCCCGCCGCGCCCCCTGGCGTTCGGCGTCCTTGGCGGCGCTTCAGGTCTTCCCCGCGATCGACAGGGTCGCCGGCGGCAGACCCGCCGACGTCGCGGTCACGCGAACTTGCCCCTCGTTGGCACTGGACTGCACGATCGCCAGGCACATGCCGTGTAAAACCTTCTTCTGTTTGCCCTTGAAATCTTCCTGGTTGGACATGTCTCGGTTATCCACGCCGATCAACCTGCCCGGGCCCTGTATCTCGAACGTGATTTCGTTCCGGCCGCCAGCAGTATACACCATGCGCCCGCCCGCCTTTTTGGGGGCCGCAAAATCGCCGCCCCAGAGGCCAAGTGGCTTGTTTTGACGCCCATGGCGGCGCCAGGCGGGTCCCCGTTCGCGTCCCGAAATCCGCCGAACAACCGTAATAATTCGCACTTTAGCGCCTGATGGTAGTTTTGACGCGCCCCGGCGTCTAGAATGCTTCCATGGCGCAATTCCAGATCCTTCAGCCTGAGACTACCTATACGGGCTCGCGCATTCAGCCCATGAAGAAGGGTCTCCCCAAGACCACCCGCTCGCTCTGTCCCGAGTGTACGCAACTGATCGATGCCAGGATCTTTGAAGACGGCGGCAAGGTGGTGATGGAAAAGCGGTGTCCCGAGCACGGCGAGTTCCGGGACATCGTCTTTTCCGACGCCAAGCTGTACTTGAAGATGGAAGAGTGGGACTTCGGCGACAACCGAGGGCTCTCGAATCCCGCCGTAACCACGGCCAGCCGCTGCCCGGACGATTGCGGTCTCTGCAACCTTCACACCAGCCATACGGCCCTGGCCAACGTCGATCTGACGAACCGGTGCAACCTGACCTGCCCGGTCTGCTTCGCCAACGCCAACGCGGCCGGCTACCTGTATGAGCCGGATTTCGAGACTGTCCGCAAAATGCTCCAGGCGCTGCGCGACCAGAAGCCGGCGCCCTGTCGCATCGTGCAGTTCTCGGGAGGCGAGCCGACCATCTACCCGCGCTTCCTGGACGTGCTCCGGATGGCCAGGGAGATGGGGTTTTCGCACCTCCAGGCGGCCACCAACGGCCTGAAGTTCACCAGTCTCGAATACACACAGCAGTGCAAGGAAGCCGGCCTGCACACTCTTTACCTCCAGTTCGACGGCGTCTGCGACGATATCTACCGCCGCACCCGCGGCGAGTCGCTGTGGGAGAAGAAGCTCCAGTGCATCGAGAACGTCAAGAAGGCAGGCCTGAAGATCGTCTTTGTCCCGACCATCGTGAAGGGCCTCAACGATCACCAGATCGGCGACATCCTGCGGCTCGCCCTGGAGTACATCGAATGCACCAGCGGCATCAGTTTCCAGCCGGTGGCGTTCACTGGACGCATCGCGCGGCACGAGCTGGAGGCGAAGCGCTTCACGCTTTCCGATTTCGCGCATGCCGTCGAACAGCAGACCGGCATCGCCAGAGCCCACGAAGACTGGTTCCCGCTCTCGTGCGTGACCCCGTTCTCCAAGCTGATCAGCGCGCTCCGCGGCGATGAGACCACCACCCTGAGCTGCCATCCGCACTGCTCGCTCGGAACGTACCTGTTCGTGGACCAGAACCGCAAGGCCAAGCCGGTGACTCAGTTCATCGACGTCGGGCCGATGCTTCAGGAGATGGACCTCCTGGCGCGCAAGGCCGGCAAGCGGCGCCTTCAGTTCTACACCAAGATCGAAGCCTGGAACAACCTGCGCAAGTTCTTCCACGAGGATCGCGCGCCCGAGGGCCTCACGTTCAACAAGTTTTTGCAGACCCTCCAAGGCATGACAGACAAAGAGTACGGCCGCGGCGAGAGCGAGAAACAAGGTTTCACCTACCGCACCCTCATGCTGGCCGGCATGCACTTCATGGATTCCTACAACTACGACGTGGAGCGCGTGCAGCGCTGCGTGATCCACTACGCGGCCCCCAACGGCTTGATCTACCCTTTCTGCGCCTACAACTCCGGCCCCGTATACCGCGAGCGCATCGAGAAGGAATTCTCGACGCCGTTCGAGGAGCAGGAAGAGATGAAGCGGCTGACCGCGCAGGCCGGGAAGGGCTGCGGAACCTGCGTCGGCGAACCCGAACTGGTAGGTTGAGGGGTTTGGCGGCGCGGACGATCGTTTTTCGTCGTCTGCGTTGGCAGGCCGCGGCACGCTGAGAGTCTGCGCCACGCCGCTCCGCTGGAGTTCCCACGCGCAGCGATTTCCCCGCACGAAATTCCGTTCGCCTGGTCACAATTTGAAATCGAATGGCGCTTGTCACAGGAGGCCAAAAGGCGCACACTTGAAACCGGTCCAAACGTTGGCCGCTGGAGGATTGCCGTGAAACTCTGGATGGTGTACGGTGCTCGCGCTCTGGTGTTATTGTGGGCCGGATTCTGGACTTTCTTCTTCGTGGCATCGGTGGTGGTCGAGGGCGCGCCCGGCCATGTAGTCGTGGTCGGGGCGGCGGTGCTGCTGCTGTTCGTGATCCTGGCGCTGGTCCCTTGGCGATGGGAAGCGGCCGGGGGGCAGCGATTCCGCAACCAAGTACAAGAATTCCGCCAAGTGCTGTGAAGCCCTGGAGATCCTGGGATTTGCGCGTCGGGGGAGATTCTCGATGCGGGATTTTGGCCGGACAAGGGCAGAAATGAGCGAATTGGGCACACTTCGGCGTTTGGCTGATGCCCTGGGGCACGTTCGAGGTTTGATATGCAGGACGGCCGAACAGCGGCGGACCAGGCGGCGGCTCAGGGCGACATGGCGGCTGCGGGCAAATCTCGGTAGATTTCCGCGGCCATCTGCCTCGCCCAGAATTCTTTGGACTTGCCTTCGCGAAGTTGTGGCTTTACGTTGAGATACAGGAAGGCGTGGAAAAGAATCAGCGCTAGGAACGCCATCAGAAGGAAGCTCTCGATGGCGTCAGGGTCATGCTTGAATACATGATCCGCATGCCAACCGTTGACCAACTCGTTGAAGCTATGGTTTTCGATGTCCCATCGCTGGTGCCCAAAACCGACGGCGCGCTCCACGGGAACTCGCGCCGACGGTAGCGTGGTTACCCACACCCAATCGCTGGTTTGAGGTTCGTCCTTTTTGTCGAGTTGGCGCCGTACCGAATAGGTTTCCAACGAACGAACGACCCGTATGGGAGCCTTCACCTCCGGCCAGGAGTGCAAGTCTGGAAAGTCCCACCAGAGGCAATCGCGGAATCGAAAGGTTCCTTGAATCGGCGGCACCGAATCAAACAGCCCGGCAGCATCTTGGTAGAGATTCCGACGTTCATCCTTCAGGACTACCAACACGTGTTTGCGGTGCTCCAGCAAGAAGTTGAAGAAGGGGGCTTGATCGTAGAGCGCGTCGGCCAGCACCAGGTCGAATGCGCGTGGATAACGGGCCAGCACACGTTCCAGTAAACGCATGGCGGTGGCGACTTCATCTTCGCCGGGGCGTTGCGCTTCATGATCCAACGGCATCCGCAACGGCTGGCGTCCGGGCGGCGCGCCCGTGACCAGCAGCAGCGTCACCTGCCGGTGGTAATACTGAATGTGATCTCCGCGTTCGGAATGGATGGTCCGTTCTAAACACCCAGGGCAATGGCGGAGGTAGCTGGCATGGCTTTCGTGGCCGTCCACGATGGCCAAGCTGATGCCCTGATTGTCTGGCAAAGCCTTATTGCGTTTCAGACATGCGTAGACTTGATGAATCGCTTCCCGCAGCGTGCCCGCGTCCATCTTGGAGTGTACGGCTCCCATGGTTTCGGCGCTGGGCATGGGATGGCTCAGCCAATGTTTCCAGAACCGGGAGGCACCCGCCATCTCCAAAGCGTTGAGGCTGCCCATGCGCGCCCAGAACAAGACCACGGATGCCTTGACCACAGTGAGGGTGGAGATGCGCGGTTCCCGTCTCCGGTCCGTGATGGCGGCAAGGACCTCCTCGCAGAGGCGGCAGACCTTCTCGGAATAGGCGATCAGGCGCCGGAGAATGTTAGGGCTTCCTTTCCTGGAGACGGGTCCATTCCAGTTCGGAAACCTCTTCGATGAGCCGCTGCATCTGCTGGTAGTCACTCACGGCTTGGCGCACTCGATCCTGCCACGCTTTGGGCACGCAAATCTGGCGCAGCTTGCCGGCACGACTCTGCACCAGGTACACCGACCGATGGGTCTCGCCGCTGGCGCAATGACAGTTGGGTTTGCCGCACTTGCTGGAGCGATCTGACAGCGTACCGCGGAGAAACCACTGGCCGGAGGCGAGTTGAGCAATGCGGGAGCGGAAACTGCGCTCGGCAGCGGAGAGTTTAAAGCGGTTGAAGGGCTCAGCCATATCTTGTACTATATACTATACAAGATTAGGACTAAAAGCAAGCACAAAAACACAATACGAATATGCTCTTCGAGCAGTCCAAACCTAAAACAACAGTGGAATCAGATGCTTCGCCTGGCTAAGGAATTTGGCTTGCGGAATCGCTG
>CAIRXZ010000200.1 GCA_903882645.1 uncultured Acidobacteriia bacterium | reverse complement strand
GCTCGAAAAGCTATCGCGCAGGGCCCTGGCCGATTCCGCCCGAAAAAGCGAAGCCGCCGCAAACACTAAGCCCAAACCCCAACCGCCCGCCCGCGGTGGCTAATACAGCGACGCTCAAAAAGTATGCGGCATTGGGCGGAAGCGCCTGCCCCACCTTGGCCGCCCCGCCTATATCCCGGCCGGTTCCTTCTGTCCCCGCAGCGCCGCCGGCGCGAAATCGCGGCAATCCTCGCCTGTGTAGACCTGGCGCGGCCGGGCGATCTTCTGCTCGGGGTCCTGCAACATCTCCTGCCATTGCGCCAGCCAGCCCACCGTCCGCGGGATGCCGAACAGCACGGTGAACTCCTCCGGCTTGAAGCCCATGGCCTCGTAGATGATCCCCGAATAGAAGTCCACGTTCGGGTAGAGCTTGCGCGTGATGAAGTAATCGTCGGACAGGGCGATGCGCTCCAGCTCGAGCGCGATGTCGATCTTCGGGTTGCGGCCGGTCACGGCGAACACTTCGCCCGCCACCTGCTTGATGATGCGCGCCCGCGGGTCGTAGTTCTTGTATACCCGGTGCCCGAAGCCCATCAGCTTGCGCTTGCCCTCTTTCACCTGCGCGATGAACCCGGGAATGTTGTCGTTGGACCCGATCTCATCCAGCATGCGCAGCACCTCTTCGTTGGCGCCGCCGTGCAGCGGGCCGGAGAGCGCCGCGATGGACGCCGCCGCGGTGGAATAGGGATCGGCCGTGGAACTCCCCACCGCGCGCATCGCGCTCGCGCTGCAGTTCTGCTCGTGGTCCGCATGCAGAATGAACAGCACTTCCAGCGCGCGCGCCAGCACCTCGTTGGCCACGTACTTCGGCTCCGTCCGCCTCCACAGCATGTTCATGTAGTTCTTGGCGTAGCTCAGCTCCGGGTCGGGGTAGATATACGGCAGGCCCAGGCGGTGGCGGAAGGCGTAGGCGGCCAGCGTGGGCATCTTCGCGATCAGGCGCACCACCTGCTTGCGGCGGCACTTGGGGTCGGCCACGTTGCGCGCATCGGGGTAGAAAGTGGAGAGCGCGGCCACCGTGCTCATCAGGATTCCCATCGGGTGCGCGTCGTGGTGGAATCCGTCCATGAACTTCTTGACGTTCTCATGGATCATCGAATGGTGCGTGATCTCGCAGTTCCAATAGGCCAGTTCCTCCTCGGTGGGCAATTCCCCGTGAAGAAGAAGGTAAGCGACCTCCAGGAAGGTGCAGTTCTCGGCCAATTGCTCGATCGGGTAGCCGCGATAGCGCAGGATCCCCTTGTCCCCGTCCAGATACGTGATTGCGCTCTGGCAGGAAGCCGTGTTCATGAAGGCCGGATCGTACGTCATCAGCCCGAAATCGCCCGCCCCGGCCTTGATCCGGCGCAGATCCATCGCGCGGATTGTGCCGCGCCAGATCGGAATCGTGTAGGTCTGCTGGGTACGGTTGTCGGTGATCGTCAGGGTCTGGTTGTCCATAGGTGTTTCCTCGTGGCTTGCGGCCGGATTCGTCCATGCACTCCTGCAATATGATTTCCACACATGAATGTAGAGGTTTGCCTCAGTTTGTGGATCAAATGCCCGCCCTGGCCCCAATCACGCCCGCATAGCCGGGGCTTTTCACGCAAGCCGGTGGGTGCGCCAAACCCACCCGTCCGTTGCCTTTCGCCCGTTTCAGCCCAGGAATCAATGGGTTCCAGCCAACGCGGAACCAAGCCCAGGTTCGCCGTCAATGGCGCGCGATATACTGGGACTTAAGACTCGGAGTTCCCGTACCGCCCATGGCTGAAATGAGCGTCATCTGGCTGCGCGTGGCCGCGGCGTTGTACTCCCTCGGCCTGTTGCACGCTATCCTTACCCTGGTCCGCCGGAAAGACCGCCTGTTTCGCGTGGCGTTGAGCGCTTTCGGCATGGGCGCCATGTTCCACTTCGTGTCCATCGTCGAAGAGGGCATTTTCAACCATCGCTGTCCCATCACGAACTTCTACGAGACCCTCTCGATGTGCGCCTTCTTGACCGTGCTGGTCTACCTCTTCGTTCACTGGCGTTACAAAGTGGCGAGCCTGAGCGTTTTCATCTTCCCGCTGGTTTTCGTGATGACCCTGGTCGCCACCCTGGGCAACCCCGTCAGCGCGTGGTCCAGCCCGGTGGTGCGCAACGTCTGGCTGACCGTGCACATTGTGCTGGTCCTTCTCGGGTACGCCGCGCTGTTGTTCACCGCCGTCGGATCGGTGCTCTACCTGTTTCAGGAGCGCGAGCTGAAGGCCAGGAAGCCGCGTAAATTCTACTATCGCCTGCCTCCGCTGGGCACGCTGGACGATCTGATTTCCAAGTCCATGGCGGTGGGCTTCGCGCTGATCACACTGGCGGTGATCGCCGGGGTCACCTGGGCCTTCATCGAAGTCAAGACGGCCTGGATCGAGCAGCCCAAGATCGCGATCTCCTTTCTTACCTGGGGAGTCTACCTGGCCCTGGTTTGCTTGCGGGTCGCCGCGGGATGGCGCGGGCGAAAGGCCGCCATCATGACCGTGACGCTGGTCGGATTCGCCGCCTTGACCTGGGCGGCGCACGCCCGCATCGGCGCCATCTTCCTGAAGCAATGAAGCTGCTGATCACCGGCGTGAGCCACAAGACCGCTCCGGTGGAGGTGCGCGAAGGGCTGGCTTTCCCCGAGCATGCGCTCTCCGCCGCGCTGGCCGATCTCAAGGCCCGGGACGGCGTGGAGGAGGCCGTCATCCTCTCCACATGCAACCGCGTGGAGGTCGCCGTCATGGTCGAGGACGGCTACGACCCCCGGCGCATCGTGGATGGTTTCCTCGAGGAACGGAGGGCGGCCGGCCCCGGCGGCATCGAGGCGTACATGTACCGGCACGAAGGCCGCGATGCGATCCATCACCTGTTCCGCGTGGCCGCAAGCCTGGATTCCATGGTGGTGGGGGAGCCGCAGATCCTGGGCCAGATCAAGGCCGCCTACGCCGCGGCCCGCGCCGGCGGAGCGCTCTCGGGAGCGCTGGACGGCCTGCTCACCCGCGCCTTCGCCGTGGCCAAGCGGGTGCGCTCGGAGACCGGCATCGGTCAAATGGCCGTTTCGGTGAGTTATGCCGCGGTGGAGCTGGCGCGCAAGATCTTCGGCTCGCTTGCCCACCGTACCATCATGATCGCGGGCGCCGGGAAAATGTCGGAGCTGGCGGCGCGCCATCTGCGCCGTTCGGGCGCTTCGGACGTCTTCGTCACCAATCGCACCCACGGCCGCGCCGTGGAGATGGCGAAGCTCTTCCAAGGGACCGCGGTCGATTACGGCCAGTTCACCGCCGTGCTGCCCAAGGCGGATATTCTGATCGCCTCCTCGGGCGCGCCGCACTACATTCTGCGCAAGGACGACATGCTGCGCGTTATCGCCGCGCGCCGAAACAAGCCGATGTTCCTCATCGATATCGCCGTGCCGCGCAACATCGACCCGGCGGTTAATGAGATCGACAACGTCTTCTTGTACGATATCGACGACTTGCAGGAGGTCGTGAACGCCAATCTCCGCGAGCGCGGGAAGGAGGCCGAGCGCGCCGAAGCTCTGGTGGCCGAAGAGGTGGACCGCACCATGGCGCGGCTCAAGGCCGCCGAGGTGACGCCCACCATCGTCGGCTTGCAGGAGCAGCTGGAGCAGATACGGGCCGGGGAAATGGACAAGGTGCGGCGCAGGTACGGCCCGTTCACGCCGCGGCAGGAAGAGGCGCTGGAATCGCTGACGCGCGGCATTGTGAACAAGATCGCGCACGGGCCGATCTCCGAGCTGCGCAACCACGCCGGGCGGCCGGATGGCGCGCACGTCATCGCCGCTTTCCGCAAGGCGTTCCACCTTCAGGATTGAAATGCTGGTCGTCGCATCGCGCGGTTCGCAGCTCGCATTGTGGCAAGCCCGCTGGGCGCAAGCCCGGCTCGCGGCCATGGGACATGCGTGCCGCATCGAGGCGATCAAGACCACGGGCGACAAAATCGCCGATGTGCCGCTTGCCAAGGTGGGAACCAAGGGCCTGTTCACCAAGGAAATCGAGGAAGCCCTGCTGGGCGGCCGCGCCGATGTGGCCGTTCACAGCCTCAAGGACCTTCCCACCGAGTTGCCGGATGGGCTTGTGCTGGCCGCCGTGCCGGAGCGCGAAGACCCGCGCGATGCGCTGGTGGGCAGCACCCTATCGGCGTTGCCGCCGGGCGCCAGAGTGGGCGCCAGTTCGCTGCGCCGCGCCGCGCAGTTGCGCCGGGTGCGGCCCGACTTGACCGTGGAATCGGTGCGCGGCAACCTGGACACGCGCCTGCGCAAGCTGGACGGGGGCCAGTATGACGCGATTCTGCTCGCGGTCGCCGGCTTGAAGCGCCTCGGATGGGGGGACCGCATCGCGGAGATTCTGGCGGTGGAAACCATGTGTCCCGCCGTCGGGCAGGGGGCGCTAGGCATCGAAACCCGCGCCAGCGGCCCCGGCTTCGAGGCGTGCCGCGGCCTGGACGATGCCAACTCGCACGCCGCCGTGACCGCCGAGCGCGGAGTGTTGCGGACGCTCGGCGGGGGATGCCAGGTGCCCATCGGCGCGCACGCCGCAGTGGAGGGCGGCCGCTTGCGGATCGTGGCCGTCGTGGCATCGCCGGATGGCGCGGCGCTGGTGCGCGGCGAAAGCGAAGGCCCGGCCGCGGAGGCGGCCCGCATCGGCCGTGAGTTGGGCGAAGATCTCCTGGCCCGCGGCGCCCGCCAAATTCTGGAGGCCGCGTACACATGAGGGCTTCCGCGCAAAGCCAGCCCGCAGGGCGTAAGAGAGTAGCCCGTGGCGTAAGCCGTGGGATCGCAAGCCAAGCGAACAAGCCCCGGAGGGGCGGCAGAAGCGTTTGTCAGGCGGGAACCGTGCGCTTCCTCTACAAGACCTTTCTTACGCCCCTGACGGGGCTCAGGAGACTTGTGCCCTTACCCACGGCTGACGCCGTGGGCTACTTTCTTTCGCCCTACGGGCTCAGGGCGGCCAGCCGGGGCGATCTCATTCCTCCGCTCCCTCCGCGCGCGAACTCCGGGAAGAGCACGATCCCGATTCACAAACCAACCCCTTATGGGTGGTTTTCTCTGCGCCTTTGCGTCTCGGCGGTAAATTCTTGTTTTCCTCCGCGTCTCCGCGTCTCCGCGTCAAATGTTCGGATCTCATGCCTATGACCAAGGTCTATCTTGTCGGCGCGGGGCCGGGGGATCCGGAGCTGATCACGTGCAAGGGCCGCCGCATCCTCGAAGCAGCCGATGTCGTGCTCTTCGATCATTCGGCCAATTCCGCGCTGCTGGATCTCGCGCCGGCGGACGCCGAGCGTCTCTGCGCCGGCGGAGAGGACTCCGGTCGCGCGTTCACCCACGCTGAGATCTGCTCCATCCTCATCGAGCGAGCGCGCCGCGGGCTGAACGTCGTGCGGCTCAACGGCGGCGATCCGTTTCTTTTCGGGCGCGGAGGCGAAGAGGCCGAAGCGCTGGCGGACGCCGGCATCCCCTTCGAGGTTGTTCCGGGCGTCGCCATGCCGCTGGGTATCGCCGCCTATACGGGCGTTCCGCTCACGCACGGCGGCCACGCCTCGGCCGTGACCTTCATCACCGGCCACGCCGCCATCGATTGGGATAAGGTGGGGATGTCCGAAACGCTGGTGATCTTCATGGGCCTCACCACCTTCCGGGAGATCGCCCGGGAGCTGATGGCGCGCGGCCGCGCGCCCGAGACCCCCGCCATGGCCGTCCGCTGGGCCACCCGTCCCGGCCAGGAGACTTTGACCGGCACGCTGGCCACGCTGCCGGACCTGATCGTCGCCCGCGGCATGAAGCCGCCCGCCGCCATCGTGGTGGGCGAGGTGGTCCGGCTGCGGGAGAAGCTCGACTGGTTCGGGTGCCTCCCGCTTTTCGGCAAGCGCATCGTGGCGACGCGCGCCAAGGGCCAGGCCGAGGCGCTCTCGGCGCGGCTGCGCGCGTTGGGGGCCGATGCCATCGAGATGCCCGCCATCGAAATCCGTCCCGCCGCGGATTACGGGCCGCTCGACCGCGCGCTCGCCGAACTGGACGCCTACGATTGGCTGATCTTCACCAGCGCCAACGGCGTGCGCTTCTTTCTGGAGCGGCTGGACCGCTCGGTGGTGGATTTGCGCAAACTGCGGGCCAGGATCTGCGCCATCGGGCCGGCTACCCGCGCGGCGGTCGAAGCGTTGCACCTGAAGGTCGATCTGATGGGGGAGGAGTACGTCGCCGAAGGACTGCTCGAAGCCTTCGCCGGGGTGGAGTTGGACGGACGCCGCATCCTGCTGCCGCGCGCGGCGGTGGCGCGCGATCTGGTCCCGGCTGAGTTGGCGCGGCGCGGCGCCCGCGTGGACGTGGTCGAGGCTTACCGAACCGCCGCCCCGGACGGCGCCGCCCGGCAAGCCCGTGAAATCTTCGGCGCCGCGCGCAAGCCGGACATCCTCACGTTCACCAGCTCCTCCACCGTGCGGAACTTCGTGGACGTGGCGGGCGCCGCTTCGCTCCAGGGTATTCAGGTAGTCTCCATCGGGCCCGTCACCACCGCCACGGCCCGCGGCCTGGGGATCGAGGTGGCCGCCGAAGCGCGCGTCTACACCATCGACGGGCTGGTTGAAGCGGTTCTCGGAATTTGCCATTCAAACACATGAGGCCTCACATCATCGGCATCGCCGGCCCGTCCAGCTCCGGGAAGACGGAGTTGGCGCGACACCTCGTTCAGGAACTGCCCGGCACGGAGATCGTCTCTCTGGATTCGTATTATCGAAGCCGGCAGGAGCTTCCGTTCGAGGAGCGCGAGCGGCTGAACTTCGATCGTCCCGATGCGCTCGAGTGGGAATTGCTCGACGAGCATCTCCGCGCGATCGCCGAGGGGCGCCCCTTTGAGGAGCCGGTCTACTCGTTTGCCCGCCACACTCGCGTGGCCGGGACCCGGCGAATCCTTCCCGCCGCATACCTGATTGTGGAGGGCTTGTTCGTCCTCTATTGGCCGGAGCTGCGCGCCATCCTGGACACCAAAGTCTACGTCTCGACCGATCCCGAGGTCTGCTACCGCCGCCGCCTCGCGCGGGACGTGGCCGAGCGCGGCCGGACTCCCGAATACGTGCGCGACCAATACGAGCGCACCGTCCGCCCCGGCGCCGAACAGTTCGTCCACCCCACGAGAGACTACGCCGACCTGGTGGTCTCCGGCGAAAGACCGTTCTCCGAATCCACCGGCGCCGTCCTGAAGGCGCTAGGCGCCAGAGCCAACAGTGTGGGGTGCGTGATCTAATGAGGCTTCCGTGGAGTGGGCCTCTGGCCTGCCATGCCCGCTTTCTTGCGGGCATCTGCCGGCCATCGAGACGATGCCGCCAGGAATGGCGGCATGGCAAGCCGGAGGCTCGCTCCACAAGACGCTGAATGAACCTCGCCAACTTCGATTACCACCTTCCCGAAGAACTGATCGCCCAGTCGCCGCCGGCCGACCGCGCCGGCGCGCGCATGCTCGTACTCCATCGTGCCGAAAAGCGCTGGGAAGACCGCTGGTTTCGCGAATTTCCATCCTTCCTGCACCCGGGCGATTGCCTGGTACTCAACGATTCGCGCGTGTTTCCGGCGCGGCTGTTCGGGCATCGCGCGGGGGTGCGGTCGCTGCCGGTCGGCAAGAACAATCCCAAGCGGCGCGAGCATCTCAGCGGCCGCGTCGAGGTATTTCTGCTGCGGCCGGCGGTTACCGGGGGCAGGGAATGGGAAGCGCTGGTGCGGCCGGGGCGCAAGATGCGGCTGCGCGAACGGATCGAGTTCGGAGGCGGCCTCGAAGGCGAAATCGTCGGCCGCGGGGCATTCGGCGAGCGCACCATTCGCTTCGGCGGCGACGCCGACCTCTTCACCGAGTTCGAGAAGATCGGGCACGTGCCCCTGCCGCCCTACATCAAACGGTCCGACAACCCTGCCGACCGCGAACGCTACCAAACCGTCTTTGCCCGCGAAAAAGGATCGGTGGCGGCCCCGACCGCGGGCCTGCACTTCACGCCCGAGGTTCTTGCGGAGTGCCGCGCGCGCGGCGCCGAAACGGCCTGCATCACGCTGCATGTCGGGCTGGGCACGTTCCAACCGTTGCGCGAGCAGCAGGTGGAGCAGGCGCGCCTGCACGCGGAGCGATACTCGATCACCGAAGAGAACGCATCCAAGCTACGAGCGGCCGCCAGGCTGGTCGCCGTCGGAACCACCAGCGTGCGGACGGTGGAAGCCGCCCTCCGCGAAGGCCCCATCCAAGCCCGCAGCGGCGAGACGGATATCTTCATTTACCCCGGCTTCCAGTTCCGCGGCGTCGGCGCGGTGCTCACCAATTTCCACCTCCCGCGCTCCAGCCTCCTGCTGCTGGTGTGCGCCTTCGCCGGCACGGATCTGGCGCTGGCTGCCTACCGTCACGCCGTAGAGCAACGCTACCGGTTCTACTCCTACGGCGACTGCATGTTGATTGTGTGAAAAGCCTGCAATGTTGTAGGGGCCGGGCATGCCCGGCCCAGTGGGGCGGACCTCCCGGTCTGCCTTCTTCCGGCCGCGGTCGGCACGTAGGTCCGTCCGGAGGGCTGAAAACCCTGGCCTCACGTGGACCTACGCCCGCATTGTGAAGCTCCACAAGCCCGCCTTGTTAAGATTGAATAAGCACTCTCCCATGACCACGTCCGAAGAGCGCCTGCGTGCGCTCACCGACATCCTGGACCACCGCGTCCTCGTCCTCGACGGGGCCATGGGGACCATGCTGCAACAGCGCAACCTCGCGGCCGGGGATTTCGGCGGCGCGGCGCTCGAAGGCTGCAACGAGCACCTGGTCCGCACTCGTCCCGACGTCGTGCTCGCCATTCATCGCGCCTACTTCGAGGCCGGCGCGGACGTGGTCGAGACCAACTCCTTCGGTGGCACGCCCCTCGTGCTGGCCGAGTATGGCCTGCAGGACGACGCCCGCGAGCTGAACTTCACCGCGGCGCGCCTCGCGCGGCAGGCGGCCGACGCGCTCTCCACCGCCGCTAAACCGCGCTTCGTGGCGGGGTCCATGGGGCCTACTACCAAGGCGATCACCGTCACCGGCGGCGTGACGTTCCCCCAGCTTGTAGAGAGCTTCTACATCCAGGCGAAGGGGCTGGCCGAAGGCGGGGCGGACATTCTGCTGGTCGAAACGGCGCAGGACACCCGCAACGTCAAGGCCGCCCTGCTCGCCATCGGGCGCGTCCGCGACGAGCTCGGCCGGCGCATCCCGGTGATGGTCTCCGGCACCATCGAAAGCATCGGCACGATGCTGGCGGGGCAGACGGCGGACGCATTCTGCGCGTCCATCGCCCACGCCGGCCTGCTCTCCATCGGCCTCAATTGCGGCACCGGCCCGGAGTTCATGACGGATCACATCCGCACCATCAGCGAGATGAGTCCCGTGCGGGTCTCCTGCTATCCCAACGCCGGCATGCCCGATTCGGAAGGCAAGTACCTGGAAACGCCGGAGACGCTCGCGGCCCAGCTCGAGCGCTTCATCGAGAATGGCTGGCTCAACATCGTCGGCGGCTGCTGCGGAACTACCGACGCGCACATTCGAGCCATTTCCCAAATGGCCGAAGGCAAGCGGCCGCGCCCCATTCCGGCGCCGGCGCATCGCGCGTATTACTCGGGCATCGACCTTGTCGAGGCCGAAGAGAGCACGCGTCCGTTGATCGTCGGCGAGCGCACCAACATCATCGGCTCGCGCCTGTTCAAGGGCTTGGTGGCGGAGCAGAAGTGGGAGGAAGCCACCGAGATCGCCCGCCGCCAGGTCCGCAACGGCGCGCAGATCGTGGACGTGTGTCTTCAGAGCACGGACCGCGACGAGATACAAGACATCCCGCCGTTCTACGAAAAGCTGATTCGCAAGATCAAAGCTCCGGTCATGGTCGATACCACCGACCCGCGCGCGCTCGAGCTGGCGCTGACTTACTGCCAGGGCAAGAGCATCGTCAATTCCATCAACCTGGAGGACGGCGAGGAGAAATTCGAGCGCGTCTGTCCCATCGCGAGGCGCTACGGCGCGGCGCTGATTGTGGGCGCGATCGACGAGGATCAGCTCCAGGCGCAGGCCTTCACGCGCGAGCGCAAGCTGGCCGTGGCCGGGCGGTCCTACAAACTGCTGACTGAGAAGTACGGCATTGCGCCCGAAGACATCGTCATCGACCCGCTCGTATTTCCGTGCGCCACCGGCGACGCCAACTACATCGGCGCGGCGGTGGAGACCATCGAAGGCGTGCGGCTGGTGAAGGAACGCCTGCCGTACGCGAAAACCGTGCTGGGGATCTCGAACGTCTCCTTCGGGCTGCCGGCGGCGGCCCGCGAAGTGGTGAACTCCGTCTTCCTTTATTACTGCACCAAGGCGGGCCTGGACCTCGCCATCGTGAACGCCGAGAAACTGGAGCGCTTCGCCTCGATTCCCGAAGCCGAGCGGCGGCTGGCGGAGAACCTGCTATTCAACACCCCGCCGGTGGATGCCGCGGACGAAGAACTGCGCACCGCGCCCGAGGACTGGCGCGTACAGACGCCGCAACAGCGCGCCGCCATTAACCAGATCCACATCGCGGCCGTCGCCGAGCACTTCCGCAAGGCCGGCGCGCGCGTGAAGGCGCGCCCGGAAGACCTGCCGCTCGACACGCGCCTGGCCAACTACATTATCGAAGGAACCAAGGACGGACTGATCGCCGACCTCGACCGCAAGCTCGCCGAAGGCTCCTCGCCGCTCGATATCGTCAACGGGCCTCTGATGGCTGGGATGGCCCAGGTCGGCCGGCTGTTCAACAACAACGAGCTGATCGTGGCCGAAGTGCTGCAATCGGCCGAAGCCATGAAGGCGGCGGTGAACCACCTGGAACCGTTCATGGAGAAGGCCGACACGGCCGCGCGCGGCAAGGTGATTCTCGCCACGGTGAAGGGAGACGTTCACGACATCGGAAAGAACCTGGTCGAGATCATCCTTTCCAACAACGGCTATCGGGTGATCAACCTGGGGATCAAGGTCCCGTCCGATTCGCTCGTCCAGGCGTACCTGGAGCACAAACCCGATGCCATCGGCCTCTCCGGCCTGCTGGTGAAAAGCGCCCAGCAGATGGTGACCGCGGCGGGCGATCTGCGCGCCGCGGGCATCTCGGTTCCGCTGCTGGTGGGCGGCGCGGCGCTCTCGGAAAAGTTCACCCGCGCGAGGATCGCGCCGGCTTACGGAAACGCCGTCTGCTACGCCAAGGACGCCATGACGGGACTGAGCCTCATGAACCGCCTGATGGACCCCGCGGAGCGCGAGGCCGCGCTTGCCGCCCATACCTTCACCGAGCCGCCGGCCGCGCCCGCCGCGGTAGCCGAACCCGCGGCTCCCTCAACCACGCACCGCAGCGCCAAGGTCCGCGCCGCCATCCCCATCCCCCCAGCGCCGTACCTGGACCGCCGGCAGCGCGACGTTCCGCACCTCGCCGAAGTGTGGAGCTACATCAACCCCTTCATGCTCTACGGCAGGCATCTGGGCTACAAGGGCAACTTCGAAAAAGCGCTCGCCGAACACGAACCGAAAGCCATCGAGCTGTTCCACAATCTGGAAGCCGTCAAACACGAAGCCGCGCGTTTCATGAGCGTGAAGGCCGTCTGGCGATTCTTCGAAGCCGAGCGCGACGGGAACGCGATCCACCTGTTTGCGCCCGGCGGCGAGACGCCGATTTACGCGTTCCGCTTCGGACGCCAGCGGCGCGAAGACGGCCTGTGCCTGAGCGATTACATTCTCGACCCAGATGGCGGCCGCCGCGACCACCTGGCGCTCTTCGTGACGACCGCCGGCGCGTGCGTCCGCGAGCGGTCCGAAGAGTGGAAGCACGCCGGCGAGTTCTTCAAGGCGCACGCCATCCAGGCCCTGGCCATCGAAACCGCCGAAGGCGCCGCCGAGTGGCTGCACCGCCGCATCCGCGAGGATTGGGGCTTCCCCGATCCGCCCACGCTAACCATGCACGACCGCTTCACGTCCAAGTACCACGGCAAGCGCTACAGCTTCGGCTACCCCGCCTGCCCCAACCTGGACGACCAGCAGGGGTTGTTTCAACTTCTCCACGCCGAGGACATCGGCGTGCGCCTGACCGAAGGCATGATGATGGACCCCGAAGCCAGCGTCAGCGCCCTGGTATTCCATCACCCCGACTGCGCCTATTTCACGGCCGAGGAGTAAGAAGCGCCTGCGGGCCGTGGCGCGCGCGAGCCTTCGACGAGCCAAACCGCATTGATCTGGCGACGGGCATCAGTGCGAACCGGCGCGGAATGCCATGGGGATCATGGAAACGGCGGTTAGCCCAACTTCCACACTACGATTGTAGAATTTGGCCCGAAAGAGGGATTCCTGATGTGTATCTCGTTTATGCTCAATCAAGGACCTCTAGAAATTAAGAAATAGTCACGAATTGTTAAGGCATATCCAAAGTCGGCTG
>CAIRXZ010000199.1 GCA_903882645.1 uncultured Acidobacteriia bacterium | reverse complement strand
GCCCGTAACTCGAATACTGCGCCGCCATCGCCTGGTCGGTCACGAACTGCGGCGTGACGAACTGGCCGGTCATGAAGTTTGCGGCGTCGTTCCCGCTGATGTTCAGCGAAAGATACGTCGCACCGCTGCCACCTGCCGTGTTCGGGCCACCGGGCGTGGGATAGGTTCCGGCAGCGATGCCGCCGAGCGTCGGGATGTTCGAAGCGTAGGCGTGAGCCTGGCCATCCTGGTAGCTGGCCTGTTGATAGAGCTTGCCGCCCTGCTCCACCAAGCTCCCCGCGTATGGCGTTGTGGCCGACATCGGCATCTTCTGGCCGGTCGCCTCCGAATACAGCATCACGAGTTGACGCACGCTCGGGGATCGCACCGCCACCGCGATCTTGCCGCCGGAATCTCCGGTCTGGACGTCGTTGCCGTTTTCATCCGTGCCGTAGGTCGGATTAGACGGGCTCCGCTTGAAGCTGCCCCAGTTCGTGCCCTTGAAGTTGCGGACGATTCCCGCCAGACCGTTCGACCCGCTCCCACCTGCCGCGCCGCCACGCGCTCCGCCGCCGAACAGCATCGCCAGCGGATTGAATCCGCCCGTCCCACCGTGGCTCGTCAGCGCCAGATTGGAGGTGTCGCCGCCGGCCGTGGCACTGGCCGATCCTTGCCCGCCGCTGCCGGCGTAAGGCATTCCGCTCCCGCCGCGCGCGTCGGCGTTGAACAGCATTGCCATCGGGCTGAATCCCGTGCCGCTGGAACTCCACGGAGCGGGGGAGTAGGCGCCCGGAGACCCCGCGTCGCCTTGTAGTCGGGGTAACCCCGTCGGCCTGGCAGTCCAGGCTTCAGCGGTGCCGCCGCCTGGTCGTAGACGTTCTGCCCCCTCTGAATGCGCGCCTGGATCGAATCCGCCGGCGCCTGCGCGAAGCCTTGCATTTCCGTGGCGGCGTAGGGCGAATAGACGAAGCGGGCACGGCGGATGACGGTTTGGAATCTGGCCATTCGGGGCACTCCAATCGTCCATCCCCCGATTCGGCGGTAGAATGGAGCCATGGCAAAAGCCGCCAACAACTCGGCCTCTCCGAAGAACGGCCGCGGAGTGAAACCCACCGTGTCCAAGCTCGGCAAGGAACTGCGCCGGATCAGGGAGAAGATCGAGGCATCAGGCGAGAAGATGCTGACCCGCCGCGAGCTTGAGCGTGAAATAGCCAATCGCCGGGCTGGAAATTTCTAATCGCCTCATGATCCTGACATTCTGCGATGCAGGCGTGCTAATCGCCGCTGCGCGAGCTGTCGGCCGGGACGGCGAGCGCGCAGTGCAGTTTCTCGAAGATCCCAACCGTTCGTTCCTCACCAGCCCGTTTGTACACAAGGTCGTGTATCTGTTTGATTAGCCCCGCACGTTAGCCCAACTTCCACACTACGATTGTAGAATTTGGCCCGAAAGAGGGATTCCTGATGTGTATCTCGTTTATGCTCAATCAAGGACCTCTAGAAATTAAGAAATAGTCACGAATTGTTAAGGCATATCCAAAGTCGGCTG
>CAIRXZ010000198.1 GCA_903882645.1 uncultured Acidobacteriia bacterium | reverse complement strand
CCGCAGGAATGCGACCCGAGCGCCGACTCAAGCGCCGGAATGGCGGGGGCGGCTCCGGCCGCCCCGGATCTCAAATCAGACCCGCCGATCCATAACTTATTGCGGCCGAAAAATGGTCTTGACAAAGGGGTCCACTTTAGGCCTCCCGAAACAATCTGGCCACATTCTGAAGTGGGTTCAAACAGGACTTCTAAGAAAGAGATAAAAGATCTGTTTGGCTCAGAAGTATTCGACACTCCAAAGCCTGAGGCCCTAATTGCACGAGTATTAGAGATTTCGACGACTTACGGAGACATCGTTTTGGATTCATTCGCCGGTTCTGGCACCACCGGAGCGGTTGCACAAAAAATGGGACGACGGTGGATTATGGTTGAACTTGGTGAGCACTGCCATACGCACATCATTCCTCGCCTCAAAAAAGTGATTAACGGCGAGGATCCTGGCGGGATATCAGGAAAAGTGTATTGGAAAGGCGGGGGCGGCTTCCGCTATTATCACCTGGCGCCATCCCTGCTTGAAAAGGACAGGTTCGGGAACTACATCATCAGCAAGCAGTACAACGCCGCCATGCTGGCGGAGGCAATGTGCAAGCAGATGAGCTTCACCTACGCGCCGAGCGACGCGGTTTACTGGCAGCACGGGCATTCCACCGAACAGGACTTCATATACGTGACCACGCAGACCCTGTCCCGCGAGCAGTTGCAGATGCTGAGCGATGAGGTCGGGCCGCAGCGGTCGCTGCTGGTGTGTTGCAGTGCGTTCCGGTGCAGGCCCGATGCGTTCCCGAATCTTACTCTGACCAAGATCCCGCAAGCGGTCTTGGATCGCTGCGAGTGGGGCAAGGACGATTACAGCCTCAACGTCGCGAACCTGCCGCAAATGGCGCCGGACGAACCGGCGAGGGTTTCAGCCGGCAACGAAGGGCGGATTGCCCGCCGGGCGCGCAGCCAGATGGCCTTGTTTGGTTCGGAATCCGGAGGAGAGGAATCATGAAGCCCGCCGTCAACTCCATCGCCAACCGGCTCAGTCTCCGTCCGCCGCAGCGGGAGTCGCTGGAGATTCTCGACCGGGTCTGCGAGATCGTCTCGCTCGAAAAGGGCGCCGACCCCGCTCAAGCGCTCGCGGCGGTTCGGTCCGAGTTTCCCACCGTCACGGATTTCGAGCGCGACTTCCCGTCCCTGTGCTTCGCCCTTGCGACGGGCGTCGGCAAGACGCGCCTCATGGGCGCCTTCATCTCCTATCTCCATCAGGCCGAAGGCATCGCGCATTTCTTCGTGATGTCTCCAAACCTGACCATTTACAACAAGCTGATCGCCGATTTCACGCCGAACACCCCGAAGTACGTGTTTCAGGGCATCGCCGAGTTCGCCAACGACCCGCCGGAGATCATCACCGGCGATAACTACGAAAGCGGACGGGGCGTGCGGAAGGCCGACATGTTCGGGGAAATCGGCGTCCACATCAACATTTTCAATATCAGCAAGATCAACTCGGAGGTCCGGGGCGGCAGAAGCCCGCGCATCAAGCGGCTCAGCGAGTACATTGGCGAAAGCTATTTCGAATACCTCTCCAAGCTGGACGACCTGGTGCTCCTGATGGACGAGTCGCACCGGTACCGGGCCACCGCCGGCGTCCGCGCCATCAACGAACTGAAGCCGATTCTCGGCCTGGAACTGACCGCGACGCCGCAGGTGGAGGCCGGCAATACGACTGTATCGTTCAGGAACGTCATCTACAGCTATCCGCTATCCAGCGCCTTGAACGACGGCTTTGTGAAGGAGCCTGCCGTCGCAACCCGCGAGAATTTCAACCCGGCTAACTACGACGAAACGGGTCTGGAAACGCTGAAGCTGGAGGATGGCGTCCGCGTTCACGAACACACGAAAGTCCAACTGGAAGTCTACGCGCGCCAGAACGAAAGGAAGATCGTCAAGCCGTTCATGCTGGTGGTGGCGCAGGACACCGCCCACGCCAATGCGCTTGTGGAAACCATCGGCGGCGATTCGTTCTTTGAAGGCCGCTACAAAGGCCGCGTCATTACGGTTCACTCGAACCAGTCCGGCGAGGAACGGGACGAGACGGTCCAGCAGCTTCTCTCGGTGGAAGATCCCAACAACGCGACCGAGATCGTGGTCCACGTGAACATGCTCAAGGAGGGGTGGGACGTCACGAACCTCTACACCATCGTGCCGCTTCGCGCCGCGAACTCCCGCACGCTGGTGGAGCAATCCATCGGGCGCGGCCTGCGCCTTCCCTACGGGAAGCGCACCGGGGTCGCCGACGTCGACCGGCTGACCATCGTTTCCCACGATAAGTTTCAGGAAATCGTGGACGAGGCCAACCGCCCGGATTCCATCATCCGCACCGGCATCGTGATCGGCCGCGACATTCCGGATGCCAAAGCGAAAGTCGTGGTGGTGGAATCCAACCTCGCCACCAGGGTGGCTGGCCCGTCCAGCGGGCAGGGTGAGACTGCCGGAGATCCCGAGCAGCAGCCGATCTTCAACACCGCCAGGGAGCACGAGGCGGCCAAGGTCACGCTACAGGTGCTGAAGGAGTTCGAGCGCCTGCCCCGGTCGGCCGATTTGCAGAAACCCGAGATTCAGCGGCAGATCGTCCAGAAAGTGACTGCCGAACTGCGGCCAGCGCAGGGTGAGTTAAGCGGCGTGGCAGAGATCGACATCGCGGAAGTAGTGGCGAAGACCATCGACCTCCATGTTGAAATGTCCATCGACATTCCGCGAATCATCGTCGTTCCGACCGGGGAAGTCTCGGCGGGATTCCGCGACTTCAATCTCGACTGCCGAAGCGTGAGGTATCCGCCGGTGGCCAGGGATATCCTCATTCAAGATCTGCACGATCAGCTACGGTACCGTCTGATAAGCGGCGATGGCAGCATTCCGGAAGACCGCCTGGAGAACTACCTGGTCCGCGGCTTGATCGACTTCAACGACGTGAGCTACGACGATCACGCCGAGTTGCTCTACAAGCTGGCCGGGCAGGCGGTGGCGCACTTGCAGTCCTACCTCTCCAGCGAGGACGACGTAAAGAACGTCCTTCAGTATCATGGAAAGAGCCTCGTCGAACTCATCCACGCTCAGATGATGGAGCACTTCGAGGAGAAGGCGACCGCCTACGAAGTCCGCGTCAGCAAGGGCTTTACGACGCTGAGACCCGAAACCTTTTCCGTTCCCGCCGGGGAATCCGTGCGGCACTTCCGGGCCACGGTTGACGACAAACTGCTAATCAAGGGCATGCTGTTTGGCGGGTTCAGGAAGTGCCTCTATCCGGCGCAGAAGTTCGATTCCGACTCCGAGCGGCGTTTCGCTGTCATCCTGGAGGACGACGCCGACGTCCTGAAATGGTTCAAGCCGGCGAAGGGGGATTTCCAGATCTACTACCGCCAGGAGGAGGCGTACGAGCCCGATTTCGTTGTCGAGACGAAGACCCGGAAGTGGATCTGCGAACCGAAACGCGCCTCCGAGATGAATGACGAAATCGTGCTGGCAAAGGCGCGCGCAGCCGCGCTCTGGTGCAACCGCGCGTCAAGCGCGAATGAAGACAAGCCCTGGTCGTACATGCTCGTGCCGCACGATTCGATTCTGGGCAACATGACGCTTGCCGGATTGGCGGCCGCTTACACGTTCCTGGAACTGCCTCCCCAGAAGGCGGCAACGGGTGCCTGACATCGCTCCGGCCGCGCGTCGAATGTGGCCGCCGCCTTCGGTCCAATCCGTGGGCCGCCGGCGTGGATTCGGAACTCATGCGGACGCTTTTTGCAGGCCGCAAACCATGCGTCCCCAAGAGTGGGGACGCGGCAGACTGAGAGTCTGCGCCACACTCCTCTACTGCAACGCCGCCGCGGCCGAGTCGATCGCCGCGCCGGCGCTTTCCAGCGTCTTGCCGACGCGCACGATCTCCTGGTCCGCAAGCTGCCACTGCTTCTGCTCGATGCTCTCGCGCACGGCCGGCAACGTCTTCACGCCGTAGCCCGTGTAAAGGCCCGGCGCGTAGATCTGGTGCTTGAACCATTCGCGGTTCGGCAAACCTTCCTGGAGCGTCAGCGCGTGCTCCACCGCCATCAGGCGGGTATTGGCATCGCGCCGCGCCGCGCCGGCCAACGCGGAAGCTCCGTTTTCGGATACGCGCGTCATCGCCTGCGCGTAGACCTCGGCCGCTCGCTGGAGCGCGGCTAGGCCGTTATCGAGCGGCGCGAAATTCAGGTACGGCGGAACCGCTTCCTTTTTCGGCGCGATGGACGGCCGGCGCGGATCGCCGGTGGCGGCGAACACACCGTCGTCGATCTGGCGGTTTCGTTCTACAATCTGGTCCCGCTTGTCGGCCGCCAGCTTGCGCACTTCGTTCACGTAGCGGCGGACGGTATCGGTGAGGGCGTCGAAATCGAAGGGCAGCAACTCGGCGTCCGCCAGCCGCATGACGGCTTCTCCGGCGGTCTGGGCCAGGGCGCGGCCATAAACGAAATCCGCGTCGGAGAAATGCGTGTACCAATAGAAATCGTCGTAGATCGAGTGGTAAATGCCGCCCTCATCCTCGCCGCCGTAGCCCAGGTTCAGGGACGGCACGCCCAAGTGGTCGATGAACACGGTGTAGTCGGAGCCGGAGCCGAGCGCGCCGATGCGCAGGTCGGACCGCGCGCGCACGTCCTGCCGCTCGGCCGCATCGCCCGAGGACGCGTTGGCGATGGCCCGCGCCTGAAGGCGCTTCCAGACCGTGGCCTTGGTCTCCGGGTCTTCGATGTCGCGCGCCACGCCGTTGATGAACTTCTCGAGCGTGTGCGAGCCGGACATGTTGAGATAGCCGCGGCCGTTGCCGTCGGAGTTGATATACGCCGCCGCGCTTCGCGTCAGCTCCGCGGCGTGCGTCTCGGCCCATTCGGTGGAACCGAGCAGCCCCGGTTCTTCCCCATCCCAGAAACACAGCAGGATGGTGCGCTTGGGCTTCCACCCCTGTTTCAGAAGCGCCGCCACGCCGCGCGCTTCCTCCAACAACGCCGACGTTCCGGAGACCGGGTCTTCGGCGCCGTTGACCCAGGCGTCGTGATGATTGCCGCGAATGATCCATTGGTCGGGGTACGCCTCGCCCGGGACGCGGGCAATCACGTCGTAGAGAGGCTTGATGTCCCAATTGAATTTCACCTTGAGGTGAACCTTGGCCGGACCCGGACCTACGTGATAGGCGAGGGGCAGCGCGCCGCGCCATCGCTCCGGCGCCACCCGGCCCTGCAAGGCCGCCAGCAGGGGTTGCGCGTCGGCGTAGGAAACGGGCAACACCGGAATCTTGGTGAGCGTGACGGCCTCATTCAGAGGCAGGCGCTTGGCGTCCTTGGTGGCGCCGATTCCGGGCGTGAGGGGATCGCCGGGATAGACCGGCATGTCCATCACGCTGCCGCGCTGCACGCCGTCCTTGGGACGGAAAGGCCCGGCGGGAAACGTCTCTCCTTCGTGATAGCCGTCGTCGGCGGGGTCCGAATAGATGATGCACCCCACCGCGCCGTGCTCGCCCGCCACCTTGGGCTTGATGCCGCGCCACGAGCCGCCGTAGCGGGCGATTACAATTGCGCCCTTCACCGATACGCCCAGCCGCTCCAGCGTTTCGTAGTCTTCCGGCACGCCGTAGTTCACGTAGACCAGGGGCGCGGTGACGTCGCCATCGATCGAATACGCGTTGTAAGTGGGCAACTGCTCGTCGCGCTGCGAGGAGGTCGGATCGACGGCCACGGCGGGTTCTTCCAGCCTGGCCGTGAACTTGGAAGGCTCCACCAGTTCCAACGCCCGTTCCTTGGGGGTAGGGAAGAGCACGTCGAAGCTCTCGATCTTCGCGTCCAGGCCCCATTCCTTGAGCCTGGCGAGGATCCACTCCGCGTTGTCCTGGTCGTAAGCGGAGCCAACATGGTGCGGCCGGGCGGCGAGCCGCTGCATGTAGGCGCGCAGGTTGGCGGTATCCGGAATGGCGCGGAACTTCGCCTCCCAATCCCGCTCAAGGAGGGACGAATCCGCCGAATAGCCGCGCAAAGGCGCGGTCTGGCACCACGCGGGAGCGCATAGGCCCAGGCAAAGGAGGGAAACCGGTATAAGCCGCATCAGGGACTATTCTATCGCGCGGGCGCCCGGTTGGACCTGAACGCCGCGCCTGCCGCCCCGCCGGGATGCCGTTCGCGCCTGCTGCGCGCGCCGGAGCAATGGCTGTATCCTCGGGTGTAGAAGACCGCCGGGCAGTCATGACGATCGATCTCAACTGCGACATGGGGGAGCTCGAAGATGCCGCGCACGAAGCCGCGCTGATGGAGTACGTGTCGTCGGCCAACATCGCCTGCGGCGGGCACGCGGGCGATGAAGAAACCATGGAGCGCACGGCGCGGCTCGCGCTGGCCCGCAAGGTGAACATCGGCGCGCACCCCGGCTATCCCGACCGCGCCGGTTTCGGCCGCGTCGCCATGCCTTTGAGCGCCGCCGGGGTGGAATGCGCGGTTTGGGAACAGATCGGCCGGCTGGAGGCGGTGGTGAGGCGGCTCGGCGGCGCAATCGCGCACGTCAAGCCGCACGGCGCGCTCTACAACGTGGCGGCGCGCAATCGCGAGACGGCGCAAGCCATCGGCCGGGCTGTGGCCCGCTGGAATCCGCGCGCCACGCTGTTCGGGCTGGCCGGTTCGCCTGCGCTGGATCTCTGGCGCGAGATGGGGCTGCCGGTGGCCGCGGAAGCCTTCGCCGACCGCCGCTACGAACCCGACGGCTCGTTACGTTCCCGCAGCCTCCCCGGCGCGCTCATCACCGGTCCGCGGGAGGCCGCCGCGCAGGCGCTGCGTTTCGCGCGCGAGGGCCGCGCGCAGACCATCTGCGTGCATGGTGACACCCCCGGCGCGGTTGAAATCCTGAAGGCCTGCCGGGAGGCGCTGGCGGGATCTCACTGACGCTCGGGTCTCCGCGCCGAGACGCGGTCGCCAAGGAGCGGCGCCCGCAAGAACACGACGCTCCCCGCTCCACCACGCTTACTTCCTCATCAGGTCGAGCGCCATCGCCGTCATTGCCAGCACGCCGGTGCGAAGCGCCGGTTCAACCTGCGGGCGGAAAAGGCTGGAGTGGAGCGAAGGCAGCGGCGTACCGGTCCGCAAGCTCTCCGCCAGCTCTCGCGGATCTGCGGCGCCCAGCCGCAGCATGAAAATGGGGATCTGGCGCCCTTCCAGCCCAAACAGCCCGAAGTCCTCGGCGCCCATCTCCGGCCTCGGCTCGGTCACGTTGCTTTCTCCCAGGGCGGCTGCCAGAACGGCCTTGAGCCGCCCGGCGAGCTTCGGATCGTTGTAAGTCGCCGGGACGTATTCGCCCGCGCTCACCTTGACGATGGGCGCGCGATCCTCCGGAACGCCGGCGGTCAACGCCACGCCCCGCGCGGTCCGTTCGATGGCCGCCAGGATCTTCTTTCGCACCTCGTCGCTGTAGGAGCGCGTGGTCAGTTGCAGGGTGACGTCGTCGGGGATGATGTTGTGCTTCGACCCGCCGTGGATGGACCCGACCGTGACCACGGCCGGGTCCAGGGGCGAAATCTGGCGGCTGACGATGGTCTGTATCTCCATGATGAACTCCGCCGCCATGACGATCGGGTCCTTGGCCGTCTCCGGGCGTGCGCCGTGGCCGCCCACGCCGCGCAGAATCACGTCCACGGAAGTGGAGCTGGCGAGCGCCGGACCCGATACCACGCCGACTTTCCCCGCCTCGATGTCGGGCGTGTCGTGCTGGGCTATGGCATAGTCCGGCCTCGGAAACCGCGTATACAAGCCGTCCGCCAGCACGGCGCTCGCGCCGCCAATGGTCTCCTCGGCGGGCTGCCCGATAATCATCAGCGTGCCCGACCAGCGATCCTTCATCCCGGCCAGGATTCGCGCGGCTCCGAGCAGCGCCGCCATGTGCAGATCGTGGCCGCAGGCGTGCATCACCCCCACTTCCTGGCCCGCCGCGTTCGTGGTCCGCACGCGGCTTGCGTAAGCCAGCCCGGTCTTCTCCTCCACGGGCAGGGCGTCAAGCTCCGTGCGCGCCAACACCACCGGACCCGCGCCGTTCTTGAGAATGGCCACAACGCCGAAAGCCTGAGACCCGTCGGAGTACTTGCCGACGCGCTCGGTGACCGCGTACCCGGCTTTGCGCAGCGCGTCCGCCAGGGTTGCGGAAGTGCGTTCCTCGTGTTGGGAAAGCTCCGGGTGGGCGTGCAGGTCCTGGTAGACGGCTGTCAGCGCCGGCAGTTCCCGGTCCACCAGGGAACGGATATCCTGGGTTTGCGCCGTTAGCAGCGGCGCCAGGCTGGCAAGCAGAAGAAGTTCAGCTTTAGCGGTTCCCATTGTTGCGCTCCACGCGCGAAGATTCCGGCCGCGCCGAATGACCCATTATAAGCGCCTAATCCCTTAGATCCGCCGCCATCAGGCCTTCGAGTTCAGCCAAATGACGTTCCATCGGCGCTCTCTCCCCGGCGGACAAGGCTTTGTGGTTCATGAGCCTGGCCAACTGGGCGCGGTGGCCGTCCGCCCTGGCATCGAACCGGCCCTGGATCTCGTTCAGGATGCGCCGAACCCACGTTTCGAGCGCGCGCCCGTAGTTCGTGAAGCCGGTCTGCAGTTCCGCCGAGACCCGGCTCTTCAGTTTTCGAGTCGCCCAGGATCGGGTCATGCCCCGGAACGAATGGAACCAGGGAGGAGCGATGTCGATCTCAGGCAGCGCGGCCTCGAAGCGCGGCATCTCGCGCACACAGTCCTCCAGTTGGTCGTCCGGCGTGGATGATCGATCGTACAGGGCCTCCGTGGCGAGCGCCAGCGCGGATTGGAGGTGTTGCGCCAGGGTGATGAGGCGCCCTGAGATCCGCGAAGCCGCCTCCGCCGCGAGTCTCTCGGCTGCCTGCCGGATCGTCTCAGTGGACGGCAGGGCGGTTCGTTGACCGTCCCAGCTCTCCACGATGGCCTGCGCCGACCTTTGGAGCGCAGTTTCGTGGAGCAAACGGACATCGTCCGTGGCAGCCAGGCAGAACTGGCGGGCCTCTTCGAGCTCGCCGGCCGCCGTGCGCAGTCTCCGCTCGATTTCCTCTAGGGCCGTGCCGATGGCCCCGGTCGTCCCGGCCGCGCCCAGCTTCGAGCGCAGGGCTGCCGTCACGGACTCCCCTAGCGCGCCGGCCTTTCTCCGAATGGACTGCTGTACGAGTTCCCGGCGCCGTTCGAAGAGAGGAGCCATGTGGCTGCGGAACCAGTCTTCGAGCAGCTCTTCGTCCTGCGCCACGGTGCTCACCGGGTACGCTTCGATCCGCAGACCCAGGTTTGCGAGAACCTCTCTCTTCGTGTAGGCCAGCGCTTTCTCTCTATCGGCGGGCGACAACAAGTCGGCCTTGCTGAGCAGCCCCATTACCGGGATGCCCGCTTGGGAGAGCGCCTGGATCGTGTTTAGATCCTCTTGGTCGATCGGGTTGACGGCGCTGATGAGCAGGATGCCGAGGTCGCACTGGGGAAGGTAGGATAAGGTCTCGGCAGCCCCTGCCGTCGCCAGGGCGCCCAGGCCGGGCGTGTCCACCAGCGCCAGCCCCTCCTGCAGGCGGGGGCTCGGAAGCTCTACAACCAACTTGCTCACGCCGCGTTCGTTGCCGGGATTTCGCTCTTCGCTGGCGTACTCCGCCAGATCGTCAATCGGACAATGCCGTACTTGCCGGTCCGCAAGAGTCACCGCCAGCCCGGCGTCGTGGCCGAAGACAATCCGGATGGGCACCGCGGTGATTGGGTTCACCCCGACCGGCAGGACATCCGTGCCGAGGACATGATTCAGCAAGGAAGACTTGCCGCTGCTGACCCGTCCGAAGACGGCGATCTCGAAGTGCGGCGATTCCATCTTCTCGACAGTATTCAAGAGCGCGGCGCGGAACTCCGCCAGTTCGTCCTCATTGACGATCCGGTCCAACAGCCGGAGGAGATCCGCCTCCTTGGTGGTGCGCTGCAGGCGGTCGAGCCGCGCCTGCAGATCCACCGCCGCGCCGAGGGCGAGAATGCGCACCAGGCCGCCGATCAATCCCTCCAGTTCGGCGCCCAGGCCCCGCAGCTCCGATGCCACTTTATCCGGCAGGGCTCCATAACCTCGCAGGTGCTCCGGAGCCATTTCCTCGATGGCGATCCGGATGAAGGTGAGCGTCACCCGGATCGAGTGGAGAGAGCCGAAACGCGCGCCGCGGGCCTCGACGCCAATGGCGGAGAGCACCCGGCTCAAGTGATCGCGGAAGCGGGAGAGGTGGCTGCGGATGAGCCGCGCCTCGTGCAGAGAGACGTCCGGACGATACTTGGGGAAGGGAGACCTCGATTCCGACGCGTTGAGGATTTCCTCGATGTCGGAAACCAGCTTGTCGGCGTACTGGGCGTTCGCAAGAAGCCGGCGCCGGTGCGACTCGTTGAGACCGTCTGTTGCCGGCACGCCGTCAACCCTCCTTCGTTCATTCCGGCGCGGCGCCGGATCTCAGTCACGCGTTGAAGGGTTTCTGGCGTCGGTGGACGCTCCTACCGGGGAAACCCCCCGTAGGAGTCATCTGCCCCGTTCGGGGCGGTTCAAGGCGAACTCCAACGCCTTCTTCCATTATCCGGCCCCGTGGGGCAGGTTGGAAACCTGCGGCGAATTGGCAACCCGCCAGTTGCGCCTGTAAACAACCGGCGCGCAGCTTGCCAAGCTGCCCCACAACCGGTCAGCGTCCGAAGGCCGCGCGTCCCGCAAACTGCGCCTGCGCTCCCAGCCGCTCTTCGATTCGCAGAAACTGGTTGAACTTCGCGACGCGCTCGCTGCGGCACCCCGAGCCCGTCTTGATGTGGCCTGCCCCGGTCGCCACGGTCAGATCGGAGATGAACGTGTCTTCGGTTTCGCCCGAACGGTGCGAGACAAAGCAGCGATAGTTGTTTCGCCCGGCCAACTCGATCGTATCCAGGGTTTCCGTTACCGTGCCGATCTGGTTGAGCTTGATGAGAACTGCGTTGGCGATTCCCTTTTCGATCCCTTCCCGGAGAATCCGCGGGTTCGTGCAGAAGATGTCGTCGCCAACCAGCTCAATGCGCGATCCAAGAGCCGAGGTGAGGTCCTTCCACCCCTCCCAATCGTTCTCCCCCATGCCGTCTTCCAGCAGAATGATCGGATACCGATTCGCCCACGACTCCCAGATCTTGATCAGCTCCTGCGAACTGATGGCCTTCTTGGTCGATTTGAAGAGGACGTATTTTCCGTCGTCCCACATCTCGCTGGCCGCGGGGTCGAGACAGATGGAAATGTCCTCGCCGGGCTTGTAGCCCGCTTTCACGATGGCTTCCAGGATTACCTCGACAGCCTCGTCGTTGGACTTCAGATCCGGCGCGAAGCCGCCTTCGTCGCCGACGGCCGTGCTGTAGCCCTTGCCGCGCAGCACCTGCTTCAGCGCGTGAAACGTCTCCATGCCCTTGCGAATCGCTTCCGCGAAGGTTGGCGCGTTGTGTGGCGCGATCATGAATTCCTGAAAGTCCACCGTGTTGTCGGCGTGCTTCCCGCCGTTCAGCACGTTCATGCACGGAACCGGCAGAACGCAGGCGTTCGCGCCGCCGAGATACCGGTAGAGCGGCAGGCCATGGGAGGCGGCGGCGGCCCGCGCGGCGGCCATCGAGACCGCCAGAATGGCGTTGGCCCCGAGCGTGGCCTTGTTGGGCGTTCCGTCCAGGGCAATCATGGCCGCATCGAGACCCCGCTGATCCGTGGCGCAGAGTCCCGTGACCGCGGCGCGGATCGGGCCGTTGACGTTGCTCACGGCCTTGCCGACGCCCTTGCCGCCGTATCTGCTCTTGTCCCCGTCTCGCAGTTCCACCGCTTCCTTTTCGCCGGTCGACGCGCCCGAGGGCACGGCGGCGCTGCCCACGCTGCCGTCGGCGAGCGTGACATCCGCTTCCACCGTGGGGTTTCCTCTCGAATCGAAAATCTGCCGTCCAACGACCTTAACAATCTCGCTCATGAATACGCTCCTGTGGGATGCGATCCGGCGCCTGCCGGACCTGTTTCCAAAAGTACGAGGCCGCAAAAAGCAAAAGCCCCTGCAAATCGGCAGGAGCTATCGTTCCCGGCTGTCCGGGACGGTTAACGGTGAGGCCCCATCACCACTGAACTGCAAAGGACTAATGTATCCCAAATGCGCGTCTCCCGGCAAACTGCCCCGGCTCGGCAGGCGCGCTACTTGGAAGTGGCGCGGATTTGGGTGCTTGGTGGGGCGGACCCCCATAAGCGCTAAGATAATGATTGACTTCTATTCATTTTTTGCGTACTCTGATTTCAGGGTGCGGAAGCATGGAAAACGCGGCCGACGAAAGTTGGGGATTACTGCTGAGTTTGTTGCCTTTGGGCT
>CAIRXZ010000197.1 GCA_903882645.1 uncultured Acidobacteriia bacterium | reverse complement strand
GCCAGCCAGCGGCCCAATATCGACGTAGATGCGGTCCAAACCATTGGCGGCCGGTGACGCACGGCGAAAAGTCCGAGAGCCCCGGCCGCCGCAACGAAGTTTTCAACATGCCCATCCCCCGTAGGGGCCGGGCACGCCCGGCCCCGCGTCAGGCAACCTCCAAGCCCGAAGTGTGCCCAGTGGGGCGGACCTCCTGGTCTGCCCTCTTGCGTTCCCCGCTCGACAGCCCCCTCACGCCTGAAGTGTGCCCAGTGGGGCAGACCATCGTTTTTCCTGGTCTGCCTTCTTGCCTGTCCCCCTCGACAATACCCTCACGCCCGGCGCGTGTCTCCATTTCCGCCTTGCCTGGCCCAAATTATTCCTGCGAAAAAGCGGCGCCGCGCGGCACTATATATCAAAGGCGACATGCGCGGCGTTGTGTTCCTCGTAGCCTGCGGAGTGGTGTTCGCTCAGGCGCCCGATCCGGATTATGAACCCTTGTCGGGCGCTTATGAGGCCCTGCGCGCGCACAATTACGACGCCGCCATCGCCGGCTTTCTCACCGCGTTGCAGGCCGATCCCCGGCGCGTCTCCATCCGCAAGGACCTCGCGTACACCTACCTGAAAACCGGCGAGAACGAACTGGCCCGGGACCAGTTCCAGGAAGCCATGAACATCGATCCCGCCGATACCCAGGTGGCCATGGAGTACGCCTTCCTCGCCTACGAGACCAAGCAGCGGCAACAGGCGCGGCGTATCTTCGACCGCGTGCGGAAAAGCGGCCAGGCGCCCTTCGCGGCCACCGCCGAGCAGGCCTTCCGGAATATTGATGCCCCGCTCGGCGCCGGCATCGAGCGCTGGGAGAAGGCCATCGCCATGGGTAGCGACAATTTCAGCGCGCATTTTGAGCTGGCCACCCTGGCCGAGGAGCGCGACGAACTGGAATTGGCGGCCGAACACTACGAGAAGGCCTGGCGGCTTCAGAAGGATCGGCGCTCCGTGCTGGTGGACCTTGGACGGGTCTGGAAGGCGCTGAACCGGCCCGAAGACGCGCAAGCCGCGCTGCTGGCAGCCTCCCGCGGCGGCGAGCCGCGCGCCGCCGAGATGGCGCGCGAACTGATGCCCTCGCGGTACCCTTATGTCTCCGAGTTCCGGCGCGCGTTGGATCTCGACCCGGACAACGCCGCCTTACGGCGCGAACTGGGCTTCCTCCTGCTTGAGATGGGCCGCGAAGAAGAAGCCGAGCCGGAGTTTCAAGTCCTCGTCCGGACCGTGCCCGGCGATTTGCTTTCCGCCACGCAGCTTGGCTTCCTTCTCAATGCGCGCGGCGAGACCGGGGCCGCCCAATTGCTGTTCGACCGGGTGATGGCGGGCAAAGACGAGGACTTGGCTAACCGCGTGCGGGCTGTGCTTCGCATTCCCCAAGTGGTGGCTCGCGAGGATCCGAAGCCGGCCGCCATCGACGCCAAGCAGATGGCCGCGCGCAGCGTCAACGCGGGGTTCATGAAGGATGCCCTCAAGTACTTTCTGGTCGCGCACGAATCCGATCCCGCGGACTTCGAAGTCATGCTGAGGCTGGGGTGGACCTACAACATCCTCCACCAGGATTCGCTGGCCATCCGCTGGTTCGATCGGGCGCGCAAAAGCTCCGACCCGAAAATCGCCGCGGAAGCCGCCACGGCGTTCCGGAGTCTGCGGGCCTCCAACGCGCCTTTGAGCGCCACGGTGTGGCTGTTCCCGCTGTTTTCCTCGCGTTGGAGCGATGTGTTCGGTTATGGGCAGGCCAAGACCGAACTGCGCACGCGCCTCCCCATCCGTCCCTATGTGAGCCTGCGCTTCATCGGCGATACGCGCCGCACCATCGGCGTCGTGACGCCCGTGTACCTGTCGGAAAGCTCCTTCATCCCCGCCGTCGGAGTGCGAACTCTGCCCTGGCATCACGCCACCGCATGGGCCGAAGCCGGGCTCGCCATGGGCTACCTCCGGGGCCACGTTCTGTCCGACTACCGCGCCGGCATCTCCTTCTCGCGAGGGGTGGGCCGGTTGCTGGGCGCCGAATCGGCGGGCTGGTTCGCCGAAACGAACTCGGACGCCGTCTTTATCAGCCGCTTCGGAAACGACTCCATCGTGTATGCGCAAGTCCGCGCCGGCTACACCGCCGGGCGTAAGCCGCTCCAGGCGCAGCTCTACTGGAACACCGGCGTGACCTTCGATCAGAAGCGCCAGTCGTGGGCCAATTTCTGGGAAGTGGGACCGGGCCTGCGCCTGGCCGGAGGGCCGCTTCCCAAGTCGGCTTACTTCACCTTCAACGCGTTGCGCGGGGCCTACCTGATGGGCGCCGGCGCCATGTTCAACGATCTTCGCGTGGGCCTCTGGTATGCGTTCACTCGTTAAAAAAGGGGACAGATCCCATTTCCTGCTTTTGGAATTGGGCTCTGTCCCCTTTTTGGGGCTGGCCCTCTTTGCGGCGCCGCCGCCCTGCTACAGCGTGCTCTCGGACGACCCAGGGGCCTGGCCCGAGATCCTCTCCTCGATCGGCCTCCAGCGGCAGCCGGCCGCGGCGGCGCGTGTACTGGTCGCTCGGGCGGGCGCTCCCGTCTCGCCCGAGTGGACCAGGCGCGTCGAAACCGGCGCCATCCTGATTCTCGAAGGCGATTCCCCGCTGGCCGCGGCCTTCGGGTTCCAGCCCGGCGCGGGGAAGGCGCGGGTCGGCAGCCTCACCGACGTTCACAATCCCAAGCTGCCGGTGATTTGGGAAAAGAGCCTGGATCTACCTGTGTTCGACTTGCCCGCCGGCGCGCAGGTGTTCGCCCGCGAACGCTGGACCGGCGCGCCGCTCACCGCCGGGCTGCGCCGTGGGGAAGGCGCCGTGCTGTGGGTCGCGGCCCCGCCCGGCGAGCGAGGCTACGAACGCTTCCCCTACCTGCCCAACGCGCTGTGCGATCTGGGAATGGATCCGCCGTTCCGCTCCAACCGCCTGTGGGCTTTCTTCGATTCCTCCTACCGCCTGCGCGTGGACCTGGACTACTTCGCCGCGCGCTGGCGCAAGAGCGGCATCGCCGCCCTGCACGTGGCCGCGTGGCACTTCTATGAACCCGACCCGGAGCGCGACCAGTACCTCGAGAAGCTGATCCAGGCGTGCCATCGCGAAGGCATTCTGGTCTACGCCTGGCTCGAGCTGCCGCACGTGAGCGAGAAGTTCTGGGCGGACCACCCCGAGTGGCGGGAGAAGACCGCGCTGCTTCAGGATGCCCAACTGGACTGGCGCAAGCTCATGAACCTCACCAACCGCGATTGTTTCCGCGCCGTGTCGGCCGGCGTCCGGCAGTTGGCGCGGAGGTTCGATTGGGACGGCGTCAACCTGGCGGAGCTGTATTTCGAATCGCTCGAAGGCATCGGCAACCCTTCGCGCTTCACGCCCATGAACGGCGACGTCCGCGCGCAGTTTCAGGCCAGGAACGGGTTCGACCCGATCGAGATCTTCGGTTCGCGCAAGGACGAAACATCCCGCAGGCTGTTCCTCGATTTCCGCACCGGGCTGGCGCGGAACATGCAAGAGGACTGGCTCGGGGAGATCGAAACTCTGCGCCGCGACAAGCCGGATCTGGACCTCGTGCTGACCCACGTGGACGACCGCTTCGACACGGGGATGCGCGACGCCATCGGCGCCGATGCCGGACGCGTTCTCCCGCTGCTCGACCGGCATTCGTTCACGTTCCTGATCGAGGACCCCGCCACCATATGGAACCTCGGTCCGCAGCGCTACCAAACCCTTGCCGAGCGATATGCGGCCCTGACGCGGCGGCGGGAGCGACTGGCCATCGACCTGAATGTCGTGGAGCGCTACCAGGACGTTTATCCCACCAAGCGGCAGACGGGCGCGGAGCTGTTCGATCTGGTCCACCGGGCTTCCGGCAGCTTCCAGAGAGTCGCGCTGTATTTCGAAAGTTCTCTGCAGGATCCGGATTTGAAGCTGCTCTCCTCGGCGGCGGCCACCGTCAACCGGTTCGAGAACTCGGGCGCGAAGACGGTGGTGGAGTCGGCCACCGGCGCGGGCGTGCCATGGAAAGGCCCCGTCCTGGTGGATGGCCGGCCGTGGCCGGCGACGGACGGGGACACAGTGTGGCTGCCGGCCGGCGCGCACACGCTGGAGGCGTCGGCGGAGAAGGCCGTCCCGTCCCTGGTTCAGTTCAACGGCGACCTGAAAACCGCGCGCGCGGCCGGCCCCTCCATCGAGTTCTCGTATCGGAGCGCGGCGCGGGCCATCGCGATCCTGGACCGCGCGCCTCTCAGGCTCCGAGTCGACGGCGCGGAGCAGCCCATTCAACTAGCCGGCCCGAAAACCATCCTCCTGCCGCATGGCCAGCATACCGTAGTGGTGGAGACACGCCAGTAGAAGCTCGTCTCTATTGCTTTCCAATAAGAGATGTGGCAGTCTGGTATTGTTAGCCAATAGGAACGTTATGACGGAGAAGACCGACGTTCGGCAGGGCACCCTTGCCTTGATGGTCCTGAAGACGCTGGAGACCATGGGGCCTCTCCACGGTTACGGCATCGCCCGCCGCATCGAGCAGACCAGCGGGGACCTGCTGGCTGTGCGCTATGGAACTCTGTACCCGGCCCTTATGAAACTGGAACAGGAGGGGTATGTTTCCGCGAAATGGGGTGTTTCGGACAACCATCGCAGGGCAAAGTACTATGCCCTGACATCGGCGGGGAAAAAGCAACTCGCGAAGGAAGCGCGGGAATGGGATCGGACAACCGCCATTATCGCCAGGTTCTTCCCCCAATCCGAGGAGGCCTCGTGAGAGCGATCCGGGGTTTTCTATTGCGTGCGAGAGGACTGGTTCACAAGGGACGCAAAGAACGGGAACTCGTGGAGGAGCTCGAGAGCCACCTCCGCATGCAGATTGACGAGAACCTCGGCCGCGGGATGACGCCGGAGCAGGCCCGCCGCGCCGCGATCCTGAAATCCGGCGGATTGGAGCCGGCTAAAGAAGCTTGCCGCGACCGCGGCGGGCTGCCGGTGTTGGAGGCGGTGTGGCGGGACGTCCGCCACACCGCGCGTCTGTTCCGCCGCAGCCCGGCATTCACGGCGGTAGCCGGGCTGTTGCTGGCGCTCAGCATCGGCGCGAACACGGCCGTCTTCACGCTGCTCGACCAAGTGATGCTCAGGCGGCTCCCGGTCAAGGACCCCCGGCAGCTCGTGATGATTTGGACCACTGGACCGAACCTGGGAGGCAACCTGGGATCGAGGGCCTCATCTTACCCCATGTACCAGGATTTCCAGAAGCGGGGCGAGGCCTTCTCGTACGTCTTTTGCCGTTACAGCACGCCGCTCTCGGTAAGCGTGGGGAACGAAGCGGAGAGGGTTACGGGCGAGCTGGTTTCGGGGAACTACTTCCAGGCCCTGGGGGTCGCGCCGGCGATTGGCCGCCTATTCTCGCCGGAATCGGACGACCGCGTATACAAAGGCCACCCGGTTGTCGTACTGAGCCACCAGTATTGGGTGACGCGCTTTGGGGCGGACCCCGGCGTGGTAGGAAAGAAGATCCTGGTCAACAGCTACCCGATGGTCATCGTGGGAGTTTCGGCGGCTGGGTTTTCCGGCATCGATCCGGCGCGTTCTCCGCAGATCCGCGTGCCTATCCTGATGAAGCCCCTCATGACGCCAGGCTCGGACCAGTTGCGGAACCGTCGCAACCAGTGGGTCCAGATCTTCGCGCGTCTGAAACCCGGCTACGCAGTCGGATCCGCACAGGCTTCTCTGCAGCCGCTGTTCAGTCAGGTGCTGCAAGCCGAAGTCACGGATCCCGATCTTCGGACCGTGCCCAAGTCCGTGCGGGACCAGTTTCTGGCGAGAAGGGTGCTCATGGAGCAGGCGGCCAACGGCTATTCGGATCTGCGGCGGAGCTACTCAACGGCGCTGCCAGCGCTGATGTCGATGGTCGGCCTGGTGCTTCTGATCGCCTGCTTCAACGTGGCCAGCCTGCTGATCGCGCGAGCGGCGGCCCGGCGGAGGGAACTCGCCGTGCGGCTGGCGCTTGGCGCGTCACGCGGCCAGCTCGTGCGGCAACTGCTCATCGAGAGCGCCGTTCTCTCGGCGATGGGCGGAGCGGCGGGGGTCTTCCTGGCCGTGGCGATGATCCGCGGATTGCTAGGCTTCCTGCCCGCCAAGGGCATGATTCTCGCGTTGAGCGCCGCGCCGGATTGGCGCGTTCTTGCGCTCACCGTGGCGCTGACGTTTCTCACGACCCTGTTATTCGGCCTGGCGCCGGCTTGGCGGACGGCACGAGTGGATCATTGGAGCGCGCTGAAGGGGGCCGAGAGCGCGGTTGCCGGGGGCGGCGGCGCCGCCAGGCTACGCAAGAGCCTGGTGACGGCGCAAGTGGCGCTTTCGTTCCTGCTGCTGGCAGGCGCGGGGCTGTTTGTCCGGACGCTGGCCAACCTGAAGCAGACCAATCCGGGATTCCGCGACATCGACAACCTGATCACCTTTCAGGTTGACCCCGCCCGCAGTGGCTATTCACTTGATCGCCTGAAGGCCTTCTGCAAGCAACTTCAGGAGAACATCCGGTCCTTGCCAGGGGTGAAGTCGGTGGGCTTTGCGTGGATCCCAGTCCTGAGCGGCCGTGAGGCCGACTGGGATGTGGCGGTGGAAGGGTATCCGCTCAAGGAGGGCGACGAGCGCCAGGTCTTCGTGAACCGCCTGTCGCCGGACTACTTTCGCACGATGGGCGTGGCGTTGCTCGAGGGCCGCGACTTCAACGACCGCGATGAAGGCGCCCGCTTACCCGTCGCCATAGTGAACCGCTCATTTGTCGAGCGTATCTTCGGGAAAGAGAATCCTATAGGAAGGCATCTCGGTTTCAACTCGGACCCCACGGCTAAGCCCGATATCGAGATTGTCGGAGTGGTCGAGAACGCGCTCAATGAGGGCGTACGCGAGGGCGTACGCCGCCAGGTCTTTCTGCCATTCGCGCAGACGGAATTTCCGTATGGTTCCGCATTCTACGTCCGCACATCCGCCGCTTCGGAAAGCATGTTTGCGGCGCTTCGGAGGAAGGTGGCGGAGCTGGGTCCGACGATGCCGGTTTACGAGATGAGGACGCTCGCGAACCAGCTCGACGAAACGCTCGGAACCGAGCGTCTGACGGCGACGCTCTCGGCGGTGTTCGGGGCGCTGGCCACGCTGCTCGCGGCGGTCGGTCTTTATGGGGTAATGGCCCTGGTGGTGGCGCGCCGCACGCGGGAGATCGGACTGCGCATGGCTCTGGGCGCAAGGCGGGGTGCGGTCCTGTGGATGGTCCTAAAGGAGGCTTTGGGTGTGCTGGCGGTCGGGCTCTCTGTCGGGATACCCGCCGCGTATTGGCTGAGCCGGTACGTATCGTCGCAACTATTCGGGGTCGCGCCCACGGATATCCGTACGGCTGCGGCAGCGTCGGTGATTCTGGCCTCGGCGGCTGCGGCTGCGGCCCTTCTTCCCGCTCGGCGAGCCTGTGCGATCGACCCAACCCAGGCCCTGCGGCACGAGTAGGAGGAGACCGCGACGGTGAACTGCCGCTGAACGCCGGCTAGAACGGGAAGTCCTTCTTTGCGGCCGTTTCGAAGATGGCGGTCTTCATGAAGCTGATGGGATTCACCGGGTTGCCGCTTACGTGCACTTCATAGTGGAGGTGAGCCGCGGTAACGCGCCCGGTGCTCCCCACGGCCCCGACCGTTTCGCCACGGCGCACTTCCTGGCCCACCTGGACGAAGATCCGCGAAAGGTGCGCGTAGAAGGTCTCAAAGCCCCCGCCGTGGTCCACTACCACCAGGCGCCCGTAACCTCCGGAGGTGGGCGACGCCTCGACGACGATTCCGTCGGCCGTCACCTTAACGGACGTACCGGTGGGCGCGATGATGTCCACGCCCCTATGGAACGCGCCTTCACCGGAGAACGGGTCGAGCCGTTTGCCGAAACCGTCCATCAGGCGGCCCATGACGGGCCACATGGTCGGCCGGGCGGAGGCGGGCTGGAGACGCCGCGCGGCGCTGTGCTTCAGCGAAATCGCGTCGGCGCTGCGCAGGAAGTTGTAGTCCTGAATGCTCTCCGGGAACGTGGGCATCAGAGCGCCCTCCGCGGAGATGTCCACCGGACCTTCCAGCTTCTGTTTGATGCCGTAGGCCACCGAAACTTCCTTGGCGTACATCTCCAGGGTGGCGAGTTGGCTGTCGGTTTCGGAAACCTGCTTTCGCAGATCCTGGTAGCGTTTCCGGAGAGTATCGGCCTCCTGCCGCAGCGCGTTATAATTGCCGACCTTCCACGCCATCCGCGCATAGCTGGCGACAAAGCCGAAAACCGAGAAGCAACCCAGGAGAGCGAAAAGAAGAAGGAGATAAACAGCCTGATGCGGAATGTGAATACGGCGAAGCCGGCCCCGTATGGAATGGGCCAGTACTACAACGAAGTACCCTTGCGTCATAGTCTTCTCCGGCCAAGGCCTGTTGGATTCGGGATGAATGGCCGGGCATACCCAGCCCTTCTCTCCCGGGCCCTGGTGGGGCTATTTCGGCACTGCAATTGGCGAAACTAGAACTGTATCAGGATGCACATGCCGTGTCAAGGGCGATTGTTGCTTGCAAGTTATTGATAAAATTGGTATTTTCAACTCATACGTGACTCGAAGGGCCCCTGGAACGCTATTTTTGCGGAACCTGGTTGAGCGGCGCAGCTTGCTGTACCAGCTTGTGCGCCGGGATTTCGAGCAACGCTACATCGGTTCCGCCATGGGATGGATCTGGGGCCTGATCCAGCCGCTGGTGCTCCTGCTGAGTTGGACTTTCGTGTTCCAGGTCTGCCTGGACCAGCATCTGCCGGGCATCCGCAACTACCCCTTGCACCTGTTCGCCGGCATGCTCCCGTGGCTGCTATTCAGCGAAACCGCGCAACGCTCCGCCACCTGCCTCCTGGAGCAGGCGAACTTGATCACGAAGACGGTTTTCCCGGCCGAGATCGTTCCCGTCTCGATCTTCCTTTCCGCGCTGGTGGGCCACGCGCTCGCTTTGACGCTGCTGGTTGCCGCCGCGGCCGTGATTCTCAATCAGGTCAGCCTTTTTTTGATCTTCCTGCCGGTCTACGTCCTTGCCATCGGACTGATGGCGGTGGGGTTGGGATGGATCGTCGGCAGCCTCCATGTTTTTCTGCGGGACACCGCGCAGGTATGGAACGTGATTCTTACGTTCTGGTTTTGGCTCACTCCCATCTTCATCACCGACAACTACTACAGGAAGCGGGCCTGGACACGGTTTCTGCTGGCCGCCAACCCGATGGCATACGTAGTGCGCGGCTACCGGGCGATGCTCATCGGCCCGGCTCCGCCCAGCATCGTGGATCTTGGCGTTGCGCTGGCATTCGGCGCAGTCGTGTTCGTTGCGGGCGGGCTTTTCTTCCGGCACATGAAGCGCGGCTTCGCCGATGTGCTCTGACGCAGGCGGCCAAAACAATTGAAACGCCCGGCGCGGAGAGCGTCTCTATCAACTAAAGAAGGCAGGCCAGGAGGCCTGCCCCGCTAAGAACAAGGAGTTCTTTGGGGAATGAGAGATTACGGCCTGATTTTGATGATATTGCTATGCTGGCAGGCGCCGGGTCGCGGCCAGACCGGCGCAGCCCGCGCGTCCGGCGTGGATGCCGCCCGCGTAACGGCCCTGGCCAAGATGTATTTTCGCGATTGCGCCGAGCTTCCCATGGACGTCGCGGTGACGACCGTCATGACGGACGCCCACGGGAAACTCAAGCGGCGGTCGCAATCGTCGGTTCGCTTCCTTTTCCGCGGATATAATCAGGAAAGCGGCAAGTTCTCGTTCCACTCGGACACCGGCTGGACCAACACCAGGGCGCTGCGGGAGAGCTTGAGCGGCGACTTCGCGGCGTTCGTTGCGGCCATGCGCCTGGCGCCGAAGAAAGACTCGTCTTTTCATTTTGAGATCCAGCAGCCGGCCCAGCCGGGCGATCCATTTCTGGTGACCACCAAGGACGGCGATTGCCCTGAGTTCAAGCAGTTGAAAGACTGGATTTTCCCCGAGAAGCCCTGCATTTCCGCGCAATTCCGCCTCGCCGGCGATCCCACGAACGACCTGGTGTTTGAGCATTTCAGCTTCGACGTCACCAACCTTCCGGGCGCGGCGAAGGTTGCCGAATTCGGGGACGTGCAAGTCCTCGGTTTCCGTTGCGAGGGGGACTTTCAAAAGGCGTCTTTGCCGGGCGAAACGCAGCCGTACCTGCTGCCAAAGCAGGTGGTCACGTCGGTCGAGACGAGCAAAGGCAAGATGGTGATTACAAACCAGTACGCTCCGCAGGTTCCGAAGGCTGGCAAGAAATGAATCATCGCGCGGCGCACACGAAATTCGCCGCGTCATCCGTGCTGCCGGTCCCCTTGTATTTGGCCGCCAGCGGAAACTGGCATAGCGGGCGGCTGCGAACCACGGCGCCCGCCAGATCCCGGCGAACCGCGTTCAGGACCTCCGGGGCTTTGCCTTCCTCGACCCACCGGACTACCGCGTCGAACTGACCGGCGGGCTGCGGCCCCGGTCCGCCGCTACAGTGTCCCACCCCCGGCGCCAGGAACAGGCGCGCAAACTCCGCGGTTTTCTCCGCGCCGCCCATCTGTCGCTGCACGCGCTGGTAGTAGTCGATGGATCCCTCCGTGGGGATCATGTCATCGGCCCACCCGTGCCATAGGACGATCTTGCCGCCGCGGTCGCGGAAGGCCGAGAGGTCCGGATTGTCCGTGGCGAACACCGTGCTGAACTCCTCCACGGATTGATCGACGAAGTGTTCATAGGAAGCCGCGGTCAGCCCCGTCCAATCCCACTGCGGGTTCTGGTTCAGGAAAGACCGCATCCAGTCCAGCGGGATCGAGTTCGGCCGGCCGGTTAGCGGCGTACCGCCCGTTCCGCTCATCGCCATGAAGTCCCCGCCGCGTGGAAGGCCATACCAGAGAAAGGACCCGTCCTGGCGTCGCGGGCCTTGCCAGATCTTGCGGATCACTTCGGCGTCGGCTTCCGTGAATGCGCCGCACTGGCCGGCAGACGTACCCACCAACTGCTTGGGATCGAACGTGCAACTCCGCGGATCGTCGATGACCCCGTCTTTCACTCCGTCGTCGGCATCGCACGCCGCCACCGCCGCCGCCTGCGCCGCTGCGAACTTGCATTGCGGCAGGAAGTCCCCGGATTGCAGCATCGCCAGTTGGCCCCACATCGACTCGGCAAGCAGCTTGGTCCAGTTGATTGCGGGAGCGCCGGAGAGGATTCCATCGTAGTCGGCGGGATAGCGCTGGGCCTCCGCTAGGCCTTGGCGTCCGCCGGTGGAACATCCATTGAAGTACGAATGCCGCGGGGCTGCGCCATAAAAAGCCTCTACCAGCGCCTTTCCGGCGAGGGTCATCTCATGGATGCCGAGATAGGCGTTGTCGCGGATCAGCAGCCAGTTCAGACGGCCATTCGCATCCAGCGCGAAGCTGCCGCTGCCGCCTTCGTGGCCGGTATCGGTGGCCCCGGCGGCGTATCCCTCCGCGACCGGGGCCAGCACGCCATTCGGATTTCCGCCGGAGAACCCGCCGCCGCCCACGCCTTGGAATCGCCCGTTCCACCCGGTGATGGGCAGGCCGATGAACACCCGGATCCTGTCGCCCGCCGGCGGATGGGTCAGCGCCGCGGCGACGCGGCAGAAGGCCGGCCGCGTGGCGGTTGCCGGTTCCACGGCGGCCGACTCGATAGCGCCGTTGGGCAGCGCAACCGAGGCCAGACTCTCGCAGGCGCGCACCGGTTGAACCGTGGAACTCCGCGATTGGGCGGCGCCCGCGGCGGCGAACATCAATACGATCATCACCAAACGCATTTCACCCTCCTGCTGGTCGGAAGGCCGGGCTCGATCCTCAACGGGACGAACAAGGCGCCGGCGCCAAGGGGAATTTGGAGCGCATCGCCCGGCTGCCGCCAGCCCCCGTGATTGACCCGCGTTTGTAAACGGGCGGGCGTCCCCCGAGCGCCTTCAGGCTTCTCCCTGACGCCGGACCAGGGGGCCCGGCGCCGCGAGCTTGCTCACCGGCGCGTAGTGATCGAGCGGGACTCCCTATTTTGATGGTGTTGGATCAAAATAGGGGAACCGGCGACGCCTTGCGGACACGCTCCAAGAGCCATGGTAGCACCTGGAGCCGCCGGCATTTTCGCGGATGTTTTTGCGGGCGCGCTTGAAATCGCGCCTTAATGGACATAGCATTGAGTCTAAGGCGGATTCAGATGAAGATATCCTTTGTAGCGTTCGCTCTCGCAGCCGCTTGTTTTGGGGCATATGCCCAACAAGCGGGGCCCTCGGTGGATTCACTCGACCCGCCGAATGGAAGAATAGGCGTCGAAATCACCGCCACGGGCCAGAACCTCCAGAAGGAGATGGTCGCCAAGGTCTACCTGACCGACGGGAAGAACGATATTCAAGTGGAAGTCACGCAGCAGACCGCCACTACGATCAAGTTCAAGATCCCCGCCAAGGCCACCGGCCGGATGAAGCTCATGCTGCTTACGGCGGACAAGGACCCGAAGTACATGGAACTGCCCGTCGGGCTGACCATCGACAATTGACCCTCCGGCGCCGTGGCCGCTACGGGCGGCGGTACGGCTCGGAGAGGTACTTCCTGGCCTCTTGAGCGGCTAACGCCTCGGGCGCGTAGGCGATGGCCTTCCGGTATTCACCGAGGGCTAGAGCACGCCGTTTTGTGAGGTCGTAGATCTGCCCCATGCGCAAGTAGGCGTAGGCGCCGGAGTTGAGATCCAGGTCGTCGGCGGCGGTCACTTTCTTCATGTTCTCGAGGGAGGCCTCCAGATCGCCATACCAGAACTGGATCGTGCCTTCCTGAAAGTAGATCTTCTCCCAGGGAACGCGGTCGTAGCCGGGGGTGTGGCGCGTCTTCAGCTCCGCGATCTCGCGGACGGCGTCCAGGGCGCTGGCCTTCTCGCCCGCCGCGCTGTACATGTGCGACAGCTCCAGCCGCAGCAGGAAATTCCGCGGAAACCGCTGGACCAGGTCTTGAATCAGCGGAATGGCCAGGCGCGGCGTGTTCTCCCGGCGGTAGAGCGCGCACAGAAAGATCTGGGCATCGACGCGGTTGTCGTTGCCGTTCCGCGCCACGTCCTGGATGGTCCGGATGCCTTTCTCTTTTCCGCCGTGAACTCCCACCATGAAGCCGAGCATGCGGTACATCAAGGGGAGGCTCCCCACGATGTAGTCGTGCAGCCCCTGCACCAGGCGCGCGTCCACATTTCCCGGCTCAAGCTCCGAAACGCGGTTGTGCAGGTGGCGGGCGCTGTTGGCGTCCTTGAGGGAATCGTACCAGGCTTTCTTCACCACCCAGTAATAGTCCGAGCGGAGACCGTAGGAGATGCCCTCCGCGTAGAGCGCGGCGGCGTCCTTGGGGTTGGCCTTGAGGCGCTCCTCGGCGAGGGCGATGGCGCGGGAGACCTCATCCAGGAACCACTTCTCGTTCTCGGGCGTCGGGTTGAGCTTGGGACGCCGGAGAAAGGAGTTATTCCCGGAAACCAGCTCGCTTTCCAGGGAGCCGTCGCGGTACATTTCGCGGAAAACGATGCACTCGGCCACCGCATTGTGAAGATCGGGCGATTTGGGATCGGCGTCGAGGGCGCGTTGGAAGTCCTGAATGGCCTCGTCGAACTCGAGATTGTAGAAATGGTCGTGCGCTTGATCGACGCGGGGTTCCTGAGCCGCGAGCGGCCACGCGAGCGCGGCCAGCGCCAGAATGAAAGCTCGCACGGAACCATGGTAACGCAGGACGCGGGAGGAACAGCTATCAGCCTTCAGCTTTCGGCCGTCAGCCGAAGACAATGCCGTATCCGGTTCGGGGGAGATGGGTTCGTTCTTCCCGGTAACGCGTCTCGAGGGCGCTTCGCCACGGTTAGGGCGCCGGTTGCGGCCGCCTTTCGCGTTGCGCGAGGTAGTGTTGGTCGAGAGCCTGCCGCACCAGCGTTTTGATGACCGCCTGGCGGCTGACGTTGAGGTCCTGAGCGGCCTCATCGAGTTCCTCCAGCATGCCGGCGGTCACGTCCACGTTAACGCGCCGAATCGGTTGAACCATGCGGCCTTGGCCCTTGAAGAAATGGGAAACGTCCTTGCCTTGATCGGCTAGCCGCGCAATTGCATCGGCGGAAACCGGCTTGGCGGGTTTACGAGTTTTCTTCATACAACCGAATCTCCTCCTTTGTCGACTTCCACAGGGTCACGAGACGCCAAATCTCGCCCTCTTCGTCTTCCCTGATCTCAAAGATCACGGAATACAGCCGGCCGCGTACCCAACCGACGGCCAGGAATTGCTCTGGAACGTCGGAGCGCCGATCGAGCCAATATGGTTGGGAGAACAACTCCCGCGCCTCCTCAAACCCAATGCCACGCCGGGGATTGGCTCTCAGGCGCCGGCTCTTTCGAGGATCGAAGCTAAAGCGCATCTGATATGACTGTTATACCACTCTGAGCCGCTCGGGGAGCGACCTTTCCCGATTCTCGCCTCACTTGACCTGCACACCGTTTTCGTGTACTATTTGAATGCGTACAAGAACAGAGAACTCACGTCATGCCAAGAGTAGCGGTCGAAGACAATAGCCGGATGTCCTTCCGAATTCGCGCCGAGGACAAAGCGATGCTCTTGCGGGCGGTGGCGCTGAAGCACACCGACCTGACGGATTTCGTCCTTCGTCACGCATTGCACGCCGCCAAGGCCATAATCGAGGCATCCGACCGGGTGCGGCTCTCCGAGCGGGACAGTCCGCGGGTTTTGGAACTGCTGGAGAATCCGCCGGCGCCGAACGCGAGACTGCGGGCTGCCGCGCGGGCGTTGCCACGGCGGACATGAGCGTGGCGGCATGGCACGAAGAGCCGATCGGCAGGAAAGATGATCGGGAAGCCTTCGATTGCGGCGAAGAAGCGTTGAATGAATTCCTGCGCCGCTACGCCCGCAAGAGCCACGAACTGGGCGGCGCGAAAACATTCCTGGCGATCGACGATGCCGACAACCGGACCATTCTCGGCTTCTACAGCCTGAGCCCCGCTTCGGTTGAATATGCCCGCACGCCGGAGATATTGCGGCGCGGGCTCGCTCGCCATGACGTGCCTGGCTTCCGGCTGGCGCGTTTGGCCGTGGATCGCAAGCTGCAAGGGCAGGGACTTGGCGGACAACTTCTGCTCGCGGCGGGCAGGCGCTGCCTGCTGGCAGCGGCGGAGGTTGGCGGCGTGGTACTCGTCATCGATGCCAAGAATGAAAGAGTGGCGGGATGGTATGCCGGCTATGGCGTCGTGCCGTTGGCGGATGCGCCGTTATCTCTGCTGCTCCCGCTTGCCACGATCGGGGCGGCGCTGAAGGCAGCCGGGAAATACTGAGCGAGAGACTGGATCATCTCGCGAGTCAGGGCATTGGGCGTCCGCAAACCCGCTGACCCGTTTTCCCGATTGCCGTCCCTACCTCGCCTGCCATAAACTGGTGGCGCACGTCTTAAATCCTGAATAAAAGGCCGGTGAAGGCGGATATGCGCACCAAGGGATCGTTGCGAAATAACCGTACCAACCGCTCCCTGACGGTCGCGGCTCCGACTCGGAGTTGCGAGCGCCGGGGAGAGGTTTCGGCAAGATGGACCTTCTGTCTGCTCTTTCTCATCGCGCTGCCGCTGCGCTTTGCGGGCGCGCAGGGGGGCTTGCCTACGTTCCAGCATGCCGTCGGGCAGGGATCTTACACCCTTCTCGGGCGCGATCCGGGGCAGGGAGGCGTTACCACCATCCCCACGGTGCTCGTTCCCGTCGTGCTCTTTTTTGAGGCGAAGAGGACGGCCGGCAAGGCCTTCGTCATGGACGCGGGGCCGGACGTAGCGCGTGTGCTCCGCTCGCCCGTGTTCTCCAAGTTCGCCTTTCCCATAGGCGGCTTTACGCAGTATGTCGACGCCATGCTGCGCGCCACGTTCCCTAAGGCGGGCGGGTGGCATACGCTGCTCGGGAAGCCTGAGGTGAAGCCTGTCAAGATCGCCGTCCCGGCCGGCTACGGTTATGTCCTCGCGTCGAAGAAGACCGGCGGGTACTTCGCCGTCGTGGATGCCGAGTTTTTGCAAAAGGAGATCTTCAAGCAAGTTCCCAAACAGGAAGGCAAGCTTGTCATCGCCATGACGCATAACACGACTTACTATGCCGATGGCGACGCGACGGAGTGCTGCTCCTGGGGAACGCACGGCGTCGATGCCGCCACAGGGAATTCCTTTGTGCTCAGCTCGTATCTGCGTGCGGCGCCCGGCGTGGTCGAAGACGGCGACGCGCAGCCGCTCACGCAGCAACTCGGAGAGTTCATCAACGATCCGCTGCACGATCCGCTGCTGCACGGCGGCCGCGGCGTCAGACCGCCGGGAAACACGTTCCCCGGCTGGGCGCGGCCCGCTTCGATGCCCGGGGGCGATCAGGGCGGCTGCGGCGGCACGAGCGTCGCCACCAGCTACTTCCTTCTCGAACCCACGAATACGAACCCCAAGAACAACATCCCGGCATCGAAGGCCTTTGCCGCCCATGTGGACGGCGCCGCTTATCACTTGCAGAACGTAGCCTTGCTGCCCTGGTATACCGGCGCCGCTGAAGGTCTTGGCAGTACTTACAGCTTCCCGGACGCGCAGGCGCTTCCCGAGCCTGCAAAGCCGTGCGCGGGGCGCGGTGGACGCGGTGGCGCGGGGCGCGGCGCGGCAGTGACCGCTCAGACCGCGGTGGCGCCGGCGACGGCGAACGGCCCGCCCAACGGGCATCGGCTCATCGGCTACTACTCCGGCTACGCGAGCTCCAGCGCCTCGCTCCGCGAGGTCTCGCCGCAGTGGGACGTCATCCTGGTCGCCTTCGCCACGCCGGATCAGAACGCGCCGGAAGGGACCATGCAGTTCCACACGCCCACGGGACTCGTTACCGAACAGTTCAAGGCCGACATTGCCTGGTTGAAGAGCCAGGGCAAGAAAGTCATGATCTCACTCGGCGGCGGCGGCCAGCACTTCACGCTTGCCGACCCGCGGCGCGTTCCGAACTTCGTGTCGTCGGTTACCCGGATCGTCGCCGACTACAGCTTCGACGGCATCGACATCGATTTCGAAAGCCCGTCTCTCTCCATCGAGGCCGGAGACAGGGACTTTAGGCATCCCACCACGCCATCCATCGTGAACCTCATCGCGGCGCTGCGCCAGTTGCGCGAGCATTTCGGCCCGAGCTTCATGATCAGCCTGGTGCCCGAAGGCACGCAGATCCCCGCCGGCTACCCCAGCTATGGCGGCCAGTTCGGCTCCTATCTTCCCATCGCGTACGCCATCCGCGACATTCTATCCTTCATCGATGTGCAGAGCTACAACACGCCGCCGCTCGAAGGACTCGACGGCGAGATCTATCAGCCCGGCTCGGTGGACTATCACGCCGCGATGACGGAACTCCTGCTGCACGGCTTCAATGTGGGAGGCGACCCGAAGCACTTCTTCCCGCCAATGCCGGCCGGTAAGGTGGCCGTCGGGTTCCTTACCGGAGATACAACCCCCACAATCGTCAGTCAGGCGATGGATTACATCATCACCGGCAAGGCGCCTGTTGGGACTAAGTACAAGCTGCGCGCGCCAGGCGGTTACTCCGGCATGATCGGCGCGATGTTCTGGACCATCGACGCGGACAGGCGCGGGAGTTACAGTTACTCCGACTTGGTTGGGCCGCAGTTACACAGGTATCCGGCGAGTAAGAAGGCTGGGCAGCAGTGAGGCGAGGCAGCGCGGGTGGGTTATGACCGTGCGATTGACGTTTGGTCGGCGAACGGCGCGTCCCCGGGAGTGGGGACGCGGCAGGCAAGAGCGCCTGCGCCACGGTTTTCAGGCAGGGCCCGCGCCCGACCCCATTATGGGCTTGTTACGAAACAACATTGCCACTTACGAGGCGCCAACAGGCTGAGTGGCGCGCACTTCGCTAAAGCGACTTTGTGCGGGCGATGGCGACTCCCACCATCGAATCGGCGCAGCCGTAGTATAGAAACCACCTGTTCCGAAACCAAACCAACCCCTCCGCGAAAGTCGTGCCGGCCGTGTACTGGCCGGTCTTTTCGAAGGGCAGCTCCGGCTGGAACACGGGCCGATCCGTGCGCGCGAGGAGCTTTGCCGGGGCGTCCGCCGCGAACAGCGCCTCGCCCGCCGAGTAGGCGTTCGGGCCAAGCTCCGGGTCGCCGCCGCTCGGGGCGTTCTTGCCGTTGTAAAGCACAACGATGCCTTTGGCGGTCAGAACGGGAGGCGGGCCGGTCTCCGGAAACGAACTGTCGAAGCGCCCGGCGCGTTGCCCAAGCACCGCGACCGGTTCGCCGCGCTCGTCCTCAACGGGCTTCCAGTGGATGAGATCGTCCGAGACCGCCAGGCGGATGACGCCTTCTCCCCAGTACATCCAGTATTTTCGGCCGATTCTGGCCGCGATGAGGCGGCCGCCTTTGACACGCGTCACAATGCCCGCCGATTTGTAGGACAGAGCGCCGTACTTGCCCTCCGTGCCCAGCGCGGGACCGTGCTTGGTCCAGTGAATGAGATCTTTGGAGGTGGCGATTGCGGCGTCGGTTTTCTTCCGGTTCCACTGCGTGTACGTCAGGACGTATGCGCCGTCCCCGCTTTCCACGACGCGCGGGTCTTCGCAGCCACCCGGCCATTCCCGTTCCTTCTCGGAATCGTTATCGGGGTAAAGAACCGGCTCCGGACGGCGCGTGAAGTGGATGCCATCGCGGCTTTCGGCGAGGCCCAGCCGCGACGTATGCAGGCCAATGCGCATT
>CAIRXZ010000196.1 GCA_903882645.1 uncultured Acidobacteriia bacterium | reverse complement strand
CGTCAGAATTGATCAATAGGTCAAATACGATTTGTCACTACAAGCGTTTTTCTGGATTTTCGGAACCTAACCGCAATGGCTGCAACGACGGAGATTCTAAAATGGTCGAACTACTACATCTGTTTGCGGAAAACCGGTTAAAAATCGTTTTTTCGCGCCCGGCGGGGACTCGGGCGTGCCACAATCGGACTCATGAAGAGGATCGACTTCATCTTCTTCGACGCGGGCGGCGGACATCGCGCGGCGGCGAACGCCCTGCGCCAGGTGATGGACCGTCCGGGCGGGCCATTCGAGATCCGCATGGTGAACCTGCAGGAGACGCTCGATTCGCTGGACGTCTTCCGCAAAGTCACCGGCCTGCGGCTCCAGGACATCTACAACCTCATGTTGAAAAAGGGCTGGACGCTGGGCTCCGGCCAGCTTACGGCCGCCATGCACCTGGTGATCCGCATGTTTCACGGGCAGCAGGTCCGCCTGCTCGAGAAGCTCTGGAACGAAAGCCGGCCGGACCTGGTGGTTTCGCTGGTTCCCAATTTCAACCGCGCGCTGGGGGAGAGCCTGCGGCGCGCGCTTCCGGACACGCCGTTGGTAACCATCTTGACGGACTTGGCGGACTACCCTCCGCACTTCTGGATGGAGCGGCAACGCCAGTACTTCATCTGCGGGTCGGAAAAAGCTGTGGAGCAGGCGCTGGCCATGGGGCACGCGGAATCGATGGTTTTCCAGGTGTCGGGCATGATTCTGAGCCCGCGGTTCTACGAGACGCCGCGGCTTTCCGCGGCGCAACGCGCGGCGGAGCGGGCGGCGCTGGGGTTCGATTCGGACTCGCCGGTCGGGCTGTTGATGTTCGGCGGGCAAGGGGCGGCGGAGATGCTTGACATTGCGCGGAGCCTCGCGGAGCGCCCCCTCCTGGCGATCTGCGGCCACAACGCGAAACTGCGCGCCAGAATGGAGGCGGTCGAGCGCGGCGCGCCGATGTTCGTCGAGGGCTTCACGGCGGACCTGCCGCGCTACATGCAACTGGCCGACTACTTCATCGGCAAACCGGGACCGGGCAGCATCAGCGAGGCGGTGTTCATGGGCCTGCCGGCGATCGTGGAGCGCAACGCCTGGACGCTGCCCCAGGAGCGCTACAACGCGGAGTGGATCCGCGAGCGGGGCGTCGGGATCGTGCTCCCCGGTTTCCGCGTGATCGCGCGCGCCGTGGACGAACTGCTCGAGCCCGCGGCCTTCCAGCGGTTCCGCGCCGCCGCGCGGAAGCTGCCAAACCGCGCCGTGTACGAGATTCCCGCCATCCTGGAGAGCATTGTGGGGTCGGGCCTTTTGGCCCGCGATGACGCCTTCCGGCGTCATCAGCCGGGCGATAGCCCGGCCGAGGCAGGCGAATCGCTTGCCCCGCCCTCCGATTGAATCGCGCCGAGCCAGGAGCTACAATTCGGCCAGTATGCCAGACAATCGGTTTTCCAGGCGTTACTTCTTTTATGGCAGCCTTCTGGCCGGGGCGGTTCCGGCGGGCGGGTTCGGCAGTACGCCCTCGCTCACCCAGGCAGGCTACAAATCACCCAACGAGAAACTGAACGTGGCGGGCATCGGCGCGGGCAACCAGGCGCTGGGCGACCTGCGCAGCGTCGCGCAAACGGAGAACATCGTGGCTCTGGCGGACGTCGACGACCGGCGCGCCGCGGCGGGCTTCGCCATGTGGGAAAAGGCGGGCCGCTACCGCGATTTCCGCAAGATGCTCGACAAGGAGGGCAATACTATCGATGCGGTGGTGATCGCTATCCCGGACCACAATCACGCCTATGCGGCCATGTGGTGCATGGAGCGCGGCAAGCACGTCTACGTCGAGAAACCGCTCACGCGCACCCCCTGGGAAGCGCGCATGATGACCAAGGCCGCGGAGAAGTACGGCGTGGCGACCCAGATGGGGAACCAGGGGCATTCCTCGGAGGCCGCGCGCGTGGCCTGCGAAATCGTCTGGTCCGGCGAGATCGGCGACGTCACCGAGATTCACTCCTGGAATGGATATCCTTCCTGGCCGCAGGGCATGCAGACCATGCCGCCCGAGGAGCCGATCCCTTCGACCATCGATTGGGACCTCTGGCTGGGAACGGCGGCGTGGCGCGAGTATACCTCGGGAGGATACGACGATCTGGTCCGCAACGGGACGGCCGGCAACACGACTTCGGCTTATACGGGCGGTTTCTATCAGCCTTTCAACTGGCGCGGCTTCTTCGATTTCGGCTCCGGGCTGCTCGGCCATTGGGGCATCCACATCTTCGGGCCGGCCAATCAGGCTTTGATGCTGGGCAATCCGCTGAGTGTGGAGTGCATCAAGCAGGAAGGCAAGAGCCCGTTCACGTATCCGCAGAAGTGCGTCATCAAGTACGAGTTCCCCTCGCGCGGCAATATGCCTCCGGTGACGCTCTATTGGTATGACTCGTCGCCCGGCAACCCGTACTTTCCTCCTGGCATGGACATCGCCGCCAATAGGCTGGACATGACTATCGGTCCGACTCTCGGCGCCGCCTTGGCAGGTGGGCGCGGGGGAGCGGCAGGCGGACGCGGCGTAGCGGCGGCCGGCGCTCCGGGAGCCGCGGCGGGAGCGCCCGGCGCGACGGGCGGACGTGGCGCAGCTCCGGCAGGCGCGGGTGGACGGGGCGCGGTTGCGCCGGGCGGACGTGGCGCGGCAGCCGGCCGTGGCGGATTTGGTGGTGGTGGCAACGCCTCCCACGGCTGGCCCGGCGGCGATGCGATCATGGCGGCGAGCCGCGGTGGCGCGCAGCAACCGGCATCCGGCGACAACCAGATTCTGGTGGGGACCGAGGGCTATCTGGCCACGCGCGGCCATGGCGATGGCGTCCGTCTGCTTCCCAATTCCAAGTGGGCGGACTACCGGCTGCCCACGCAGGTGCTGACCCGCTCGCCCGGCCATCAGCGCGACTGGATCCGCGCCTGCAAGGGAGGCGATCCGGCCTGCTCGAACTTCAGCTACGCCGGGCCGTTCACCGAGTGGGTAGTGCTCGGAGCCATCTCCGTGCACTTCGAAGGCAAGCTTCTTTGGGACCCCGCCAAAATGGAGTTCAGCAACAACAAGGAAGCCAGCAAGTACGTCAAGCCCGCCTTCCGCCGGGGCTGGGAAATCAAGGAAGTGTAATCGCCGGACAAGAAGGCTCTCTGGCCGCGGATGAACTCGGATGAACACGGATTCGGAGAATTCAAGTGTCCTGTCTTCAATCTGCGTTCATCGGCGTTCATCTGCGGCCATTTGATTTCACGTTAGGGCTGTTGAACATCGGCCCGCGTTACAATGGGCCTTTCGAGAGACGCGCCCATGGATCTTTACGACACGATTTCCCCCATCGACTACCGTTACTACGGCGGCAACGCGGAGTTTCACGCGCGCCTTCAGCCCTATGCCCCGGAGAGCGCCAACGTCGCCTACCTCCTGCGGGTCGAGGCGGCGCTCGTGCGCATGCTGGCCAGGTGGGGCGTCTGTCCGGAGACCGCCGCCGACGAAGTGGAACGGGCGATCCAGGATATTCCCGCCTCCGAGGTCTATGAGGAGGAACGCCGCGTACACCATAACATTCGCGCGTTGGTGAACTGCATCCGGAAGCGCATATCCCCGGAGTCGCGCCCGTTCGTGCACTTATTCGCCACCTCGGCGGATATCATGGATACCGCCGCCGCGCTGCGATACAAGGAACTAGTTAGAGACGTTCTGCTCCCCGATCTTATCGAACTGGAAAACCGGCTGATTACCCTGGCTGTAACTAATGCCGGACGCGCTCAGATCGGAAGGACGCATGGCCAGCACGCCGTACCGACCACATTCGGCTATGCCATGGCTCTGTATGTGAGCCGTATAGGTTCGCGCATCGAAGTGATCGAGCGGGCGCGGCGGAACTTGATCGGTCAGTTCTCCGGCGCCGTCGGGGCGTTCAATCAGCTCGCACTGCTTCACCCGGACGACCCGGCGGCCCTCGAACGGGAGCTTCTGGAGTCGCTAGGTCTAAAGCCGGCCGAGCCGTCGGCATCGTCGCAGCTTGTCCTGCCCGAGCCGCTGACGGACTTGGCGTACGGCGTGGTGTCCTGTTTTTCGGTGCTGGCCAACCTGGCGGACGACATGCGCCACCTGATTCGCAGCGAGATCGCGGAGGTAGTCGAGAAGTACGGGGACGATGAGGTTGGCTCCTCTACCATGCCTCATAAGATGAACCCCAAGAACTTCGAAAACGTCAAGAGCCTCTGGAAAGAATTCATGCCGCGCATGAATACCATCTTCATGGATCAGCTTTCCGAGCATCAACGCGACTTGACTAACTCGGCTTCCAGCCGGTTTGTCCCCGAGCTACTCACCGGGTTCTGCTACGCCGTAATGAGGACTAACGACGCGCTATCCAAGATCGAGCCAAACGCGCGGAGGATGGACGAGAACCTGGAAGCCAGCAGCCGTCACGTGGTGGCCGAACCCCTATACATCATCCTGGCCCTTCACGGCTATCCGGATGCGTACGACACGGTGATGCATCTTTCCAGGGAATCGCGCAAGACCGGCGTCGCGCTGATGGAGCTTGCCAGACAGAAGCCCGAGCTGGCGCCGTACTTCAAGAAACTCGCGCCGCGCGAGCGCGAGATCCTCGACGACCCCGCCAAGTACACCGGCGCCGCCGCCGAGCGCACCGCCGCCGTCTGCGCCTACTGGAAACCGGTGTGCGACAGTTTGGCGCGTACGCTCGAGACCGAGCGGCAGGCGCTACACCGGGCGCCGCTCACCTGAGAGTGCCCGGAGTCTCCACATTTCGGGTATGATTCTTGCCGACGTCAGCCCCGTAGGGGCGTGAGATAGTAGCCCATGGCGTGAGCCATGGGGGCAAGCAGGTGGAACAAGGAGCCCCGGAAGGGGCGAAAGAGCCGTGTCATGGCGGCCGATTCATCTCGGGAGCCGAAGCCGTTTCTTACGCCCCTCCGGGGCTGACGTGTTGGCGGACCGGTTCCACAGGGCTTACGCCCTGGGCTACTATCTGACGCCCCTGACGGGGCTTAGGGCTACGCACAGCGTTGAGGTGGGGAAGAAACGCTACCGTGAATTGCTGGAAAGGCGGAAGTGATGCGCGCGACGAGAGGCAGTGAGAATGTTTTCGTAGACTGCGGATTTCCGCCCGCCGAAGCGGAAAACCTCCGCATCCGCGCTAAGATGATGATGGCGCTGACCGGCTATATCGAGGAGAAGAAGATCACCCAATCTCGCGCGGCCAGGAGCACGGGTGTATCGCAGCCGCGAATCTCGGATCTGGTACGGGGCGAGATTGGGCTATTCACAATCGACACGCTGGTGAACATGGTGACCGCCGCCGGCCTGAAAGTAGATGTCGGCATCACGGCTGGCAGGCCAAGAGCCAAGAACAAGCGGGTTGCCTGATTCGCGCGGCGACGCCAGCTTTCGGTAGGACCAACCCCAGGTACACCGGCGCCGCCGCCGAGCGCACCAACGTCGTCTGCGCCTACTGGAAACCGGTATGCGAGGAGTTGGCGCTTACGCTGGAGACCGAGCGGCAGGCGCTGCGGCCAGTGCCAGTCGCCTGATGAACGCGGCAGGCGAACGAGTCTCTTCCGTGCAGTTTCTACACGCTTTTGGGCAAATGCCCAAACGTCTTTCCTAACCCATTGATAACTTGAGGCTTGTTTGGCGGTCTTGGGCGTCCCGCCCAAAGCGATTGGAAGCCGGTGACGCTCGTCGTGGGCTGCGGATTCGGAGGTCCACCTGGTCCACCCCCGGAAGGGGTATTCCGTTAAGCATAGGGATTCTTTCGGAATGCGCAACAGGGCGGGGCTGTGCATAACCATCGGCCGTACAATGAAAGTTACCGAGCGCCGATGAAGATCACCGTGGCAAATTGCGCATTCAAACAGGCGACGGATATCGCCACAGAAAAGGTTGATTCCGTCAAGCTCGACTCGCTGGCCAATACGTGCATTTCGCGGGCCGTGGATGCACTAAAGACTCCGACGGCAAGGTATAGCGAGAAGGACCGTTTTCACATGTCACGAATTTTCAGTGACATGAAAATGACCCACCACACGATCAGATTCCTGTTGGAAAATGTGGAGCCATCGGAATCGGTCGTCTCGCTTGTTCTTGCGCGGCTGCAATTGGAGGCGCTCTATGCGCTTTGCCTCATGTTCGAGGATGCGCGCTACGTGACACGATTTCTGCAAGACAACTGGCGCAAGATCTACGTGGCTCAGCTATTCCGGCGGGAAGAATGCGCCGGAATAGAGCGTTACGACGAATTTGACCGTTTCAGCGAGCCATGGATGCTGGCGCTTCGAGAAGATTGCGGCATAACTGAAGAGCAGCAGCGAACCGTAGATTTCCAAGAACTCGGCACGCCACTGCCAGCGGACATGTTGGCAGCTACCATTGAAGGGTTCCCCACGCCCGGACGGATCATCGGCAAGATCCCGCGCGGCGGAAAGAGGACGATGCTCATGAGGCTCTACCCGGAATACCAACACCTCTCGTCATTCGCCCATGGCTTGGCGGAAGCGAGCTTCCTTCGCGGGATGTTTGACCGGCGTTCCGGGTGGCCCCAAGTCGCTACTTCAGGGGAAAAAAAAGAGACGTTTCACAAGCTCGTGGTCGGTCCCGCTTTTAGTACCAGCTACCTCGGCATTGTCCAATCGTGCACCGAGTTGACGACATTGTATCCGAACGATCTCGAACTGGTCGCCGGGGTCACGGCCGCCTGGGACTTCCTCGCGCGCGGCCATCTGATCGGCAAAGCCGTCTGGGGCCTTCGAACGAAGGGCCTGCTCGGCGCGGTCGTGTGAACGCCACGCCTCGATCCAGTGGATCCTGGGCAGTTCAAGCCCTTGGTTGGCGAGCCCCTGCAAAAGCGTTGTCAGTCCATCGCAGAGGTCGTCACGCGCTTCGACGCCGAGGTTGAATATCTGGGCTGTTCGGCGACAATTAGAAATCCGGTATTGCATCGGGCCCACCACGGATCAGAAGAAGGCAGACCGGGAGGTCCGCCCCACCAGGCACGCGAGTTCAGTGGGGCGGACCTCCTGGTCTGCCTTCTTGACTACGCTACCCCATCCCCACTAACTTCCCGCCCTCCGTACACTGCCACCCCCCCGCGCGCACATCCGCGAAGTCCTGCTTAACTCCGCTGGGCCACTCGACGATCAGCCTCTGAGCCGCGTCCCGCTTGCCTAGACCAAACGTAAGCGTCAGCTCCGATTGCGAAAGGTAGCTCGAACCCGTCTTCACCATTCTCGATTGCGCGCCGTCCGGGGTGGTAACTCGCGCCACCGCCCCCACCGCGTCGCGATTCGATTTCACGCCGGTGAGCCGCAGCCGGAGCGAGCGGAATCCGTTGGCGAGGTCGTTGCGGTACAGGAACGCCGGGCCTTGGTTGGTGGTGATCAGCAGGTCCAGATCGCCATCGCGGTCGAAATCGCCGAAGGCGCAACCGCGGCCCACTTTGGGAGTAGCGAATCCGGCGCCCACCTCGGCGGCCACGTTCCGGAAGCCGCCGTGACGATCATTGAGAAACAGGTGGGGAGCCTGCGCGTACCCCACGTTGCCGCGAATCTGGCGGACGGTTTCGTCGATGTGGCCGTTGACGGCGACCAGATCGAGCCAGCCATCCAGATCGGCGTCGAAGAACTGACACCCGAAGCCCAGGCTGTAACGCGAGGCCTGCCCGATGCCGGAGCGGACCGCCGCATCCGTGTAGACGCCATCGCGCGTGAGGCGGTAGAGGGCCATCATCTCGTTATCGAAGTTGGTGATGGCGATGCCGTCAACGCCCGAGTTGTCAAAGTCCGCCACGTCGATTCCCATTCCGGCGCGCGCCTTGCCGTCCTCGCTGAAGGCCACGCCCGCCTTGACGGCCACGTCCTCGAAGGTTCCGTTGCGGAGGTTGTGGTAGAGCTTGTTGGGCTGGGTGTCGTTGGCGATGAACAGGTCGGGCCAGCCGTCGCGGTCGTAATCGATCAACGCCACGCCCAGCGATTTGGACGTGGCGTCGAAGATGCCGCTCTTGGCGGTGACGTCCTCGAAGGTCCCGTTGCCGCGGTTCCGGAACAGCCAGCAGGTCTCGCCGCGGTACGCCTCCGGCGTGCAGTAGGACTTGCGCTTCCCATCCAGGCTGCAAAACACGTCGTGCTCCGGCGACCACTTCACGTAGTTGCACACCAGCAGGTCGAGCAGCCCGTCGCGGTCGTAATCGAACCAGACCGCCGAGGTGCTGAACGAGTTGCGTCCGCCCAGGCCGGCCTTTTCGGTGACGTCGAGGAAATGGCCGCGCCCGTCGTTCAAAAACAAGCGGTTCTGGCCGACGGCGGTGATCAGAATGTCGGCAAAGCCGTCGTTGTTGTAGTCGGCAATCGCCACCCCCATGCCGTACATTTCGACGTTCAATCCCGCCCGGCTGGTGACGTCGGTGAACGTGCCGTCGCGGTTGTTGTGGTAGAGCTTCAGGGCGCTGCGCTGGCGCTTGTGCCCCGGCCAGTCCATGGCGTTCACCAGCAGGATGTCGAGCCAGCCGTCGGCGTCGTAGTCGAAGAACGCGCAACCGGGCCCCATGGTTTCCGGGAGGTACTTCTCGCCGAACGCCCCGCTGTTGTGATGGAAATCGATTCCGGCCGCGGCGGTGACGTCGGTGAGGCGAAATCCGGGGCCGGCTGGAGCGGACGCCAGGAGCGGAAGCGCGCCGGCAAGCAGGGTCCTTCGGGTCACGCGATGCTCACCAGCCCTTCCCGGATGGCGTAGACTACCAGCTCGGCGGTGTTGTGCATGCCGAGCGCCTGCATGATGTTGGCGCGATGGACGGCCACCGTATTGACGCTGACGCCGAGCACGGTGGCGATCTCCTTACTGGCCTTGCCGTGGACGATCAACTGGAGCACTTCGAGCTCCCGCGTGGTCAGAGCGGGGCGGCCGGCGTTCTCCGGCGGGGCGAGCGAACCAAGGCGGGGATCGAGCACGTGCCCTCCGGCAGCGACCTGCTTGACGGCCCGCACCAGCTCCAGATCCATGGCGTTCTTGAGCAGGTATCCGCGCGCGCCGGCCTCCAGGCAGGTGCGGACATAAGAGGCCTCCGAATGCATGCTCAGAATCAGCACCGCCGTTTGCGGCGACGATTTCAGGATGTGGCGCGCGGCCACCGCGCCGTTCATGCTGGGCAGCGCGAAATCCATGACCACCACCGCGGGATGCAGCCGCGCGGCGGCCTCGACGGCCTCATGCCCGTCGCTGGCCTCGCCGACCACCAGAATCCCCGGATCGTCCTCCAGCATGCGGCGGAAGCCCTGCCGCACGAGGCTATGGTCGTCCACCAAAAGAACGGAAACAGGCGTGTCGGGCATGCAAGGCAACTCATGCCTATCGTATCGCGGCTGGTAGCCGCCGGTAGCGGCGCTCAAGCGGGTTATCCTGGAAGTACTCACATGCAACCCCGAGTTGTCCTCATGAACCGGAGCCTTGTCATTCTTCTGGCGCTTGCCTCGGGCGGGCTGGCGCAAGAGACGGCGCCGCTGCAGCTCACTTTGCGCGATGCGGTGAACCTGGCGTTGAAGCAGAGCCCGCAGGTGATCCTCGCCAACCTGGGCGTCGCGCGCAGCATATGGGATCGCCAGACGGCCCGCTCCGCGCTGCTTCCGCAGGTCGGCGGGAACGTGTCCGAACTCCAGCACCGCCTCAACCTGCAATCGGCGCTCGGCCTCAGCATTCCGGGATTTCCGCAGCACGTCGGGCCATTCGAGGTGTTTCAGTACGGCGCCGCTCTGGATGCGCCGGTTTTCGACCTGACGCTGTGGCACAGGTACAAGTCCGCGCAGCTTGGCGTGGAGGCGGGCCGCGCGCAGGAACTGACCGCCCGCGAGGAAAGCGTCCTGTTGGTGGTCTCGCAGTACCTCGGCAGCCAGCGCGCGGCGGCCGACGTGCAGGCCGCGCAATCCCAAGTGGATCTCGCGCAGGCGCTCTATGACCAAGCCGCGGATCTGCTGAAAAACGGCGTGGGCACGGGCATCGACGCGCTGCGCGCCAACGTGCAGCTTCAAAACCAAAAGCAGCGTCTGATCATGGCTCGCACGCAGCTTGATACGTCGCTCTACGCGCTCGCGCGCCTGATCAACGTGGATCCTCGCCGGCGCATCGAGCTGGCGGACCAGGTGAGTTTCTTCGACACCCCCGAAACGCCCGTGGACCAGACCATCGAGCAGGCGTACGCCGCCCGCCCCGAGCTGCGCCAGATTGCGACCCAGGAACGGCAAGCCGACCTGGCGCTGCGCACCGCCGGGGACCAGCGGCTGCCGCGTCTTTCGGTGAGCGGCAATTGGGTGGAGCAAGGTCTGACTCCCGCGAGCGCCATCCCGGTGTACAACTACCAGGCCAGCCTGGACTTTCCGCTGTTCACCGGTGGCCGCATCGACGCCCAGCGCGCGGAGGCGGATATCGCCGTCCGCCAGCTCAAGCAGCAGGAACAGGATTTGCGAAACCGTATCGCGCTGGAAGTGAAAACCGCCATTGCGCGGATCAATTCCGCCCGCAGCGAGGTCGAAGTGGCCAAACAAGGGGTGGGGCTCGCGCAGCAGGAAGTCGAGCAGGCGCGCGACCGCTTTCAGGCCGGAGTGGCCAACAACATCGAGGTGATCACCGCCCAGGACGAACTGGCGCGCGCCAACGACAACCAGATCGGCGCGTTCTATCGCTACAACCAGGCGCGCGCGGACCTGGCCCACGCGGAGGGCCGGATGGAGGCGCTCTACGCCAGGTAGTTCCAGCGGACGCCTTGCGGCGGGCATGGCCGCCTTCCGCAAGCACGTTCCCGCCGAGCGGGGGCACGGCACGATCAATCCCTGGATCGTGGCCATGACGGTCATGCTGGCGACCTTCATGGAGGTGCTCGATACCACGGTGGTCAACGTCTCTTTGCCGCACATCGCGGGCAGCATGTCCGCGACCGTGGACGAATCCACCTGGGCGCTGACGTCCTACCTGGTGGCCAACGCGGTCATTCTGCCCATGGGGGGCTGGTTCTCCATGCTGATGGGCCGCAAGCGCTTCTACATGACCTGCGTGGCGCTGTTCACCATCAGTTCCTTCCTGTGCGGCCTGGCGCCCACGCTGGGCTGGCTGATCTTCTTCCGGGTCATGCAAGGCGTCGGCGGCGGCGCGCTTCAGCCCATGTCGCAGGCCATTCTATTGGAAAGCTTTCCGCACGAGAAGCGCGGCATGGCCATGGCGATTTTCGGCATGGGAGTGGTGGCTGCGCCAATCATCGGCCCGACTCTGGGCGGCTGGATCACCGACAACTATACCTGGCGCTGGGTGTTCTTCATCAACATCCCGATCGGCGCGATTGCGCTGCTGCTGACGTCGGCGCTGGTTTTCGATCCGCCCTACCTGGTTCGCAAGAGCATCAAGGACGGCCTCAAGATCGACTACATCGGTTTCGGACTGCTGGCCCTGGGCCTGGGCGCGCTCGAAGTGGTGCTCGACGAGGGCCAGAAGGAAGACTGGTTCGCTTCGCACTTCATCCTGACGTTCGCCATCGTCATGGTGGTTAGTCTGGTCGCGGTGGTCTTCTGGGAGCTATGGCACAACGAGCCGGTGATCGATTTCCGCGTGCTGAAGGACCGCAATTTCACGCTGTCCACCATCACCATGCTGGTGCTGGGAATAGTGCTTTATGCGAGCACGACGCTGCTGCCGGTCATGTTGCAGACGCTGCTTGGGTACACATCGCTGCTGAGCGGCCTGGTGCTCTCCCCGGGCGGCATTGTGGTGGTGGTGTTCATGCCCATTGTCGGCATGATGCTGCGGCGCGTGCAGGCGCGCTGGATGATCGTCTTCGGAGTTGTCGTATGCTCGGGCTCGCTGTTCATGATGTCGCGGTTCAACCTGTACATCGACTACCGGACGGCGGTGTGGAGCAGGGCGGTACAGAGCCTGGGCATGGCTTTCCTGTTTGTCCCTATCAGCACCGTGGCGTTCGCCTATATCCCGAAGGCGCGCACCAACTACGCCACGGGGTTGTTTAACCTGGCGCGCAATATCGGAGGGAGCGTGGGGATCGCCATGGTGACCACGCTGCTGGCGCGGCGCGCGCAGTTCCACCAGCACCGGCTGGTGGACCATCTGACGCCGCTCGACCCGGCCTACCGGCAGTCGTTGACGGGCGCGGCGCAGTTGCTGGTCGGGCGCGGCGCCTCTCCGCCGGACGCCGCCGCGCAGGCGCATGGATTGATTTATGGAACCATGCTTCGGCAGGCCGGCATGCAGTCGTTTTTGGATGCGTTCTGGATAATGGGCGTGCTGTTTCTGGCGGTGCTCCCGCTGGTGTTCCTGATGCGGAAAACCCGTCCCCCGAGCGGCCCGCTCATGATCGAATAGTGGCCGGCCTCGCTCCTTCTTGCGAATGGATGGCCGGCGCACGGAGTGTAGGGGCCGGGCATGCCCGGCCCGCAGTGTCGAGGAAGTTACGGATACATTGGAAGGTAGGACCCCGATGCCGAATGACGAAGAGCAATTGTCCAGTCCCGAACCCGCCGCCGCGGCCGATGGCGCCGTCCCCGCGCAACGTTCCGGTCACGGAGCCAAAATAGCGCTGATCGCCGTACTGCTGGCCCTCGCGGCTGGCGCTTACGCCACCTGGTTGCACTACCGCGACCGGGTGTCTTCGGACGACGCCCAGGTCGACGGCCACATCGCCGCAATCGCTCCGCAAATCGCGGGCAATGTCCTCGAGGTCCTCGTCACCGACAACCAGGAGGTCAAGGCCGGGCAGGCGCTGGTGCGGATCGATCCGCGCGATTTTGAGGCGCGGGTCAACATCGCCAAGGCTGAGCTGGCGCGGGCCGAGAGCCAGTTGCGCGCCGCGCGCGCGGTGGTGCCCTGGACCGACGAGACCACGGAATCGGGCGCCGCGGCGGCCTCCGCGCAGCTTGCCGACGCGGGCGCCGAGCTCGAGCGCGCGCGCCTGGGCTTCGAACAGGCCTCCGGGTCGGACCTGGCCTACGCCGAAGCCAACGTGCGGGTCAAGCAAGCCAATGACGACCGCGCGCGGGCCGACCTCGCGCGCATGAAGCCGCTGGCCGAGAAGGCCGAGATCTCGCAGCTCCAGTACGACTCCTACGTCGCCGCCGCGCGCGTAGCGGAGAGCGACTTGCAAGCCGCGCGTGAGAGGCTCGCTTCGGCGCAGAAGGACGCGGCCATCCGCAAGGCGGCCCTGGACGCGGCGCAGTCGCGGGTCGGCCAGGCCAAAGCGGGCCTGGAAGGCTCGCTTGCCAACCGCAAGCAGGTGGATATCCGGTCCGCGGATGCCGGCACGGCGGCCGCCGCGGTGGAGCAGGCGCGCGCCAACCTGGCCGCCGCCGAGCTTCAGCTCAGCTACGCCACCATCGCCTCGCCCGTCGATGGCGTGGTTACCCGCAAGAGCGTCGAGGCGGGCCAGATCGTCGCGCCCGGACAAGGCCTCATGACCGTGATTCCCCTGCGCGGCACGTGGGTCACGGCCAACTTCAAGGAGACCCAGCTCGCCAACGTGCATCCCGGCCAGAGGGCTGAAATTCACGTGGATATGTACGGCCAGAGCGTCCAGGGACGCGTGGATTCGGTCGCCGGCGCCACCGGGTCGCGCCTCAGCCTGCTGCCGCCCGAGAACGCCACCGGCAACTTCGTCAAAGTCGTGCAGCGCATTCCCGTGAAGATCCTGGTGGAGGAGAGCGGCGGCTTCATCCTGCGCCCGGGGATGAACGCGGACGTGACCATCTTTACGAAGTAACTTTCGCCGGTTCCGTGACCGCGAAATCCGGCGCTGTTGACAAGCCCTTCGTTCGCGCTCAAACCCTCGTTCCGAGCCGCGGCGGTGAGGGAGCGGTTCCTACCCACGAGCGCCAGGGCGCTCGGTCGGAGACCTGTGTAGGGGCCGGGCATGCCCGGCCCAGGCGTCGGCGTGGCCGATGAAACCGCCTCCGCCCCGAGGGCCCCGCCGCGAGTTGCCGCCCCGGCGCGGCCCGACCCGTGCTACAGTTCTGGATACTATGGCATCCCGAAGCGTCAACAAAGTCATTTTGCTTGGGCATCTCGGCAGAGATGCCGAGAACAAGTTCACCCCCTCCGGGACGGCGGTTTCCAACTTCACGCTGGCCACCAACCGGCGATGGAAGGACCAGCAGACCGGTGAGTGGAAGGAGGAGACCGACTGGCACCGCTGCGTGCTGTGGCGCTCCGAGAACGTCTCCAACTACCTGCTCAAGGGCAAGCAGGTGTACATCGAAGGCCGCCTGCAAACGCGCAGCTACGACGACAAGGAAGGGCAGAAGCGTTACGTCACCGAAGTGGTCTGCGACGATGTGATACTTCTCGGAAGTGCGCGCGGCGAAGGTGGTTCGGGCGAGTTCGCGGGGCCGCAGCCGGTTTCCATGCCGCGTCCCGCGCAGCGTCCGCAGCCCGCCCCCGCCCCCGCGCCCGCGCCAGCGCCGGCCGAGGACTTTAACCAGGCGATTTCCGACGACGACGTGCCGTTCTAGCGCGCCCTTCGTCTTCGTGTCCATTCCTGGGTTTTTGCCGGAAACCGCGGCGGCGCGCTTGGCCGCTGGCGATGAGTCTCCGCCCGTTCTTCAGCTCTTCAGCCGCAGGCCGAGGTACAAGCCCGCCAGCGCGAAGATCGCGTCGGGCGACCAGGCCGCAATGGCCGGCGGAAGCTGGCTCACGCCGCCGGCCTTCTCGAAGAGCGTGCTCACGCCCCAATAGGCGATGGCGATTCCGATCGCCACGCCAACGCCCGTCATCGCTCCGTGTCTGCCCACCATGAAGCCGAACGGCGCGGCGATCAGCGCCATGATCAGGGCGAACAGCGGAACGGCGAACTTCCGGTAGAACTGGACCTGGAGCTTCACCGTATCGAAGCCGCTCTGCCGGAGATCGCGGATGTAGCTGTCCAGTTCCATGAAGTTCATCTGCGTATCCTGCATGGCTTCCTTGAGGAAGTAATCGGGCGGTTCGGTCAGCTCTCCAAAGGTCCTGACCTGAAAAGGGTCATACCCCCGCCCGTTGGCGTGGAAATCGCTGAACCAGCCGTTTTCGAAAACCCAGTTCTTGAGCGATGCGCTCCATCGCGCGCGTTCCGCGGAGATCTGGCGTACCATCCGGAAGGTGGCGGGATCGACCTCGAACACGTTCACATCCCCCATCAGCGATTCCGAAGGATCGAAATACCGGTAGTAATAAATGCGCGAGTTCTTGCCCATGATCCACTTCCGTCCCGGTTCCAGGTACGTCTGGGTCGGCTGCCCTTTGATTTCGGCCCGCAGGGCTTCCTGCTTCCGGTTGGCGCCGGGAACGTAGTAGTGGTCGAATGCGAACAGGCCTCCGCTGAGCACCCCGCCGCCGATCAGGATCGGCAGCGCCAGCCGGTAGATGCTCACGCCGCAAGCCTTGAACGCGGTGATCTCGTTCTGCTTGCTGAGCACTCCCAAGGCCACCAGAACGGCCACCAGAACGGTGATCGGCAAGGTCCTGTAAATCAACTCCGGCGTGAGAAAGAACAGGTACGCAAACATCTTGGCTAGCGGGACCTTGTTGCGCACCATGTCGCCGGTGAGTTCGAAGAAGTTGAAGATCAGGGTCAGCGCCACGAGGCTCGTGAGCAGCAGCGCGAAATAGAACAGGAACCGCGAGAGGATGTACGTATCGAGGAGTTGCGGCAGCAGGGGCAAGCGGCTTCCTCCGACCCTTCGCGCCCTGCCGTCAAATCCCACCCTGGACCGGAGCGCCCCGAATCGCGCGCCGAACCACGCCCGTAAGCTGGCCAAAAGGTCCCGGTCGCCGGGGCGCTCCATCCGCAAGATCAGGATGAGGCCCGCCAGGAAGAACGCCGCGTCCGGCAGCCAGATCGCCGCCGGCGCCGACAACTTCTCTTGTTGCGCCAGCTTCCTGAGCATGATTGAAGACATGTAGTAACCGAAGAACGCCAGGAAAACCGCGTTGATGTACCCCGCTGAACGGCCGCCTTTACGCGTGGCGATGCCCAGCGGGATTCCGGCCATGGCCAGCATGATGCACGCCACCGGCAGCGCGAACCGGCTGTGCAACTCCATCTTGTTCTCGAGCAGGTCGCTGCCCGATTTGTACAGCAACAAGTCGCGGGTATCCATGGCGCTGGCGCGCAGCGCTTTTGCCTGAGCCGGCGCCGCATCGAGCGCCATGTCCCAGTGCGCGCCGAATTCGTCTTGCGCCTTGGCGTCCTTTCCCATCTCATGCCGGAAGACGTCGCGCATCGAGAGTTGAATGCGCCGCTGCTGCGGTTCGGAAACCGCGATGGCTTCGCGGGCCACCATGATCAGCGGGCCGACCGCCTTGTCTTTAAGCCCGCTCTGGCGCTTATCCGGCGAGCTTACGTCGGCGATGAAAACCTGGCGCCAGCGGACCGGATCGCCGGGGTTGCCGGGCGGGACATCGTCGACGTAGAGGATGATATTGGGGAAATCCTCGTCGAAGACGCGCGGCCGGATCTCGGCCGAAAGACCGTTCTTCAAGAGCTCGTTCGTGATCTGCGTGCTCCTCCGCCAGGCAAGCGGCGTGAGCCGCAACGAGCAGAACCCCGCGCAGCACATCCCCAGGAACGCGAACGCCAGAACCGGGCCGACCACTCTCCGGCTGGAGACTCCGTTGGCCCGCATGGCGACAATCTCGCCGTCGGCCCCCATGCGGCCAAGGCCGATCAGAATCCCCACCAGCACGCCGAACGGAATCGTCAGCGGCAACACCGGAGGGATGGAGTACGCGAACAACAGGGCTATCTTCAGGAATGAAGCGGCATTGCTCTGCACCAGCAACTCGAACAACCGGTCCACGCTGTGCAGAAAGACGACAAAGGTGGCGACCAGCGTGCCCAGCGCTGCGCTGGCCAGAACCTCGCGAAAAACATAGCGGTTCAGGAGGCGCGGCACGGCGGTCCTAGCGCGTCAGCTCCGGCGGCGGCACAACCGGCAGTTTGGGTTGCTCGTCTTCGGGAGCGTAAAGTTCCAGGTCGTCGATCAGAATCGACGGCGCCACCACGCAGGTTTCGGCGCTGAAGCCCGCCTGGCTGTTCATGAACTCGAAGACCTGGCTGTCGTCGCCGGCCGCCAGAATGTCCTTCAGGGAACGGACGTTGAAGTTGCGGAAGCGCAAGCCGCGCACCAATTCCTCGCGGCCGTCCGGGAACACCTTGTAGACCAGGGCCGGCGCGGCGCTGCCCGTGGGATAACTCATCTTGCGGACCAGAATGCCGTAAGGCTTCGAGCGCGCCTGAATCAAGCCGATCAGGTTCTTCTTCAACTCCCCGGCGGGCACGGTATCGGAAGAAACGACGAAGAGATTGCTGATGGCGGCGCCGGAGCCGCCCCCCGCGGCGGGCAGCCGCGCCCGGCCATTGGAACCCTCGAACCCGCGCACCGGCTGGCGCGTCAGAACGAAGCCTTTGAGCACGCCTTTTTCGATCAGGTGGAGCGGCTTGGGGACCACTCCTTCGCGGTCCACGTCGTAGCTGCCGAACAAAGGCCGGCCCCGCCATTCCTTCTGGGTGGGGTCGTCCACCACGTCGAAGGAATCCGGCAGAACCCGCGCTCCGATGCGGCCCTCGAGTTCGCCGGTCGCGGCCGCTGCGCCGCCCCGGCCCCCGCCCGTTGCGCCGCCCCGGCCTCCGCCCGCGGGGCCGCCCAGGGGACGGCGCACGGGCGCAAGGTTCCTGCCGAGGACTTCGGCGAAAACCTGCGCGCCCGCCTCGCCTTCAAATAGCACCGGGCCGGTGTAGTCCTCGCCCTTGGGAGCGTGCGCGAGCGCGGCCACGTCCCGCGCCACTTCGGTGACGGCGCGGGTCGCCTCGGCGTCGCCGGGCAGGCGCGCGGCGTCCAGCGCGTACAAAGCGACGCCGGCGCGAACCGTCATCCCGTCGGAAGCCTGCGCGCTGGCGCGCGCCCGCAGGAAGCTCACATTCTCCGGTTCGCGCACTTCCGCGCCCTCGGTGTTCGCCAGGTAGAAGCCGCCGGCGCTCGCGTCCAGATCCACCGTCGAGTCCTCGATCTCGGGAAACTGGGCGAAGATGGCGGAAAGCGCGCGCACGCGGCTGGTCCAGTCGTCTTCGTCGATGGCCATGCGCTGAATCGTTCCCAGGTAGTGCGCCGGATCGGCATGCGCAAAGTCGTTGAGCTCGTCGTTCTGGGTGACGTTGCGCAGCGCCGCCCGCTTCCGGGAAAAGGCCTCGACTGCGAGCTTGTAGGCCGCGTCGGTTTGCAGCCAGAGGAAGCGCCGCAGCACCGGGTAGTAGTTCTCGACCGGAAAGCCCGAGTTGGCGCGCAGGCTGAAGCCGCCGGCGAAATTCGTGTTGTCGAACTTGTAATCGCCCACGCGCACCTGGACTTCCGCCCCGCGGAACCGGTTGTGGCGGCGGGCGACCACTCCCCCCAGGCTGGCGGAGACGGTGAAGTTATCCTCATCGTCCACCAGCGACTGGATGAAATACGGGGCTTCCGTGCCGGCCACCGTGAGCTTGAGCGAGCGCTCCACCTCATCGCGCATGGCCTGCAGCAGCGGATCGGGCGCGGGCGCCTGCGCTTGCGCCCATATCATCAGGGCCCCCGCCAGCGCGGCGGCGCAAATCGCCAGGCGTCTCATCTGGCGCCTCCCCCCGGCGCGGCGTCCGGCGGAGCGGGCAACAGCGGAGGCCGGTCGTCCGCCTTGGCCTTCTTCTCGATTTCGATCTCCGATACCAGGATTGCGGGCGAAATCGCCGAAACCGGCACGCTCCCCGATTCGGCGCCGCAGTATCCGTTGAAGACTTCCGGCTTGTCCGAAGTCGCCAGAATCTTCGAGAAGCTGGCGAGGGGCGTGCCTACCATGTCGGCTCCGCGCACCAGTTCGTCGGGACGCCCGTCGGCGTACACGCGGTACACAATCACGGGAATCACCTTGAAGGCCTGCAATCCCGCGCGCGCGGTGGTGGTGAAGCCGCCCGTGATATCGCGGAAATAAAGCCCGTAGGGCTTCTTCTGCCGCTTGACCTCTTCGATCAGCATCTGGCGCAGCCTGGCGTCGGAAACCGCGTTGGACGATTCGACAATCAGGTTGGATTGGCGCGACACCACTTCATAACCGGGCTGGCGGCGGCCGTGGCCGTTCGAATGGTCGAAACCCTGTATGGGCGAGCGCGACATGAGAAACGTCTTCAGCACGCCCTTGTCCACCACCGTCACGGGTTGCGCTTTCACGCCTTCATCGTCGAAGTCGTACCAGCCGTTCAGGTCGATCCCGGCCGCTTTGCGGCGGGTCGGATCGAACACCACCGAGAGAAAGTCCGGCAGGACCTTCGTTCCGACGCTCTTGGTGAAGGTCTGGCCTTCGCTTTCGTCCTTTTGGCGGAAGCCCTCGACGCGATGCCCGAAGATCTCGTGAAAGAACACGCCCGCCGCCCGGCCCGAGAAGATGGCTGGGCCGACGAACGGTTCGGCCTCGGGAGCGCGCAGCAGGGCCGAAAGGTCCTTGGCTACGCCGTCGATGGACGCCTGCAGGACTTCGTCTTTCGGCAGCCCGGAGCATTCCACCGATTCGAACGTCTCGAACGTTTGCAGGTTCGTGCCGTCGGCGGCCCTGGCCGCCGCCGAGACAATCACCCGCGCAAAGCCGCGGCCGTGCTCCAGGCGCGACCCGCCGGTATCCACGAAGTACCGCGTATCGGTCTGGCAACTCACCGTCACGGCCGACGACAGCACGCTGGGATAGTCGTGAAATCGCGCCGACAGTTTGCGGATGCGCTCCGTCCAGGCGGCCTGGTCGAATTGCAGCTTGGGCGCGGCCTCGACGGAGGTGGACGGCGGTTCCTCGGAAAAATCCGCGGAGGTGTCCGCGGCCGCCACCCGCACCTGCGAATTGGTCTTGATTTGGATGAGCCGCTGGACCGCCGCGCGGTAGGCGCGGTCGGTCTCCAGCCACAACCGCCGCTTGATGGAGTTGGCGTTGTCCTCGAATGTGATGGCCGCCCCCGCGGTGACCTGCCCGGATGAGCCGCGCACGCGATGGTAGTTGTCGAGTTGCGGCGAGCCGACGCGCACCGAGACATCCAGTATGCGGGTCTTGCCGGTAGCGAGCGGGGTAACCGTCCCAAGCTCGCCCGAGATGGTCCGGTATTCCTGCTCGGTCACCTCGTAGCTCAGGAAGTAGGGAGCCGGATCGGCCTGTTGCTTGAGAACGCCGAAATTGCGATTCAGTTCCTGGGACATGGAGTCCAGCAGGACGGAAGGTTGGGCCGCCGCCATCGAAACCGCGGACAGCAGGATCCCCAACTGAGGCAAGGCTAGGCGAGTCAATACTTCAGGATACCATCAGAGGCTTCACGCTATGGATGCCTGCTGTCTGGCCGCGCTCCCGGAGAGCCGAGAAGGCCAGTCCATAACGGCCCCGGATGCCGGTCTTGGCGAAGATGTGCTTCACATGGATCTTCACCGTGCCCGCGGCGATGCCGAGCTGCTCGGCTATGTCTTTGTTCTTCATGCCGCGCTCGACCAGACCCATGACCTGCGCTTCCCGTGCGGACAGCGGCCGTGGCGTCGCCCCAACCCACCGGACGGGCGCGTCCCCTTCAACCCATGAGAATCCCGAAGCGGCCGCGCGCAGGCAGGCCAGCAGGGTCTCGAGGGAAGCGGTCTTGCGAACGACTCCGGAGGCGCCGGCTTGCAGAAAGCGAAGCGATTCGGGCCATGAGACCGAAGCGCCCCAGACGACCACGGCGGTCTGCGATCCCGACGCCCGAAGGTCCTGGATGGCGTCCGCTATCGCCTTTAACCCAAAACTCTTATCCACGATTAGAAGGGAAGGATGAAGTCCCCGGGCGGATTCGACGGCATCCGCCAGACAGGCGTCCGCGGCGGCCACGCATAGCCCGTCGACCGGCTCCAAAAGGCTCCGCAGGCCTTCAATCAAAACCGGCTCGGTATCGCAAACGGCGATCGTGCGCATGGGCAAGAACATTGGTTGAGTCATTTTCGTTGGTCTGAAATGATGTAGTGGCGCAGCCGGGCAATGTCTCTCAAAAAAGTTGCGGCGAATTCCGGGCGCAAACGCTGGGACCCAGTGGGGCAGGCCATCGTTTTCTGTGGCCTGCCAGCGCAAACGGCGAAAACGATCGTCTGCGCCGCCAAACCGGTGGGGCGGGCCTCCTGGCCTGCCTTCTTCGATACAATCAAAGCGGTCCGTGCGCAAACGCTGGCAGCAGCTTCGGGGCTTTTGGGGCCACCGCGTCCGTTACAGAGTTACGCGCGTCGGCCTGCTATTCACGCTTGCGGTTCTAGTGGCCGCCTTCGCGGCGATTGTTTCAGCCAACAATCTGCTCTTCCTGATCCTCGCCGCCATGCTGGCCACGATGCTGGTGTCCGGTCTGGTGAGCCGGCTGTGCCTCGCCGCCCTCGAGCTCGATTTCCTGGTTCCGGAGCACGTGTCCGCCGGGCGGTACGTGCCCGGCAGGCTCTTCGTGCGCAACCAGAAGCGGCTCATGCCGTCGTTCTCGGTTCGCGTGGAGGCCATTCGCGATCCGGATAGCCCCTCGCTCAAGTCCGGGGTCTACTTTCCGCTGATCGCCGGCCGCGCCACCTTGGAGGAGACCGTTGACGTGAAGTTCCCCAGGCGCGGGGCGTATCGCCAGAACGGATTTGCGTTCTCCACGGCGTTCCCTTTTGGGTTCCTGGAGAAATCGGCGCGCGTCACCCTGCGCCGCGACACGGTGGTCTACCCCTCGATCGACCCGCACCCTGGATTCGACGACCTGCTGCTCGGAATCTCCGGGGAGATCGAGACCCACTACCGCGGGCTGGGCAAGGACTTCTATCGCATCCGGCCGTACGAAGCCCTCGAAAGCGCCCGCCACGTGGATTGGAAAGCCTCCGCGCGCGTAGGGGCCTTGCAGGTCCGCGAGTTCGCGCGCGAGCAGGAACAGACCGTCGAGATGTTTCTCGACCGCGATGTTCCCTTCGCGCTCGACGCCTGGTTCGAGCACGCGCTGGACTGCTGCGCGTTCCTGGCGTGGCGCCTCTCCAACCAGGGCGTTTCGGTGCATTTCCGCTCCCAGGGCTTCGACTTCCGCCAGCCGGAAGACGGGGACATCTATTCGATTCTCAAGTATCTGGCTTTGGTCTATCCTCAGCGCTCGGAGGGAACCGATCCGCCACGCGAGGACAACAGCTACAAGATGGTCTTTACGCCGTCTCCGGACCGTTTCATGGAAGCCGGATGGATGGACGCGCGCATTCTTACTCCCGGCGTGCTTCCTCTTCCAGTTGGCGGCCCAGGAACCGCCGAAGCCTGAGCCGCCTCAACAGCCGGTGGAACGCCGCGTTGCTTCCCATGCCGAACATCGGCCAGACGAAGGGGCCGCGTCTCAGCGAGGCCGTTCAGCCCGCGGAGGGCCGGAAGCTGCCCTTTTTCTCTTCTGGGGAAAGGCCTTTTCCAGATCCACCACGCGCATTTCCTGGATGCTGACCCGCGGAATGTGGAGACGCCAGCGGCCCGGCCGTACGGCGGGATCTTCGTTGATTTCCATGCCGATCTCCACGGCCTCGTCGTTCTCGTCCAGGAGGAACCCAACCTCCTGAAGTTCGACCAACTTAGCCTCGGTGAGGTGAGCGGCGGAATCGCCCGCCTCCTCCGCCACGGCGTCTTTCCAACGGACATACGCCAACTTCATCAGCCCTTAGGCTACGCGACCCGCGCCCCGTTTTGCAACATTGGGGCGGACCTCCTGGTCTGCCGTCTTGCGGCCTCAAGCGGCACGGTCGCGGAGTGCGTTGAGGGTGTGCGACATAAAACCGGATGCCGGCGCGATCCATCGGCGGAACGGCTTGGATCTGATCGTATGTGGACGCAAGGACGGGCGCTCTTGTGGGGCCGGCCCTTTCGGGCTGCCGCCGGCTTTTAAGCCGGCGTTCTTCGTGTTGTCGCGCGACGCCGGGCCAAAGCCCGGTGGCGGGCCCGAAGGCCTGGCCCCACTTTTGTGTCGCAGACCCGCGCGTTGACGGGTAGTGCCTGAAAGGTGCGTTGAAGCTGGGGTGATCCAGCGATTCCGCAAGCCAAATTCCTTAGCCAGGCGAAGCATCTGATTCCACTGTTGTTTTAGGTTTGGACTGCTCGAAGAGCATATTCGTATTGTGTTTTTGTGCTT
>CAIRXZ010000195.1 GCA_903882645.1 uncultured Acidobacteriia bacterium | reverse complement strand
TCTGCAAGTACTCCACTACGCCACTCGATATGCACCGCTGGTACAGCCCGAAAGCGTCGTCGCGTGTCTGATCCATACAACTGAAACATAGATCAGTACTTATGTTTTGGCCAGGGCCTATTTAAGTGGCATTGGGCGGTTCCGCCTGCGATTCGCGATTCTCTCACGGCTTCCGACGTTCGCGGCTCGGTAAGAGCGGTGGCGATGCGCAGCATCTCCCGGTAAAACGGACGCTCCCGGGAAACGCATCCCGAACGCGCTTCGATCTCCAGTTCCCGATCCAGCGGGAGCGTCCCCAGGACCGGCATTCCGCCCAGATTCGCGCGGATGAACTCCAGGTCCGCATCGCTCGAGACCTTGTTGGCCACGGCTTGAACCCGGCGGATGCCGAGATCGCCTGCCAACTCCGCCACGCGCGCCGCGGTTTCCAGGCTGGCCCAGCCCGGTTCCACCACCACCAGCATCAGGTCCACGCCTTCGGCGGTGCGCCGGCCAAGGTGTTCAATGCCCGCTTCCATATCCGCCACCACGTGCTGGCGGCTCCCCAGCATGAGGTGGTTGAGCACTTCACGCAGCAGGATGTTCTCGGGACACGCGCAGCCGCGCCGGCCGCGCTCGATGGTTCCCATCACCAGCAGGCGGACGCCATCCACCATGACTCCGAACTCTTGCGGAATATCGTCCACGCGCGGGTTCATCCGCAGGAAGCCGCCCCAGCCTTCGCCGCCGCCGACCCGCTCTTCGATCAGCGCCTTCAGCTTGACCAGCGGGGCGATGGCGGGGCCGCGATAGCCGAGCGTCCCGGCCAGGTTGGCGTCGGGATCGGCGTCCACGGCCACGACGTCGTGACCCAGGTCCCGCCAGCAGCGCGCCAGCGATGCCGCCACGGTGGTCTTGCCTACCCCGCCCTTTCCGGTCACGGCGACCTTCACGAACCAGCCTCCCATAGCCGCAACCAATCCCCCGTGGAGCGAGCCTCCGGCTTGCCATGCCGGCTTTCTTGCCGGCATTTGTCCGGAAAGAATGCCGCCATGGACGGCGGCATGGCAGGCCTGGAGGCCCACTCCACGAATCGCCGCGGCCCGCGAAAGGATTGCGAGGTTGTAATACTCACGCCTACCCTCACGATCCGATCTCCCATGCTCCAAGCGCCGCCGGAGCGGGACTTGCGCAGCTCAGCTCCAAAAGCGATTTTCCTGCCGATTCAAACGATTCAACCTCGGAATCCCGCGGAACGATGAACACCCTGGTGAACGGAGCGGCCGCGCCGGAGGCGATCGCCGCCATTTCCGATGCCAGCGCTTCCCCTTCGTCGAACTGGTTGAGCAGCAAGTCGACCCGCGCCGGAAACCCGCCGTTCAGGTCCGCATACAGATCGAGAGACCGCCGAATGGTCTCCGCCCCCATGCGCGAGCGATTGGTAACGCAGACCAGAACGTCGGGCCGGCCGCTCGTACGCCGCGAGAGGTGCTCCAACCCCGCCTCGCAATCGAGCAGAACATGGCGGTACGAGCGCGACAGGCGGTCCAGGTGGTCGCGAATCAAGTTGTTCACATAGCAATAGCAGCCCTTGCCCTCCGGGCGCCCCATGGTCAGCAGGTCGAAGCCCGCGCACTCGACGATGGCCTCTTCGGCGCGGAGGGCCAGCCACTCGGCCGAGGACATGGAGGAAGGCCGGCCGTTCTCGCGCAGAGTCTCGCGCATATCGGCCAGCGTCGGTCCGGCCGCGATGCCGAGCGCGGGACCCAGGCAGTTGGACGGATCGGCGTCGATGGCCAGCACGGGAGTCTCGTTCGATTCGAGCAGGCGCCGCAGCAGGAGAGCGCTGACGGTCGTCTTCCCCACGCCACCTTTGCCGATGACGGCGACGATCATCCGAGGCCCTCTCGTTCCCGAACCAGATACGACAGCTCCACGAGCGCGTCTACGGCGCGGTCCGCTCGCTCCACGCTCTCGGTTCCCAGTCCGCAGGAAGGCGTGATCATCGACTGGCGGTAGATCGTGTCGCGGTCCATGCCCTTGGCGGCCAATTGGCCGACGCGATCGTCCAGAGCGGCCAGCAAAGCGCGCGGGTCGAGATCGGCGCTGGAGCGGGACCCCGGCACGATGCCCCAGCTCAGAATGCCGCCCTCGAGCAGGAACGCCCCCAGCTCCTCGGGATACAGCGTCAGTCCCTGGAAGTACTCGTAGGCGTCGAAGTTGACGACATCGAGGCCTGTGGCGAGGACGAGGGACCAATCGGTGTTGCCGCAGCAGTGCAGCCCCGCCAGCGCGCCTTCCTTATGAATCGCCTCCACGGCGCTCGCGATGGCCGCGATCGCGTCGGCGCGCGGCACATTGACGAAGGCGGACCCGAAGGAGCAAAGATAAGGCTCGTCCAGCGTCACCAGCGCGTTCTCGGCAACCCCGCGGAGCCTTCGGGCCATCCAGCGCGCCTTCATGGCCATTCCCTGCACGGCCACTTCGCAGAGGTCTGTGTCGTAGGCCAGCGAGCGTTTGTCCTGGTCGGTAACCGTCATCGCGAAGCTGAACGGCCCGGTCACCTGGCCTTTGACCCATTTGGGACGGGGATCGAGGCCCGGCACGGTCTCGAGGAACAGGCTGAGGCCGCGCGCGTAGTCCGCCGTGATGGCGAACCGCTCGACGTCTTCCTCGATCAGGGCCTGGTAGAACCGCTCCAGCTTCGGGTAGAGCGCGTCGCCGCCACGAAAGTAGATGCGCTGCTCCCGCCCGTCGATCACCGCTCCCGGCAGCCCCTCCGAGTACTGGACATACATGCTCTCGCGCCAGTCGCGCGCCGGCATTTGCGGCCAGGCCGGCATTTCGGCGAAGCGGGCGAGGATCTGGCCGGTAAGCGCCCCCGCATCGGCGTGCGGGAAGCTCCCAACCACCGTCGGTACGGCTGCGAAAGCGGGACGCTGCATGACGGCCTCCATGTCGCCTGCACCCCGAGGCGAGAGGAGGGGCGCCAGAGCGATCAGATCATAAAGAGGTATTTTAGCCTGTTGGTATCAGGGAGTGTGGGGGAGAGGCGGCTGTCGCAATGGAGGCCTATGTGCGACAGCGGTCCACGATCGCTCCGGCGAAGTCGGGAATGACCGCCCGCCCGGCGGAGGTTATGGCGGAAACGGTTTGTACGTTGGCTGGCTGCAACACTGTTGCCGGTAGTCTAGAATAGAAGACGAGGACAGACGCCGGTGTTACGCCAATTCGATGTCGTCATTGAGCGCGACGAGGAAGGCTACTACGTTGCCTCCGTCCCACAGATCCCCGCATGCCACACGCAGGCGCGGTCTCTCGACGAGGTCGCGCAACGCATTCGCGAAGCCATAGAGTTGTGTTTGGATGTCGAGGGCGCGCCGGAACACACGCTGGAGTTCGTAGGGATTCAGCGCGTTACCATCGCGGCATGAGCCGGATTCCCCGCGTCACCGGCCCCGACCTGGTTGCCGCGCTTGGGAAACGGGGCTTCTCCGTTCTTCGGGTCCGAGGCAGCCACCACTTCCTTCGGCACGAAGATGGCCGAAGCACGGTTGTGCCCGCTCACTCGGGCGAGATTGTCGGTCCCGGCTTGCTGCACAAGATCCTTCGGGACTGTCAACTGAGCATCGACGACCTCAAGCGACTACTGTAAGGGCCACAGGCTCCGAGTTCGCCGGAGCAGACGATCCGAGCGCCGCTATGATGCGCGGCGTGCTCGATCACGGCCCATGCGGTCTCGCCGATGGATTGGCCGCCCACGACCGGGCCGGGCGAGAGTAGCCGCGCGAGGCCCTCCAGAATTTTGGGGCTGCGGAGCCTGTCCTCGAACCCCCCGAAACCTCGGATAGACGCCACATGGCTATACGTCTACCCAACCTCTTGCCTGGGGGCGCTCTGTCATGATGGGGGCATGTCTCGCAGGCACCAAATCCTCCACAACGCATTGTAAATAGGAGTCCTATGCGCGATCCAGCGAGCGAAAATCGATTGTTCCGCCAGTTAAGTACATTGGCTAAGCCAGATGTTCTCATAAGTTGACACGTATGACGCTGTGATATGGGATATTGGGCGTCGGGTGTCGGGAATTGCAGGTCTTGTATTCCCCGCTGGCGGCCAGGGGAATTCAAAGGGAGACGCCCGGCCTGCGATTTGCACTGGGCGAATCGACATGATTTCCGCAGAGGAGGCAAACAGGAATGACCTCACAATCCAAGCCGGGATCGGCGAGCGAGAACTCCCGGCGGAACTTCTTGGAAAGGATCGGGGCCTTGGCTGCGGCGTCAAGCGCGGTAGCGAGTGCGAGCGCCGCCCCGCAGCAGCAGTCGGGCGCCCCCGGCCCGGGCAGGGGACCGGGTCGTAATGCTCAGCATGTGCCAGGCCCCCTCTCGAAGGAGCCGATGCCGGAGGTTCGTTTCGGCAAGTAGGACGTTTCCCGCGTGATTCTCGGATCGAACGTCGTCGCGGGCCTGTCGCATCTGTCCCGCATGATCGATGTGGAGATCCGGGCGTGGAATACTCCCGAACGCCTGGCGCAGCAATTCAAGCATTGCGAGGAACTGGGCATCAACTGCATGGAAGACGGGTTGGCGAAAATCACCAAGTACAACGCGGAAAACGGCGGCAAACTGCTATTCGCCACCCGCAACACCGCGAGTCTGGACGAATCGCTCAAGCCCGGGCGCGGCGCCAAGGAGATCGCCAGAAGCGGTTGCATCTCCATTCACCACGGCGGCGCCGGCGACATCGGCACGGATGCCTGATGGAGAAGAGGCAAGCTCGACCGGGTTCGCGAGTGGTGCAAGTCGGTCCGCGACGCCGGCGTGCTGGTCGCCGTCACAAGCAACCGGCCGGAAGTGTTCGACATCAAGGCGCGATTTCTGTGGGGCAGGATGGTATCCTGCGCGGCGATTGCCAATCGCCGCGCGCGCCGGTTGCCAACCGGCACGCAGCTTGCCAAGTTGCCCCGCCAACGGACCTTCTCTAGTGGTCAAGGCACTAGCCCGCAGTCACCGGATTCCGCAGGACTCCGATCCCCTCGATCTCCACTTCGACCACGTCGCCGGGGGAAAGCCTTCGCGTAGCGCCGGGCGTGCCAGTGTAGATCGCGTCGCCGGGCATGAGGGTGACCCAGTTGCTGATCCAGCTCACGATCTGTGCGCAACTAAAAATCAAATCCGCGGTTCGTTGTTTTTGAACGGTTTCGCCGTTGACGCGGGTTTCAAGGAGCAGGTCGCCGTAGTCGAGGCCCGCCGCGATCGCCGGGCCGAGCGGCGCGAACGTGTCGGAGCCCTTGGCGCGCCACCATTGCAGGTCGCCCTGCTGCCAGGCGCGCTCGCTCACATCGTTCCCGCAAGTGACGCCGAAAATCGCTTCGCGCGCCTTCTCCTCGGATACGCTCTTCGCCTGCTTCCCGATCACAACTACCAACTCGCCCTCGTAGTGAACGTCCGTCGCGCCGCCGGGGATGACGATGGGGCCGTCCGGATCCTGGAGCGCCGTCACGGGTTTGTAGAAGATCTCCGGATGCGCGGGCCGCGGCCGGCTTCCAAGGTGGCTCCCGTAGTTCAGCCCCACGGCCAGGATCTTGCCCGGCTGGCACGGGTGCAGCAGCGTGACCTCCGAGAGCTTCAGCACGACGCCGGTGGGAGCGCGCGGGCCGAACAGGCCTCCGCGGATCTCGTGGACGGCGTCGCCGTCCAGAATCCCGTACGAGATGCCGGCGCCGGAAAGGTAGCGAACGTACTTGCTCACGTCAGGCTATTGTAGCGCCGAAATGGCGCGGCCTCCGGCGCATCGCCGCGCCGGACGCGCCGGAGATGAAGCGGATTTTTCGGCAACGGCGGCGCTTTGCGCGAGGCGATCGAACGCGAAAGCGGTCGAATCGCGGAGCGTTTTGCATTTTTCTCTTGACTTTCATCGCGAACAACTTTATATATGAATCACATTGCGATTTTTTCCAGTCGCAAAATCTGATGTTAGGGAGAATCAATCGATGAAGAGCGCAACCAAGAAAGCCGCCCCGAAGAAGAAGGCTGCTCCGAAGAAAAAGAAGTAGCTCGGGCGCGCCCTGAAGAAGGGCCGACAAACAGGTTCCACTTCGAGGCCCCGGTTTTCCGGGGCCTCTTTCTTTTCTACGGGCCGTTCTCTTCCCCTCCTCCACGCCCTTCGCGTTGGTCCGATCTCTTCCTCGACGCTGCGGGCCGGGCATGCCCGGCCCCTACGGCGGAATGTGGGCGCCGACATCGGCGTGCCTTGTAGGGGTCGGGCATGCCCGACCCCCAGCGTGAACCTCCCAACGTTCGAGTCCCCGCCTCTCCCGCCGCTATCTCCGCCGCCTTTGCAGCAGCGCGCGAAAGGTCTCGCCCATCCCGAACAGGAGCGTCTTGAGCTGCATGCGGCGGCGCAGTTGCTCGCGCGGCTCGGAGGCGTTCAGGGCGGCGGCGAACTGGTCGGGCTCGCCGGCGCGCAGCAGCGTCCGCGCCAGCGTCTCGAACCGTTCGGTTCTCAAGCCGCGCGCGGCGCCGGCTTCCTGGAGCGCGGTGAAGTTCACGTGCGCGGTGATGTCCCGCTCGCCCGGCTCTTCCAGCACGGCTTCGCGCGCCGTGTGGCGCCGGTATCCCATCAGCGTGCCCGCGGGGAACCGGGCGGCTTCCCCGCGCGTGTAGCCGTAGTCGATGGTCAGCGCGTATCCGTCCTCGAGAGAGCGGGCGATCCGCTCCATCCACCGCGGCGCTTCGAGGCTGGCTTCGTACCAGCGGCCTTGCTCCGGCGAAGGAAAGCAATCGCGCAGATAACGTTCCACCTCAGCCGGGACCGGGCCGCCTGTCGTCCACCGAAAACGTCCGTCCTCGCAAGCAACTTGTTGCTCGCGAAACGCTTCGCCCTCGCGGACCGCCACGTCCACCGGCAGCGCGTCGAAAAACTCGTTCGAGAACACGAGGCCCACAAAGCCATTGGGCAATCCACCGGAATCGATCTCCACGGGGATGTAGCGCCACTCGCGGAAAGCCTCCGCCATCTCGCCTCGTCCGGCGCCGAGCTCCACCACGGTGAACTCGCGCGGCTCGCCCATCTCGCGGTACAACTGGCGGATGCAGGCCGCAACCAAGAGGCCGAATACCGGCTGGACCTGTTCGGCGGTGAAGAAGTCGCCGCTTTTGCCGAAGGGGTCGCGCCGCCGGCGATAGTAGCCGTACTCCGGATGATAGAGCGCCGTTTCCATGAACCTCCGAAACGGGATCGGACCGCCCGCGCGGATCTCCTCCGCCAGCAATTCACCCAGAGGCGTCACGGACCTATGCTAGCGTGAAATCGATGGCGCTGCCGCCAACCGTCCGCGTGAAGCTCAGCTCGGAAGCCGCCGGGGCCATCGCTATCACGCCGGTGGTTGCGCAGGAGCTTCCCGTGCGCGAGCTGGTGGAACGCGCGCTGGGAGCGGTGGGGAAGGACGAGCCGCGCATCCGTGAGATTCTGCTCCGCGGAACGCTGGTGAGCGGCGCCACGCGCTTCCGCTGGGCCGGGTGGGAGGCGGATGCGGAAAGCCTGCGCGAGTTGCTGGCCACGTTTCCCGATGCGGACCCCACGCTGCCCTTTGCGCCCGCCCGCTGCGTGCGCGCCGCGTTGCGCGGCGGGCGTCACCCGATCGAGATCCCGCGCGAAGCGGCCGGGCGCAAGAGCCTCTTCGCGCGCGCCACGTTTTGGGACGCGCTGATGGAGGCCGTCGGCGCCTCCGCGGCGTACGCGGGGTATTCCTATCGCGAGCGCGCCGACCGGTACCTGCGGCAGTTCGACGCCGCCGAAACCGCGCGCCTTCGCGCGGCCGCCGGCGCGGCGCCCTATGCCACCTTGCGCGCGCAGATCCAAACGGCGGCGTTCACTTCGGCGGAGCTGTACGTGACGCGCCGGGACTAATCCTCCGGCAAATCTCCCGTGTCCTCAGCCCGGTTCTCGAACTTGGTCTGCGCGTGCAGGAACACCAGGTTCACCGTGCCGACCGGGCCGTTGCGCTGCTTGCCGACGATCAGCTCGGCCAGTCCGCGCAGGTCTTCGCGGTCGCGCTGGTAGACTTCCTCGCGGAAAATGAAGCCCACCACATCGGCGTCCTGCTCGATGGAGCCGGATTCACGCAGGTCGCTCAACTGCGGGCGATGATCGCCCTGGCGCGTTTCCGGAGCGCGGCTCAGTTGCGAGAGCACCATCATGGGAATGTTCAGTTCCTTGGCCAGCAGCTTCATGCCGCGCGACAGCGCGCTGACCTCCTGGGTACGGTTCTCGTAGCGCCCGTGGCCGCCCATCAACTGGAGGTAGTCCACGATCGCCAGTCCGATCGGCCTCTCGGACTGCAAGCGCCGCAGCTTGGCGTGCATGTCCATGAGGTGCAGCCCGGCGGAGTCGTCGATGTAGAGCGGCGCCTCGGCCAGCTCGTTGACCGCGTGGCTGAGCTTGCGCCGCTCTTCCCCGGTGAGGTACCCGCCGCGGAACCGCTGGCTGTCCACCCGCGCGGTGGAACACAGCATGCGGGTGAGCAGCGATTCCTTGGACATTTCCAGGGAGAAGACCGCCGCGGTCTGCTTCAGCTTCAGAGCCACGTGCTGCGCGATGTTCAGCGCCAGCGCCGTCTTGCCCATCGACGGGCGCGCGGCGATGATAATCAGGTCGCCGCCGTGCAGACCGCCGGTCATTTCGTCGAACTTGGCGAACCCGGTGCTGATCCCCTTGATGCGCTTGCTGGGGTCCAGGAACGCGCTGAGGCCGCCTTCGTAATTATTGAGAATGCGCCCGGCTTGCTCCAGTCCGGCCTGGACCCGCGCCTCGCCCAGCTTGAGCAGCGTCTCCTCGGCCCCGGCCAGGATCTGGTCCGGCTCCTCTTCCCCCATCAGGCAGCGGTTCATCATGTGCTGCGAGGCGAAGATGATGCGCCGCAGCACGCTCTTGTCCTTGACGATGCGTATGTAGCTGTCCAGGTTGGGGACCCGCGGCAGACCGTCGTCGAGCGAGACCAGGTAGCTCAAGCCGTCGCAGGCTTCGAGCTCGCTGAACTTCATCAGCTCGTTGGCGACGGTGACGCGGTCGATCTTCTCCCCGCGCTCGTACAGCTCGCCCATGCGCTTGAAGATGCGGCGGTGCTTCTCCAGGCTGAAGTCGCCGGACTCCAGCGTACCGGCGGCTTGGATATAGAAGCTGTCTTCCAGCAGGATGGAGCCAAGCACGAATCGCTCGGCGTCCACATTGGTCGGGAGACCCTTGTCGGTCGTGTTGCTTGGGGACATAGCGCGTTACCCCAGTCTAGTCCTTGAGCGCCGTTCGGCCCCGGAAAAAACAGGCCTTCCGTTTTGAAGCGGTTACCTTCTGGATAAAACGCGGCCCGAGCCGCTCGATCCCCATCCCCGCGAAGAGCCTTGGAATCAGCGGACCCAGCCCGGCTTTCCTCAGCCGTGCACCGCGGATACACAGCATTTCCACAGGCCGGAACACGCGCTGCCTTTTCTGTTTTAGCTCATTCCGGCGCGAAATGCCAGCGCCCGGTGGGTATGCCAGCGATTCCGCAACCAAGTACAAGAATTCCGCCAAGTGCTGTGAAGCCCTGGAGATCCTGGGATTTGCGCGTCGGGGGAGATTCTCGATGCGGGATTTTGGCCGGACAAG
>CAIRXZ010000194.1 GCA_903882645.1 uncultured Acidobacteriia bacterium | reverse complement strand
GGATGCAGGCCGGTCACAAGAACACCCTCGACTGCATCAAGGCCTTCTCCGAAACGGATTTCACCGAAGACCTCAAGAAGTTCGACGTGCCGACGCTGATCGTTCACGGCGACGACGACCAGATCGTGCCGATCGGCGCCGCGGCTCTCCGCTCATCGAAGTTGGTAGGGAACTCGATCCTGAAGATCTACGCGGGCGCGCCCCACGGCCTCATGTGCACGCACAAGGACCGGCTCAACGCCGACCTGCTGGCATTCCTTAAGACCTGAGGCCGCTTTGCCGGCTCCGCCTGGCCGGCGCGCCGCTGAAGGGCAGCGTCAGGCTTCTACGTCACCGTTTAGGAGGAACAATGAAGAACAACGACAAGATTGAAGGCGCATCTCCGCATGTCCTGCCGCCCCTGCCCTACGCGGATAGCGCGCTGAGCCCCGTAATCTCGGCAAATACGATTGGCTTTCACTACGGCAAGCATCACAAGGGATACGCCGATAACCTGAACAAACTGGCAGCAGGAACGGAGTTTGCGGACCTGCCGTTGGAGAGTATCATCGCCGAGACGGCCGGCAAAGCCGGCAAGACCGCGATCTTCAATAATGCGGCGCAAACATGGAACCACACATTTTGGAGTAGACAAACCATCACAGGAGAATAAACATGCCAGTGTTCGGATCGCCCTTCTCAGGGTTGACAAACGGCAGGAAGCTCACGGATGAAGAGCTGGTCAGAGCAATTCGTTTCATGGTGGCCGCGGAGTACGAAGCGACTCAGTTGTACATGCAGCTTGCCGAGTCGACCGACGACAAGCTCGCCGTGGAAGTGCTCAAGGACATAGCGGACGAGGAACGCGTACACGCTGGAGAGTTCCTGAGATTGCTCCGCGAGCTCGCCCCCGATGAAGAGAAGTTCTACGCGGAGGGGGCGGAAGAAGTAGAGGAAACGATCAAGAAAATGAAGTAAGGGATTCCCTGGCGTCTTCGCGCAAGCGGGCGAGTCAAGGCCGTTACCCGGCGTTCAGTCCGCTGCCCGTTCGCGGACTTCCTTCCGGCCGAGCTGCAGGGCGGCCACGTCCAGGTCGAACCAGCGCTGGCTCTTCACCTTTCCCCGCAGCGCCCCAATGACATGCCCTTCATCGAGCAGGCTGGTGGCTTCCAGCAGCGCGCCCAGCATGACGATATTGGCCGCTTTGGCGGAGCCCAGGCCGTCGGCCAGCTTCGTGAAGTGCATGGCGAGGACGCGAACGTCCGGGCGCGCGCAGTCTTCGGGAAGCTCCGGCGCGTTGTAGAGGACGATGCCGCCCGGTTCGACCGACGGCAGGAACTTGCGCATGGACGGCTCGTTCAGCGCCAGCAGCACGTTGGGGCGGGAAACCAGCGGCGAATCCACCGGGTCGCTCCCGATCCGCACGTGGCAGTTGGAAGTTCCCGAGCGCATCTCGGGGCCGTACGAGGGCAGCCAGGAAACCTCGTAGCCGGCGTCCAGACCCGCCTCGGCCAGCACCTCGCCAAGCATCAGAACGCCTTGTCCCCCGAAACCGGCCACCCGGATTCGCAGGTCCAACCGCTTTGAGGGCTTCGGGGAAGCCGCCGCGGGGGCGTCGCCGTTGGTCAGGCCGAGAATGCGCGGCAGGTCTTCAATGGGCGGCGGGGCGGCCGGCGCGGGCCGGATGGGCGCGTCCTTCGAGCGGTCCCGCAGGTTCCCCAGCGGGAAGGTCTTGGTCATCTCCTCGCGCACGAACCGCTGCGCCTCCAGCGGTTCCATCTTCCAAATCGTGGGGCAGGGCGAAATCACCTCGACGAACGAGAACCCCAGGTCCTTGACCTGGCAATCCAGGGCTTTGCGCAGTGCGCGCCCGGCCTGCATGATCTGCTTGTTGTCGCCCAGGCACACGCGCTCGATGAAGACCGGGGCCTCCAGCGAATTCAGCATCTCGCACATGCGCACCGGGTAGCCCTCCGTCCACTGGTTCCGTCCGAACGGCGAGGTGGTGCTCTTCTTGCCGAGCGGCGTGGTGGGGGCCATCTGCCCGCCGGTCATGCCGTAGATCCCGTTGTTCACGAACACGACCATGATCTGCTCGCCGCGGTTGGCCGCATGCACGATCTCGGCGGTCCCGATGGCCGCCAGATCGCCATCCCCCTGATAGGAGACCACGATGCTGTCCGGGCGGCTGCGTTTCACCGCCGTGGCGACGGCCGGAGCGCGCCCGTGCGCCACTTGGATGTTCCCCACGTCGAAGTAGTAGTAGGCGAACACCGAGCACCCCACCGGGCTGATCAGCACCATCCGGTCCTGGACGCCCAACTCGTCGATGGCCCTGGCCAGCAGCTTGTGGGTGATGCCGTGGCCGCAACCGGGACAGTAGTGCGTCTGATGTTGCAGCTCCGCCTTGCGCTCGTAGCGGCTGTAGAAGCTCTTGGCCTTTTCATGCGTAACGGTGTAGCTAGCCATGGACCAGAACCTCCTCCCGGCACGCCGCGAACTTGCTCGCAAGGAACGCCAGCACATCCTCGGCCGAGGGCACATTGCCGCCCACCCGGCTGAAGAACTCCACAGGCGTGCGCCCTTCGAGCGTCAGGCGCACGTCGTCCACCATCTGGCCCGTGCTGAGCTCCACCACGGCGAACGCCTTGACGCGGCGGCTGAGTTCCCTGATTCGAGCCGCCGGGAAAGGGTACAACGTGATGGGCCGCAGCAGCCCCAGCGCCATGCCGCGCGCCCGGCCCAGCTCCACCACGGCTTTCAGGATGCGTCCGATAATCCCGTAGCCCACCAGGACGATTTCGGCGTCTTCCGTCCGCCAACTCTCGGCGCGCGCCTCGCTTCGCTCGGCCTCTTTGTACTTCGCCTCCAGTTTGCGGACGTGCCGTTCGAGCACGTCCGGCTCCAGGTAGAGCGAAGTCAGCATGTTCTTCCGCGTGGCGGCCGCTCCCGTCACCGCCCAGTCCGGGGGCGGCGGCACGGGCCGCGGAGCCGCGAACTCCACCGGCTCCATCATCTGCCCCACATAGCCATCGGCCAGCACAACCACGGGATTGCGGTACCGGTCGGCCAGGTCAAAGGCCAGGGTCGTCAGATCGGCCATCTCCTGCGCGGAGCTGGGCGCCAGCGCCAGCGTGCGATAGTTGCCGTGCCCGCCGCCCTTGACGATCTGGTTGTAATCGCCCTGCTCGGGAGCGATATTCCCCAGTCCCGGGCCGCCGCGCATGATGTCCGCCACCACGCAGGGCAGCTCCGCCCCGGCCAGATAGCTGAGGCCTTCCTGCATCAGGCTGATGCCCGGGCCGCTCGACGCGCTCATGCACCGCACCCCCGCCGAAGCGCTCCCATAGAGCATGTTCACCGAGGCCACTTCGCTTTCGGCTTGCAGGAAAACGCCGCCCGCCTGGGGAAAATACAGCGCCGCCGCTTCCGCGATCTCGCTCGCCGGCGTGATCGGGTAGCCGTAAAACGCGCGCGCGCCGGCCAGGACCGCGGCCTTCACAATGGCTTCGTTGCCTTTGGTGAGATGTGCCTTCATCTTTGGCCTCTATGCGGCTGCCGCCAGCCTCAGCACCATGATGGCGCCGGGCTCCGGGCACACGAAAAAGCAGATGCCGCACCCGGTGCAGCCAACCCCCGCATACCGGGCGGGGTGGTACCCGTAGTGATTCAGCGCGTCCGAGAGAAGCAGGACTTTCGGCGGACAGGCCTCCACGCAAAGGCCGCAGCCCTTACACTCTTCCGAATCCATCTCGACTCTGCCCCGGTCCGGCTTTCCATCCATGGCCATGTCCCTTTCCCCCGCGCCGGTCGGCGCCTCGCGCGCCGCCAAAGCGCATGCTCCAGCCTCGCGGACGGAGATTCCGGCTCACTCCGTCCGGCGGAGCCGGTTGGTGTGTCGCGCAGCCCGCCTGCCAGTCGCGGAAAGGATCCCGGCCGCTAAGCACCAACTCAAGGTGGGTCTTTCCTTTCCGAGATCCATTATAGGCCCGAAGCGCCGCACCTTCAAGTGGCTGACTTGACAGCCGCCGCCCCTCCAGCGTACCATCCTGGAAAACACGTCTGCACGGGATTAGCGGCGGTCGGAGGGGGCCCCGGATGACATTTCAGATCGGTGAGAAGGTAGTCTATCCCAATCAGGGGGTGGGGACGATCGAGAATATCAGTTCCCGCTCGTTTGGTTCCGCATTCGAGCAGTTCTACTTGCTTCGGCTCGGGTACGGCAGTGTCACCGTGCTGGTTCCGCTGTCCAATGCGGCCGGCATCGGCCTCAGGAGGGTGACGAAGGATCGGGACATCTCACGCATTCTCTCTTTTCTTTCCAACGGCTTGCGAACAATCAACCCGGATTGGAAAGTCCGCTTCAGGGAATACGAAGAGAAGATGCGGAGCGGGGACTTGTTGAAAGCCGCTGAGGTCTGCAAGAGCCTGTTGCAGCTTCACGCCGGCCGGACGCTTTCCCTTCGCGAGAAGAAGATGTTGGAGCGCGCGCGGCACATGCTGGTGTCGGAAATATCGATCGCGCGAGGAGTCCCCGGCATCCGCGCGTCCGCCCTGCTTCAGCGCTCCCTGGCCAAAGCCGGTCTGACGCTCCCGGCGCCATCGTAATCCACATATGGTCCCGCCGCCTTGGTGGGGCGGACCCCCATAAGCGCTAAGATAATAATGAACCTCTATTCATCATCGCACTCAAGCGTTTGCGGGGCGCCTCGTTCAATTCGGCGGAGAGTTGATTCAAATCGTCAAGGATTTGGCGGAGGGGCAGGACTGGTTCGATGGCTTGCTGGAAGCCGTGCAGCAG
>CAIRXZ010000193.1 GCA_903882645.1 uncultured Acidobacteriia bacterium | reverse complement strand
TTTTCCTTCTCAGAAAGGTTTTGTTTGGGTTCTCAGAGGGTGCGCCCCCCGTCGGGTGCAGGAGGGTTCACTCCCACCGATTCAGCCACGAATTCCCCCAAGAGCCACCAATCCTACCCATAGATTCTGCTATAGAGCCCTCAATCAGGACGAGGTGCAGCGGTGGCGGAAAGAAGGGCTTACTGGGTCCAGTCGACGCTGCCTGCATCGCTTTCCCCACCTGCATCCAGTCATCGCGAAAGCTCATCAACTTGAAGGCTATCAAGATGAGATTCTGATACCCGAGGCCGTTATAGTCTTCAGGCAAACGCAAGGGCACAGCGCCTGTCTCTCCGCTTGGCGGGGCGAGGTCATACTGGATCGCCGAGTCGTGGTTCAGCCCGTCTGTAAGGCGGATTTTGGTCGCGATAGTCAGCTTGGGGTTCGCAACTCCCGGATAGCCTAAGTTCTCAAGCTCATTCAACGCGGCTGAGAAGCCAAGTTTTAGTTTTTCGTCGAACAGTGTTTGCGCGTTATGAATAGCCTGCAGCGCATCCAGGTCAGAGGGCTCGGGCGAATCCTGAGGATCGAGGTGCTTGTCGTAATAGGATCGCAGTTGCGCTGATAGCCGGCGGGGCTCTCGGTACTCATGTGCATCTCCACCGTCGCTCCTAGCCTTAGAGCCGCTTGCATCCGCGAGCTCTCTGTGGGCGGGGATGGGGTCAACGCGAATGAGCTTTCCGAGCGGATCTCCCTCTATCGGCTCGCTTCCTTCCGGCAAAGGTTGAGGCTGCGCCATGCCGTTCTTGGGAGCCACCTGTTTAGCTGCATCCAAAGGATACGCGCGGATGGTGAACAACGCCCTCAGTCGGCGATCCAGAAAATCACGCATGTTTCTCGGCCACAATGGCGGCGCATGCGGCGAATCTCCGTTCTGCGGAGCGCCCTCAATGGCTGCTTTGGCCTTGCGAATGGCCGCAAGGTATTGGGCGTGGAACTCCCCGATGTCCTTCGGTTCGAGGCGCAGTCGAACCCCAAGGAGTCCACCTTCCCAGTCCAGAGTCGGCAGCAACTGGCTGACATGGTGAATCTCGTCGTTCTCGACGTGCAGCCAAATGTCCATCGACGGCAGAAGGGCATCCCAATCCTTCGTGGCAGGGCGTGGAGGAGAAGGCAGCGTTGACTGGGCTTCCCAGTTGATGCCAACTCGGTTGATGGGGTCCCAGTTGGACGCCGTGAAGTCGTCAGGGGCAAACCGGTTTTGATCAACCAGGAAGTGCTGCATCGCGGCGATTGCCGAAGTCTTGCCACTGTTGTTGGGTCCCACCAGCACCGTGGTCTCGCGAGTGAAATCCACCCGTATTGATTCGAGCTTTCGAAAATTCTGTATTTCGATGAATTGTATGCGCATACAGCTCAACCGAACCGGTTCAGGCCAGTCATACTTCAACCCAATAGATCAGTGATTCTACGCTCGGAAGCGTTTTCAAGAGTATATACCCATTTTTTCTAAGAGGCCACCCGGCAGTGCCGTTTCTGTCAGTGCCGTTTCCGCCCGCAACGTTTCACAGTGAGGCGCACCAGGATGGCATGGGGGTTTGTCTCTGCTTCGCGCTCATGAAACGTCGAGACCGGGATTCGTGGCGGGTCGCCCTCGGAGCGTGTGAAGTACGACAGGCTCTTGCCCGGCCGCTGTTGGATTCTTTGCGGCAGTGGCTTGAAGCCACAAATGGCGGTTAACTCCCGATAAACGCGCTTGCGGCCGTCTTGCGGCGTTCCGCTGACCGCATTGCCGGCGGCGCTGACGAGCGCCTGGATCACGCTCCGAAGGGAGAGGTCCGGCGCCAGCTTAGGTTAACGCCTCAGGGGGGACCGCCCGACCAAGCCGCTGCCGGAGGCGTTGCGGGCCATTGAACTTGTTACTTTTCGACGATCTCCAAGCCGACGGCCGGATGGCAGATGGCTTTTCTACTCGAAGCTCCTCTTGAAGTCCTCGAACTCGCGGCGCAGCTCGGCCAGGGCGGTTTCCAGCGCGGCGATTCGCTCGCGGTCCGATGGGCTGCGGCCGGCGGACGGCTCGGGCTCGGAAGCGACCTCGGGTCCGGCATCAGGCTCTCCCGAGAGCAGGTGTCCCCATCGCGGTTCCTTGAAGCCCGCCTGCCGCGGCAGTTTCTTCGCAAACTCCATTTCGGCCAGGCGGTTCAGGGTGGTCTCGACAGCTTCCAGGCCGTCGAACTGGTAGAGCCGGTCGGCGCGCCCGCGCAGTTCGCCGACGGTCTGGGGGCCGCGCAGCATCAGCAGGCACATCACGGCATCCTCGCGGCGCCCGAGGTTGAACTTTTCGGTGAACCGCTGGGCGTGTTTGGGCACGCGGCTGTCTCCGCCGGTGATCCGCAGGGCCAGCCCTTGGGCGCGCAGGGCCGCCAGGGCCTCCTCGACGGCGCCCTCGCCGTAGTTCACCACCGGGTCGCGGTTGGATTTCTGGTTGCACGCGTTCACCAGGGCATTCAGGGAGAGCGGGTAGTAATCCGGCGTGGCGATCTCTTTTTCCAGCAGACAGCCAAGCACGCGCGTTTGGGCGGGATCCAGTTGCCAATCCATGCTCTCCAGTTTACGTTGTTACCATGGAGTTCGGCCTATGCCCTACGAATGGCTGGAACCGGCGCCCGCGGCGGCGCGGCGCGTCCCCGAACACGGCCGCCGCGCCGTGCGCGACGAAACCCGATCCGCCCTCGAGCGTTCTCGCGAACGCCTGTTCCGGAGCCAGTCCGCGGAGGGCTTCTGGTGCGGCGAGCTGACCGCCGACACTACGCTGGAATCCGACTACATCCTGTTGCAGCTCTGGTTGCACCAGCCGGAGGGCGCCGGGTGGAACCCGCCCACGCGCGAGCGCATCGGCCGGGCCGCGCGCTCGATTCTCGAGCGGCAGTTGCCCGACGGCGGCTTCAACATTTACTCGGGCGGCCCTTCGGAAGTCAGCGCCACGGTGAAAGCGTATTGCGCCCTGAAGCTGGCGGGCGTTTCGCCCGATGGCGGCCCGCTCGCCGCCGCGCGCGAGCGCGTCCTGGCGCTCGGCGGGCTTCAGGCGGCCAACAGCTACGTCAAGATCAACCTCAGCCTTTTCGGACTCTATCCGCGCAGGCACGTGCCTTCGGTACCGCCGGAGATCGTGATGCTGCCCGGCAACGTGCTCTACGAGATGTCGTCGTGGACCCGCTCCATTCTGGTACCGCTTTCGATCGTGCAGGCTCGCGGGGCCAACCGGCGCGCTCCCACCGGCTTCACCGTGGACGAGCTGCTGCTCCCCGGCGTCAGCCTCGCGCTCCCCAAACGCAAAGGGCTGTCCATTCTGTTTCACCACCTCGACCGCATGTTCAAGGTCTGGGAGAAGCGCGGCTCGGAGCGAATCCGCGGCGCCGCCATCCGCGAAGCCGAGCATTGGATCCTGGACCGCACGCGCTTCACCGAAGGGCTGGGGGCCATATATCCGGCGATGATGTACTTCATCATGGCGCTGGACGCGCTCGACTACCCCGCGGACCACCCCGACCTGGTCGACGCCATCCGCCATTTCGAATCGCTGCTCATCGAAACCGGCGGCCGGTTCATTTTCCAGCCGTGCGTCTCGCCCATCTGGGACACCGCCATCAGCGCCTTCGCGCTGGGCGAAGCGGGCTGCGCCGGCGACCCGCGCCTGACTCGCTCCGCCGACTGGCTCCTCACCAAGGAGGTCCGCCGGAAGGGCGATTGGTCCGTCAAACGCCCCGACACCGCGCCCTCCGGCTGGGCTTTCGAATTCGCCAACGAGTTCTATCCCGACATCGACGATACCGCCATGGTGCTGCTGGCGCTGATGCACGCCAGGGCCTCCGACCCCAAGGCGCAGGCGGCGGTCGAAGCGCGCGCCATGAACTGGCTGCTGGCCATGCAATCGAGCGATGGCGGTTGGGCGGCATTCGACGTGGACAACAACTGGGCCGTGCTGAACCGCGTGCCCTTCGCCGACCACAACGCCATGCTCGACCCTACCTGCCCGGATATCACCGGGCGGGTGCTCGAATGCTTGTGCCGGCGCGGCCTGGCGGGCCACGAAGCCGCGCGCCGCGGGGCGGCCTACCTGCTCCAGGCGCAGGAGAGGGACGGAAGCTGGTACGGCCGATGGGGCGTGAACTACATCTACGGCTCTTTTCTGGCGATGCGCGGGCTGGCCGCCAGCGCGGCCGGGGAGCCTTCGGCGGCGGTGAAGGATGCCATCGCCAAAGCCGCCGAGTGGCTGCGCGCGATTCAGAATCCCGACGGCGGTTGGGGGGAGTCCTGCGCCAGCTACGACCGCGATGGCTTCGTTCCGGCGCCAAGCTGCGCTTCCCAGACCGCCTGGGCGGTGTTGGGACTCCGCGCCGCCGGCCAAGGCGAGTCCGCGGCCGCGCGCCGGGGCATGCGGTTTCTGCTGGATCGCCAAGGCCCCGATGGCGCGTGGCCGGAAAGCGCCACCACCGGCACGGGCTTCCCGAACGTTTTCTACCTAACCTACGGCATGTACCGCGACTATTTCCCGTTGCTGGCTCTGGCGGGGGGGTGAAGGCGGACAAGCATGATCCCCACTTTGTTCAGGAGCAACCCAAATGCAATGGGAATACTATTGGCTCACGAACAGCGGAAACGACGAAGTTATTGGCGCAACGCTCGGCAAACTCGGAGCTGAGGGGTGGGAGCTTGTATCCGTAGTCCTCGACGGGGGCGGCTACATGATGTTCTACTTGAAGCGCCAGAAATCAAACTGACCAAACACCGTCGAATCAGTCTACGCCGTTAGAGCTATATCGATCCGTCCGGCAAGGAGGATACTGGCCGAGGCCGCCCACCGCATCGCCAAATCAGGCGCTCAACTTTTTCCGTGGCGCGAACGATACGACCTTGTGGCTGGAGCGGCGTTGCCGCTTCCTCGAGGCCACGAGAATTGCCTTGACATCGAAACCGCACTTGGCGGCTTCGTTCTCGCGAACGCGCCGTACTTCATCGACGATGGGGTCCCTGGCCATGATCTACTCTCCCATGAGTTCTTCCGGCGTGCAGATGACCGGACATTCATACGCATGCTCCCGGCAGATGAAGGCAAGCGCCTTGGCATTCGCCGCATTCGCAATGTGCACGCAATTCCAGGTTACCAGGCAAAGATTCTGCAAGGGACTCCGCGCCGCCGACCAAGCTGAGTCCGCGGCCGCGCGCCGGGGCGTGCGATTCCTGCTGGACCGCCAACGACCCGATGGCGCGTGGCCGGAAAGCGCCACCACCGGCACGGGCTTCCCGAACGTTTTTTACCTGACCTGCGGCATGTGCGGACCCCGCGCCATGCTCCCGCTGCAAGCCGGCCGCCGTGGGGCCGGCCTTTTGGCCGGCGATGATGCCTTCCGGCGTCATCAGCCTGGGCGCAGCCCGGCCGTTCCGATTGACAATCGGCCCGCCGGTTTCTGCCCGGCGCCTGTTACTGAGGATTCGCCTCGTGCATACCGACTGCGATGTCAGACGACGGGGATGCGCTGAGGCTGGATGTTCCAGCCCTCTACGACGATTTCCGGCGCCTCGCCCGCAAGACTTGCCGCGGCTAGTTCCAGCGTCACAGTTTTGCTTTCGCCCGGCAAGAGCCCAAAATAGTTGTCGCTGTAGAAAACCGGCAATACCCTTTGGCCGGAGCCTGCACGCCGCACCTTCAGACGAATCGCCGGCGCTACCGCTTGCGCGCCGTTCCTCAGGCTGACGGCGAATCGAAGGGTGTCCCCGGCATGAAACCGGCGCGCTCGAGCGGCCAATGTCACGCCGGGCAAGCTGTTGAGCGCCTTGCAGGAAGCGCCATCGACGCTGTTCCAATAGAAGTTATCCGAAATCGGCTGCCTGCCTCTGGCGAGGGTCAGTTTGACAAAGAATACGCCGCTTTCGGCCGTTGGCCTCGAAATCGGGAAGACGTCCGCCACGCTGGTTGGCTTCAGGTCGACCGTCGCCGACTTGGCGCCGAGCTCCTTGCCCTCCAGCGAATAGACGCGCATTTGCGCCGTCAGCCCGCCGGCGCCCTGGGCTGTGTTGTTGGCGGCCTTAATCACGTCGGCATGGGAATCCCAGAAGATGTGGACCGGCTCGGCGCCGCGCTTGGCGCCAAAATAGGCGCCGGTCATTTCGAAGTCGTAATCATAGAGCTGGCAAATCAACGCCGGCCACGCCGCCTGAGTCATCCAGATCAAGATGCCGCTTCCCTGCCGCGCCTGAAGGCACTCAAACATCGCTTTCGCCGACTCGATATTGACCATCTGAGCCTTGCGGCAGTAGTCCTCGATGCCTGAAGGGTCTCCATAGCGGTCTTTGAGTCTTTGCGTATAAAGGTTGCAGCGCGGCGACTGGTAGTCGTGAATGGCCCACATGTCGTCGATTGGCCATAAATTCTCAGGCGGCATCATTTCCCGCATGGATTCCACGGGCGGAACGCATACGATGCCCAGCTCGCTGTGCAAGGTCCTTCCGCGATTCACGAAATACCAAGCCACGTCCCGCACATCGTAGGGGCCCCCGCCACTCACCGCGCCGGCCGCTGAATGAGGGATGTAGTGTCGCGTCGTATCCAGTTCCCCCAGCGCCGCGCGGAGGGAGGCGTCGAGCTCCGCGGGAGGATTTCCCTCGTTCCGGCCGCAGTACAACGCCAGAGAAGGATGTTTCCGAGTGCGTTTGATCCTGTCTCTCGCGTTGACCATGAACAGATTGAAATCCGTCGGATTGGGCCCGTCGCCCGGATTTGCCAGCCAGAAATCGTCCCAAATCAGGATTCCGTAGCGGTCGCAGGCATCGTAGAATTTGTCGCTTCCCACCATTCCTACCCAGTTACGGATCATGTTCAAGTTAGCGTCATGATGCAGGCGGACGCGCAGATCGTAGCCGGCGGCATCGCACCGGAGCATCCCTTCGTCCATGCCCCAGTTACCGCCGCGAATCAGTATCCGAGCGTCATTGACATAAAAGGTCAGGACGTTATCCACAACTTTGTGTTCGAGTTTGCGAATTCCGAATGTCACCGGCGCCGCGTCGCTTGTCTTCCCCCGCTGCTCGAAGCGCAGCGCAAGCTTGTACAGAGGTTGTTCGCCGTAACCGTTCGGCCACCACAACCGCGGATTCTTCATTGATAAAGCGGGAAATTTCACCTTGTCGAAGGACAATGCGCGAGTTTCGCCCGGCTCGAGATCGACTGCCTGCTCGAAGGTCAGTTTTCCGATTGAACCGATAACCCTGCCGGATTGGCGCGCGTCCGAGCCATTGCGGAGTTCCATCCGGACCGACAGATCCGCGCGCGTGTGATCGGAGGACAGTTCATCGGTGACGACCCAAGGATCGGCAATGGTCACGTTGCCGGTCGTCTTGAGGTATACGTCGTTCCAAATCCCCACGTTCCGGCCGCGAACAATCGGCAGCCAATTCCAGCCCGCCGACGCGAGGAAGGTTGGGCTGTCGTATCCGAGCAGATCGCCGTTCCTGGTGGGGGCGCCGAGAGTCTTGTGCAACACCTTGTTCGGCGAAGGAGCGGAATGGACGACCTTGTGAATCAAGACGGCGAGGTGGTTTGTACCCGTGTGGACCAGCGATGTTACGTCGAAACGGCTTCGTACAAATACGCCGTCGATGCGCCCCGCGGAGGCGCCGTTTAAATACACGTCGGCTTTCCAGTTGATTCCGTCGAAATTCAGCCACAAGCGTTTGCCGGGTAAGCTTCGAGGCAGCTCAAAACCGGTCCGATACCAAAAATCGTTGCGCGTGAAGAACTCTTCGGAGATCTGGCTGTTTTGATCGCCGTACCAGGGATCGGGAACCGCGCCCGCGGCCAGGTAGCTGCCCAGTACGGTCCCCGGAACGGCCGCGGGCAACCAGTCCCCGTCTTCAAAGCCATCCCGCGAAATCGCAACGGCCGTGGCTTGCACGAACGAGGCGCTCCGCACTTTCCAGTTGCCGCCGGTTAGAAGAAGAGTGTCGTCCGCAAATGCAAATGGTGGAACCTTGGCTTTCTCCGGAAGTTCGCTGTCGCCATAAACTTCAAAGCTGTGCAGGATATAGCCTCGATCGCCGGCCTTCGGCGCAGTCGGAATCGATACCCGTACGTGACGCGCGTTCACCCTGGAAAGCGGAATGGATTGGACCTCTTTTGCCCCGGCGATATCGCCGGTTGCGTCTTTCCAGTTTTGCGGATGAAGGCCGCCGCTCGAAGTCTGAATACGCAATTGTTCCGGATAGGTTTCGCCCCAGCGCAGCATGATCAGATCAAACCATCTTGGTCTGCCAAGGTCTACGGCGATCCAGGCTTCCTTGTGCGGTTTGCTTTCCCAAAAAGTGGAAGGGCTGCCATCCGTCGTAAGATGCGCGGTATGGTCGTCGTCCGCGGAACCGGATTGGCAGGCTGCTCGATTTAGGGCAATATTGGCTCGGGCCGCGCCCTGGTCTTCGGCGATGGCTTCCCCGGGTCGCGCAATCGCCGGCATGCAGGTCGCCACCTGCAGGCCGCCCGAGAATACAGCAGCGCCTCCGATTCCCGTCAGTTTGAGAAACTGGCGTCGCGATTTCCGGCTTACTGGTTCTGCCGGACCAGGATCCGGGTCGTTCCCAATGTTCTGTGATTCGGACACTCGCGTCCTCCCTCTTGCGGGGCCTGGCTCAGGCCTTTTTATTCAGCGCGCCATGCCCACCGCGGCCAGTCCATCATGATTCATTGTAGAGCGGCCGAGGATCGTGCCCTGGAGCGGATTGGGAGGAAGGCGGCGCGCCTCTCCGCGTCTCCGCGTCAAAGCCCTCGCCCTACAGCTTAAACAGCTCTCTCAGCCTCCGCGTCTGCACCCGGCTCACGGGGATTTCGGTTCGTTTGCGGTCGTCCATGCGGATCTGGTAGCTCGACTTGAACCAGGGGATCACCTCCTTGATCCGGTTGATGTTCACCAGGTAGGAGCGGTGGACGCGCCAGAACGTGTCGCGGTCCAGGTTGGCCTGAAGGTCCTCGATGGTGCGGTAGTTGGAATCGCCCTCCAGGTTCGTCGAGACCAGCGTGATCAGGCCGTTGTCGATGGTGGCGTAGATGACGTCGTTGGCGTCCACGATGAAGTTCCGGCTGTTGGCGCGGATCAGCAGTTTGGTCCGCGGCGCGGGATGGCTCACCGGGACGGCGGCCGGTTCGGGCGGCTTGCTGTCCTGGATCGCGCGCCGCGCCCGCTCGATGCTCTCCGCCAGTCTGCCCTTGTCCACGGGCTTCAGGAGATAGTCCATGGCTTCGAGCCGAAAGGCCTCGACGGCGTACTGGTCGTATGCCGTGACGAAGATGAAGTGGGGAAGCCGGAGGCCTTTTTCCCGCAGCCGGCGGACCACGCCGACCCCGTCCAAGCCGGGCATGTGAACGTCCAGAAAAACCACTTCCGGCTCCAGCTTCTCGATCAGATCCAGAGCCTCCAAACCGTTGGAACCGGTTGCAATTACTTCCACTTCCGGGAAATCCCGCAAGAGGAAACCGAGTTCGTCGCGGGCCAGTTTTTCATCGTCCACGACGATTGTAGTTATGGTCGCGGCAGCACGCTCGCCCATGGAAGCTGGTATTATATCAATTTCAGTTCATAGGAGAACGGAATTGGCCAATCACGAAGGCGTCCGGATTGCGCCCGCCGAAGGCAAACTGGGCGTTCTGATACCTGGCATCGGCGCGGTGACCACCACGTTCGTCGCCGGTCTGGAAGCGATGAAGCGCGGGTTGGGGAAGCCCATCGGGTCCCTGACGCAGTTGGGCACGGTCCGGCTGGGAAAGCGCACGGAAGGCCGCACCCCGGCCATCAAGGATTTCGTCCCGCTGGCGGGCGTGGAAGACCTGGTGGTGGGCGGGTGGGACATATTCGAGGACAACGCCTACGAGGCGGCGGTGAAGGCGGGAGTGCTCGAGACGTCGCTTCTCGAACAGGTGAAGGAACCGCTTGCGGCGATCCAGCCGATGAAAGCGGTGTTCGATCCCGATTTCGTCACGCGCCTGCGCGGCCCGAACATCAAGACGGGCGGGTCCAAGATGGATTACGCCGAAATGGTGATGGACGACATCCGGCAGTTCAAAGAGAAGACCGGAGCCACGCGTCTGACGATGATCTGGTGCGGCTCGACGGAGGTTTTCCACAAGCCGGCCGCCGTGCACGCGACTCTGAAAGATTTCGAGTCCGGGCTGCGGAAGAACGACCCCGAGATATCGCCCAGCCAGATCTACGCCTACGCGGCCTTGAAGTTGGGCGTCCCCTACGCCAACGGCGCGCCGCACATGACCACCGATATGCCGGCGCTGCTCGAACTGGCGCGCGCCCGCAACGTGCCCTTGAGCGGGAAGGATTACAAGAGCGGACAGACGTTCATGAAGACGCTGATCGCGCCGGGGCTGAAATCGCGCCTGCTGGGCTTGAACGGGTGGTTTTCCACCAACATCCTGGGCAACCGCGACGGGGAAGTGCTGGACGACCCCGGATCGTTCCGGTCCAAAGAGGTGACCAAGTCCTCCTCGCTCGAGTACATCCTCCAGAAGAATCTCTATCCCGACCTGTACAGCAACTACTACCACAAGGTCCGGATCGAGTACTACCCGCCGCGCGGGGATGCCAAGGAAGGCTGGGACAACATCGATATCTTCGGGTGGCTGGGCTACCCGATGCAGATCAAGATCAATTTTCTTTGCCGCGATTCTATTCTGGCGGCCCCGCTGGTTCTGGATCTGGTTCTATTCATGGATCTTGCGCAGCGCGCCGGGATGCGCGGCATCCAGGAATGGTTATCGTTCTACTTCAAAGGCCCGATGCACGCGCCGGAGGTCTACCCCGAGCACGACATCTTCATCCAGCTCATGAAATTGAAGAATACGCTGCGCTGGATGAGGGGTGAGGACCTGATTACGCACTTGGGTCTCGAGTATTACGACTAGCCGGCAATCGTTTTTGCGGCCCGTGAGGCCGATCATGCCCGTCTCCGCGGCGCGCGGATCGGTTTTTGCGCCGAAATGGTTTGACGGGCCGCTGCGTCTAATCTATTTTAGGAGAGTATGAAAGTCCTGGTCATAGGGGGCACCCTCTTTATTGGCCGCGTGCTCGTCGATGAGTTGGTCAAGGGAGGGCACGATGTCGCGGTCTTGCACCGTAAGCCGAAGCACGATTTCGGCCGGCGGGTCGAGAACATCATGGCCGACCGCAACGACGCGGACTCCATGCGCGAGGCCCTCTGGGGGCGCCGGTTCGAGGTGGTGTACGACAACGCCTACGACTGGGAGAACGGCACCACGGCCGCGCAGGTGGAGGCCACCGTCCGGTTGTTAGGCGGCTGGATGAGCCGCTACATCTTCATGTCGAGCGTGGCCGCCTACGGCGACGGATTGAACCACAAGGAAAGCGACCCGCTGGCGCCCGACTATCACCCCGACCCCTATGTCCGGCACAAGGCCACCACCGAGCGCATGCTCTTCCGGATGCATGCCAAGACGCGCCTGCCGGTCACGACCTTCCGGCCGCCGTTCGTTTACGGACCCGGCAATCCGTTCTACCGGGAGCAGTTCTTCTGGGACCGGCTGCGCGCCGGACGGCCCATCATCATCCCCGGCGACGGCCACCGCCTCATGCAGTTCGTGTATGTTCGCGACCTGGTGGAAGCGATGGTGCGCGCCATGACGGAGCCCCGCGCGAAAGGCGAGGCGTTCAACATCGGCGAATCCAAACCGGTCACGCACATTGAGCTGGTCGAGAAACTCGCCGGCATCGCGAACGTCGAACCCGTTCTGGTCCGCGTGCCGCGCGACGCCATCCTGGCCGCCGGCGGCAACCCCATGACGGAGCCCTACTATTTCGGCGAGTACCTGGACGTGGCGCCCATCACCGAGTACATGGGGAAGGCGCCCCGCGTACTGAAGATGAAGATGACGCCGTTCGAAGCCGGCCTGAAGGAAACCTACCGCTGGTACGCGCGCAATCACAAGCCGCGCCAGGCGGGGTTCGAATTCGACGACCGGCTGATGGGCATGGCCCGCACCGGATCGGTCGCCAGCGTCTGAAAGCGGCGCCGCGGCGGGCCTCCTGGCCTGCCTTTCGTACCCCGTACCCCCCGCCCGCGACACACCCGCCCGTGAAGCCCAAGCGCGCCCCCCGGGCGTGGTACGCTTCGGATAGCGGTGGGGCGATGGACTTCAAGGATCAACTGAAATCCTCGGTGGATGTTGTCGGCGTGATCGGCGAGTACGTGCGTCTGAAGAAGTCCGGCGCGCAACGCTACCTGGGCCTGTGCCCGTTTCACAACGAGAAGACTCCGTCGTTCACGGTTCACGCCGCGCGCCAGTTCTACAAGTGCTTCGGCTGCGGAGAGGGCGGCGACGTCTTCGCCTTCGTTCAGAAGATCGAGGGAATCGGCTTCTACGAGGCGCTGAAGCTGCTTGCCGAGCGGCACGGGATCGCGATGCCCAAGCGGTCGCTGGTGGCCGACGAGGAATCCAAGCTGCGCGAGGCCGTGTTCCGGATGCACGAGCTGGCCCTCGACAACTTTCGCGCGAACCTGCGCGGGCCGCTTGGCGAGGAGGCCCGCGCTTACCTGGCGCGGCGCGGCGTGGCGCCCGGGACCATCGAGCAATTCGGACTGGGCTATTCCGAACGCTCCTGGGCCGCGCTTGTCCACCTCCTCGAGCAGCGCGGCTTTACTCCCGCGCTGATCGAGCAATCGGGGCTGGCGCGCCGCCGCGAGGACGGCAGCTTCTACGACTACTTCCGCAATCGCCTCATGTTTCCGATCCACGGCGAGTCGGGCAAGGTCATCGGATTCGGCGGGCGCGCGCTGGCGGCGGACGACAATCCCAAGTACTTGAATTCGCCGGAAACGCCGATCTACACAAAGAGCCACGTGCTCTACAATCTGCACCGCGCCAAGGAGGCGATTCGCAAGGAGGACCGGGCCATCCTGGTGGAAGGGTACATGGATGCGATCGGCGTTTCGGCGGCGGGCTTCGGCCCGGTGGTGGCGAGTTGCGGCACGTCGCTGACGGAACAGCAGGTCAGGGCGCTAAAGCGGCATTCGGAGAAGATCGTGGTGAACTTCGATCCGGACGCTCCCGGAGCGGCCGCGGCGGAGCGCTCGGTGGGTCTGCTTCTCCAGGAGGGGATGTCGGTTCGCATCATGACCCTCGATGGCGATCTCGACCCGGACGAGTACTGCAAACAGCGCGGCGCGCAGGCGTACCGGGAACGGCTGGACGGCGCGAAAGGATACTTCTATTGGCTCGCCGACCGCGCGCGGGCCAGGCACGACGTGCGCACCACGGAAGGCGTGATCGCCGTCCTGAAGTTCTTGCTGCCGGCGGTGGAGCGCATTTCGGACCGGCTCGAGCGCATGGCCATCGCCAACGACGTGGCGGAATACATCGGCGTCGATCGGGGCATGGTGCTGGACAGCTTCCGCAAGGCCGTCGCGGACCGGCGCGAGAGCCGCATCGAGCTTCCCAAGGAGGCCGTTCGCGCCGATGAGAAAGGGCTGTTGAACGTGCTGCTCTCGGACGCCGAGGGGCGCGAGGAACTAATTCCGCGTCTGTGCGAAATCGGAATACTGGACCGCCTGGCCACGGCCCGCATCTATCGCGCGATCATGGCGGCGCACGCGAGCGGCGCGCCCATCGCCTTCGACGCCATCAGCGCGCGGCTCGAGCCGCCGGACCAGAACCTGCTGGCGACTCTCGCGCTCGCCGAAGGCGCGGATGCGCAGGAAGAGACCATCGAGTACGGCAGGCAGTGTTTGGAGAGTCTGCTCCGCTCGGGAGAGCGGGACCGCCGCGGGCAATTGAAGATGCGCATCAAGGAAGCGGAGCGGGCGGGCAATCTTACGGAGGCGCTCCGCCTGGCGCGGGACTTGCAGGAATTCGAGCGGGCGGGGGAAGATCCCAAATGACGTTTCCGGCGCTGACGGCGCGCCGTGATATACAATGTCTTGGATTCTTGTCCGCCGGGAGTACGGGGCTTCGGTGGCGACTGACGACAAATTCGAGGGGCTCGAGCGACTCGTACAGATAGGCAAGGAGAAGGGCTACGTCCTGTACGACGAGGTGAGCGGGATTCTGCCCGCCAGCGATCTCCCCGGCGGCGCGGAACTCGAAGACGTTCTCGCGGGACTCGACGGCGCCGGCATCGAGATTCTCGAAGAGCCAAAAGACTTCGAGAAGAAGATCGAGGAGGGCGAGGATCTTCTCGATCTGGACCTGCCCGCCGGCGTCGGCGAGAAGATCAACGACCCGGTGCGCACGTACCTCCGTGAGATGGGCACGGTCCCCCTTCTCACGCGCGAGGGCGAGGTGGAGATCTCGCGCCGCATCGAGCGCGGCCAGCGCACGGTGCTCAAATCGCTCTCGCGCACGCCCCTGGTGGTCCAGGAAATCATCGCCATGGGCGAGGAAGTGGATTCCGGCGCGCTCTCCGCGCGCGACCTCATCCAGATCCCGGATCCGGTCCTCACCGACGAGCTGGTCGAGGAGAAGCGGCGCGAGTTCACGCGCTACGCCGGCGAGGCCGCCCGCCTTCACCGGAAGATCGCGCAATGCCGCCAGAAACTTCAGGCCATCCCGCGCGGCATGAAGCCGAAGCAGCACCGCCGGCAGCTTTGGGAGCTGGGGCGGCTGATCGTGAAGACCTCCCGCGTGGTGCGGTCGGTGCGGCTTCAAGAGCCGGTGATCCAGCACCTGATCGAGAGCATGCGGCTGGCGGTGGAGCAGGTCCGGCCCGTCGAGCGCGAGGTCGCGCGGGTGCAGAAGAAGCTGGAGACGGGGCTCGGCTCGCGGATGGACGGCGTGAAGGAGCTGCGCAAGGAGCAGCGCGCGTTCGGGCAGCGGCTTTCGCAGCTCGAGGAGTCCTACGGAACGCGCGCGCCGGAGCTGCGCCGCACTTTCCAGATTATCGTCAAGGCGCACAACGAAGCGGAAGCCGCCAAGAAGGAGCTGATCGAGGCCAACCTTCGCCTGGTCGTGAGCATTGCCAAGCGCTACACCAACCGCGGCCTGCAGTTCCTGGATCTGATTCAGGAAGGGAACATCGGGCTCATGAAGGCGGTGGACAAGTTCGAGTACCGCCGGGGATATAAGTTCTCGACTTACGCCACGTGGTGGGTGCGTCAGGCCATCACGCGGGCCATCGCGGACCAGGCGCGGACGATCCGCATTCCGGTCCACATGATCGAGATGATCAACAAGCTGATCCGCGCCTCGCGCCAGATGGTGCAGGAATTGGGCCGCGAACCCACCAACGAAGAGCTGGCCAAGCGCATGCAGTTGCCGGTGTCAAAGATCCGCAAGGTGCTCCGCGTGGCTCAAGAGCCGATTTCCCTCGAGACCCCGATCGGGGAAGAGGAGGAGTCGCACCTTGGCGATTTCATCGTCGACCATGCCGGCATCTCGCCCTCGGACGCCGTGATCAACCTGAATCTCCGCGAGCAGACAGCTCAGGTGCTGAAGACGCTCACGCCGCGCGAGGAGAAGATCATCAAGATGCGGTTTGGGCTCGAGGACGGCAGCGAGCACACGCTGGAAGAGGTGGGACAGAACTTCGCGGTGACGCGCGAACGTATCCGCCAAATCGAAGCGAAAGCGTTGCGCAAGCTGCGGCACCGCAGCCGCAGCCACCGCCTGCGCGCATTCCTTGAAAACGGCGCAGGCGGCGCCTGATTGCGAGGCCCGGCGCGCCGGGCCTGTGGAATTACCAGCGCGGTTCGCGCCGTCCGCCGCCGGGACGCCCGCCGCCGCCGGGACGTCCGCCGCCGCCGAATCCGCGTCCACCGCCGCCGCCGCCGAACCCGCGATCGGGCTTGGGGCGCGCTTCATTCACGTTCAAGGCCCGGCCGTCCAGCGTATAGCCGTTCAGCGCGGAGATGGCCTGGTCCGCTTCCGATTCGTTCTCCATTTCCACGAACGCGAACCCGCGCGAGCGCCCGGTATCGCGGTCGGTCATGATACGGGCGCTGTTCACGGCGCCGTATCGCTCGAAGAGGCTGCGCACAGCCTCTTCAGTGGCATTGAAATCCAGGTTGCCGACGAAAATGTTCTTCACACAATTCTCCTAACGATTGAAAGCGGCTCCTCGGGGGAGGAAACGGAGGCGGACGGCGGCGCCGTTGCTCGGAAACACTCGGCCGGACTCGCGGAAGCTATTCAAACGCGTCCTAAAATATACCACGCCCGCCGCCCCGGTGGGGAGCGCTGGGAAGGGCTGGGAAGGGCGCTGGGAAGGGCGATCCCGGCAAGACCCGCGAAACGGGCGGCGGCCGGGCTGTGCGCCGCACACAGGATTAGCGGGGAGATGAAAAGCCAACGGGTCATGGCGGAGCCATCAAGGCCGCCCCATGCGGAAGCCGGGCGGCAGGCCGCTGGCAGAACCGCCGGCGGACTGCATGGCGGCGGGGTTGCTCGCGGATCCGCCGCCGCTCGCCGGCGGGCCCGGCCCCATTCGCCCGCCCATTTGTCCCGCCTGCGCCCCCAATTGTCCCAATTGCGTTCCCATGCCCATCCCCGGGCCTCCGCCCAGACCGCCCGGTCCCATTTGCATGCCAGCCCCCGCCTGAGCTCCCATCTGGCCGGCCGGAGTGCTGCCCGGGACTCCGCCGCCGGGCGCCGAGATCGGCTGTACCTTTGTCGGATCGAAAACGAACTCCCACTCGTTATAGGCAGTGCGGTCGTTGTAGACCATGATGCCTTCCCGCTCCATCTTGCTGGCCACGCCCGCCAGATAGCTTCCCGCGCCCTGCGCGGCGGAAGACGATGACGAGCCAAGCTGACCGGATATGCCAAGCCCAGCCATTAAGCCTCCTCCGCCGAGCCCGCCGCCAGGGCTGTCCACTCCGCCCGACGCCGCGGCTTGCTGGCTCTGCTGGGCAACGATCTGGGCCGCGCGGGGATTGGGAGTGGTGAGGAGCTGGTTGATCATGGCGACCGCGGCATTCGGAGCCGGCGGGGCCGAAGCGGGCCCCAGCGGATTAGGGCTTCCCGGCTGGCCGGGTTGGGCCAGGGACCCTGGAAGCTGCTGTCCCGGCTGAAACAGCGCGCTCTGAGAGGGCGGGGACGCAACAACTCCCGGCATTCCGGGCGCGGCCGGAGCGCCTGAAAACGGCGCGTCAGCGGCCGGGGGCGCTCCCGGCTGGGACGGGCTCGAACCCGGTTGCGCTCCCGGGTCAATCTGGCTGTTCTGATCCGGGGGCGACCCGGGAAAAGGCGCCGCAGGCTCCCCAGCCCCCGGCCCCGAAGCGCCCTCGCTGGCGCGGCGGCGGTCCTGCGGGCGGAAGTTCTGTGCGCCGGCGGGGGTCTGCCCCAGACCGGCGTACGCGGTGATGTAAGTGCTCTCGCTTCCCGCCGTCCCCGGCTTATCGGCGGGCTTCTTCGTGAACGCCGAATCGGTCAGCATGCCGCCTTGGATGTGGACGAGGCGCCACTCCGACTTCCCGGTCATCGGATCGATGTACTTGTGGCGCAGGTAGTGGCGGTTCTGGAAGTTCTCGAGGTCGTCGAGGTTCCGCGGCCACTGGGCGCGGTTCGCCTGGCGGAACACCTGGATGGCGCGGATGTACTGCTGGCCGCGCTCCATCAGCAACTGTTCCTTGTGCCGCTGGGACTGAAACGCGACGCGGGGGATTTCGCTGTAGAGCGAGATGGCGACGACCGCGGCCATCAGGAAGACCAACAGCAAGGCGTATCCCGACTCCTTATCCCGGCGCATTGGCGTCCTCCGCCAGCGGAAGGGATTGCTCGCGCTTCAACTGGGTGTCTTCGAGCACCGCCGAATTGTCGCCGATGCGCACGACCCGGTAACGTCTCTGCAGCACCTCGCCCTCGGAGGCCATCAAAATGTTCTCGCCATCCAGGAAAAAGGCGGTTCTCCTTCCGCCCGCGCGCGGTTTGGAGGATCCGTAGTACTTAAGCGGAATCGGAGGGGGAGGCGGAGCCGAGGCCGGCTCGGCAGGCCCGCCAGGCCTGGACTGCGGCATCACGATCGGCTCCGGCATGCTGAGTTTCGCGGTTTTGGCCTGTGGCGGGGGCGGGGGCGCCGCGCTGAATTGGAACAGGTTGCGCCCGCCCTCCTCGGGCGCCGCTTCCCGCAACTTGGCCAGCAGCTCGAGATGGAGGGTAGGGTCCACCTTCGTCAGGTCGATGCGGTCCTCGGGCCGTTTGGAGCGAAACACGGGGTGGAACTCGTCGCTTCGCCCGCGCGGGGCCTGGATCCGCGGAGCAGCGGCCGGGGAAACGGGCTGGGGAACCGCGGGGACGGGCGCCAGATCGGCGGCGGCGGTTTCGGTCCGCGGATCAGGCTTGGGGGCCGAGGGTCCGGAGAGCAAGTTGGCGTACACCAGGTAGCAGCCCAACAGGACCAGCCCGCCGAGGATCGCCGTTTCCTTCTTGTTTTCCAGCCCCAGTTTCACGGCGTCGCCCCCGAAGCCCCCCGCACGAACGCATCGACCTTCAGACTCACGTTCACAAGCTGGCTCGCCTGCTGCTGCTGGGGCGTTTGCAGCACCATTCTCTCGACGATTAAGAAGCGGGGCGACTTGTCCAGGAGGGCCACAAACTTCTTGAGGTTCGGGTAGGCGCCCTCATAGCCCGCCGTGATGGTCACCATTTGGAACGTATCGCTGCCCTCGATCGGTTCGGCCTCCATTGCTCCGGGCAGCGGGCGCATGCCAGCCGCCTGCGCCATCTGTTCGAGCTCCTCGATAATCGCCGAAGAAAGCGTGCGCTGGTCCATGACGTACTTGGCCAGAAACTGGTCGCCTTCACGGCGCGCCCTCTCGACGTTGCCGACCAGCCGCGCGCCGGCCGCGTTGCGCCTTTCCAGGTCCGCGAGCTGGCGGCCCAGCGCGGCTTGTTCGGCGCGCAGGCTCTCCGCCGATCCGCCGATCCCCGCAAAAGCGACGACGGCGGCAACCAGGTTCGCCGCCAGGAGCGCGCCGATGGCCGCGCGCACCACCACGCGCGGCTCCTTGACGGCGCCGGCCGGCTTCCAGTTCCGCAAGCTAAAGCCGCTGGGCATAGATCACCGTGACGCCGTACCGGTACAGCGGATCCGTCTGTGTCGGAGGCTGGTTCTGAGACGAGAACACGCCGCCAAACAGCGGCGAATCCTCGAGCGCCTTCAGCGCCTGAACGGCCGCGGCCGCGGATTCCGAAGCCAGCGTCATGTCCAACAACACCCGGTTTCCAGCGTCCAGAGACGGGCGGATCTGGAGGATCTTCACGTTGTAGGGCAGGGTTTTCTCGAGGTCCGAGAAGATGCGCGTCCAACTGATGCCCTTGCGGTAGAGAAGAGTGTTGATGAAGACGCTTCGCTCGAGCACCTCGGCGTTTTCGGGTTTGGCCAGCACGGCGGCAAGCTCGGCCTGTTGGGCGCCGGCCTGGCGGATACGGCGGCCGATCCGGTCCACGTCGTGGCGGACGCCGGCCATCTGCGCGCGTTGGGCCAGGATCAGCGACATGAGCGCCGCCAGCGAGCCGGCCAGCAGCAAGCTCACGGCGACGGACGCCAAGAGCATGGCGCGGACCCGCCGGAAGGGCTGGCTGGCGAGATTGATGGGGATCTTCATGTCAGTTGGTCCGCCTGGACCGCTCTCTTACGTTCGCGGCTCGGAGCGCGAGATTGATGGGAGTCCTCATTTCAGTTGTTCTTTGCGATGGACCGGAGGTAACCCAACAGCCCCGCGTCATTCTCGCCGGGCGCGCCCAGCCGCGAGCGCAGAGGCTCGGTCTCCACGCCGAGATCCTGCTGGAAGCGCCGCGCGGCCTCCGCCGTGCGGGCGCCGAATCCGCACAAGGCGAGTTTTCCGGGGCGCGCGCCCAGATTATCCTCGACGTACACGAAAGTGGGAATCAGAACGGCCTCGATGTCATCGAGTTCCGCGGAAGGCAGATCGAGGCACCTCGCCAGCTCCACCACGCCTTTATCCCTCACCATCAATGAAAGCACTCTTCCGGCGATCTTGGCCAGCACGGTGAGGCCGCCCTCGGGCGCCAGCTCCAGAGCCGCCAGCGAGGACAGGGTGACCAAGCCGGGAAGCATTCCGGCCGCGCGAAACGGCGCTTCGTAGCGCGAGACGATCTCGAGCGAAGCCACGGCGGCCAGCACGGTGGTCCGCTTGTTCGGGGCGGGCTGCTCCCAGTAGCCGATGGCGGCCGATTCGACGTCAAACGGCACGGCGCGCTTCAGGCGGAAACGGACGAGGGAAAGCCGCTCCTTGGGGTCGGAGGGAAAACTATCGAAATCGAGCACGACGAGGCGCGCGCTGTAGTCCGGCAGAATGAGGGCGACGTCCCTCCGTTTCCGCGAAGGCTGCGCGCCGGCGAGCGCCCGGACGGCGAGCGAAAAGTCGTCCGGATCGGCGATGTTTTCCTTCAGGGGAGAAATGCAAAGCGTGCCCGGCTTGAGGGGATGAAACTCGAGCTCCGCGCGGGATTCGATGCGCGCGGCGGCGATGCCGGCCTCGGAGATCTCGAAAGCCATCGCCGGCGGCGGGTCCTGCAGCAGGAGTTTGAGGCGCTCTAGGAGCATGGGAACACCAAGAATTCACCGCAGAGGCGCGGAGGCGCAGAGAAGAATGAAATGGGGTTGGCGGCGTATGCAGGCCAAGACTGGGCCCGGGGTTCGCGCGCCGAGGTGGCAGAGGAACTTGCTCTACCCGGGAGCAGATATTCGGAGATGGCGCGTTTCTCCGCTCCCTCCGCGCCCGAAGCAAGAGGATGAGTCAGCGGCGCCAGAGGCGCCACGTTCTTCTTGCGGGTCTCTTCTCTGCGTCCTTGCGCCTCGGCGGTGAATTCTTCCATGGATCTAGCCTTCAATGAAGGTCACCTTGTTGATCTCGCGCAGGGTGGTTACGCCGGCGCGCATTTTCTCGACGGCGGACTCGCGGAGGAAGGTCATGCCCTCTTCCCGCGCGGCGCGCCGGATTTCGGAACTCGGTCTGCGGTTCAGAATCATTTCGCGGATGTGGTCGCTCAGATCCAGCAGCTCGTGGATGGCGGAGCGGCCGCGGAAGCCCGTGCCGCCGCACTCGAAACATCCGGCGCCCTCGAGGAACGGCGCGTCCCGCCACTCATCGGGATTGAGGCCGCTCTCCACCAGGAAGCTGTCCGGATAGCTCACGCGCCGGGAGCAGCGGTCGCAGATCACGCGGACCAGGCGCTGGGCCAGGATGCAGTTCAGCGAGGAAACGAAGTTGTAAGGCTCGACGCCCATGTTCAGGAACCGGCCGAGCACGTCGAGGACGTTGTTGGCGTGCACGGTGGTGAAGACGAGGTGGCCGGTGAGGGCGGAGTTGATGGCTATCTGCGCGGTCTCCTGGTCGCGGATTTCGCCCACCATGATCTTGTCCGGGTCGTGGCGCAGGATGGACCGCAGCCCGCGCGCGAAGGTAAGGCCCTTCTTCTCGTTCACGGGGATCTGGGTGATGCCCTTGATCTGGTACTCGACGGGGTCTTCGATGGTGATGATCTTGTCCTCGTCGTTCTTGATCTCGCTGAGCGCGGCGTAGAGGGTGGTGGTCTTGCCCGACCCGGTGGGGCCGGTCACCAGCACCATGCCGTAGGGCTCCATGATGTAACGCCGGAATTTGGCCAGGTCGGCGTCGGAGAAGCCCACCACGTCGAGCGTCAATTTGGCGAACTTCTCGCTCATGGATTCCTTGTCGAGCACGCGCAACACGGCGTCCTCGCCATGGATGGTGGGCATGATGGACACGCGGAAATCGATCAGGCGGTTCTTGTAGCGCACGCGGAAGCGCCCGTCCTGGGGCACGCGCTTCTCGGCGATATCGAGCTCGCTCATCACCTTGATGCGCGAAATGATGGTGGACTGCCAGTCCTTGGCGATGGGGGGCATGGCGTAGTGCAGCACGCCATCGATGCGGTACTTGATGGCGACTTCCTGGTCGCGCGACTCGATGTGGATGTCGCTCGCGCGCCGCTCGAGGGCGTTGAAGATGGTAGTGTCCACCAGCTTGATGACCGGGGCGATGTCGCTATCGGCGGCGGAGAGCTTGTCGATGGAGAGCGTCTCGTCCTGGTCGCCGTCCTCGGCCACCACGTCCAGCGCGAAGCCCTCGGTGACTTCCTCGAGCACGCGCTGCGACTGCTCGGTCTTCTTGAGCAGCTCGGAAATCTGCGCGAGGGTGGCCACCTTCACGCGCAGCTTGCGATTCAGCAGCACGGTCAGCTCGTCGATGAGGTTCAGGTTGCGCGGATCGGAGAGGGCGATTTCCAGCGTGCCGTCCTGGGCTTTCATGGGCACGAAGTTGTAGCGGAACATCAGGTCAACGGGGATGGAGCGGAACAGATCGTGATCGATCGCCGCCTCGCGCAGGTCCACGAATTCGCAGCGGTAGCGCTCCGCCATGGCGCGGGCCTGGTCCACGCCGGCGGCGGGTCCGGGGAGCCTGGGTCTATCGACAGTCGCCATAGGTCACCGAATCGTATCCGCCAGGGAGAAGATCGGGAGATACAAGGAAATCAACACGAACGCCACGAAGCAGCCCATGAAAATCATGATGGCGGGCTCGATGAGGGAAAGCGTGGCGGCCATGCGGGTGTTCACGTCGTCCTCTAAAAACTCGGCGACGCTGTTGAGCATGGCGGGCAGGGCGCCGGTGGACTCGCCGACCTCGATCATGTCGATGGCGAGGCCGGGGAACAACTTCGAGGCCTTGAGGGAGGAAGACAGGGGCTGGCCCTCGCGGACGCTCTTGCCGGCGCGCTCGACCGCCTCGCGGAGCAGCGGCGTGCCCAGCGAATCGGCCGCGGTCTCCATGGCCTGCACCAACGGGATGCCGCCGGTGAGCAGAGTGCTCAGGATGCGCGAGAGTTGCGCCACCTGGTACTTCAGCCAGATATCGCCGAGCACGGGGATGCGCATCTTGACGCGATCGACCCTGGCGCGCGCGGATTCGCTCCGCGACCACCAGCGGAACAAAAAGACGCCGGCGACGAGCGCCGCGACGAACGCCACGATGTAGCTGCGCGCGGTGGTTCCCACGGCGATGAGAGCCACGGTCATGGCGGGCAGCTTGGCCTGCATGCTGCTGTACAGGGTGGCGAACGTGGGCACGACGTAGGTGACCAGGAATACCATCAGGACCGCCACCAGCACGAGCAGCACGCACGGGTACATGAGCGAGACCATGACCTTCTTCCGCACGCCCAAGGAGACCTTCTGGTAGCCGATGTAGCGGTCCAGCACCTCCGCCAGGCTGCCGCTTTTCTCGCCCGCCATGACCGAGGTGGCGTAGATCCGGGGAAACACGCGCCGCTGGCGGAAAGCCTCGGAAAGCAGGGCGCCGTTGCGGACCTCGTCACGGACCGCTTTGATGAGCGGGGCCAATTTGGCGTCCGTGAGCCGGTCCGCCAGCAGATCGAGCGCCTTCAGAATCGGCAAGCCGGCGCGGATCAGCGTGACGAACTGCTGGTTGAAAATGAGAAACCGCTCGAGGTTGACTTTCTTGCGGGCGGAGCCGGAACCGGCCAAGGCCAAGCGGGGCTTGACGGAATAGATCAGGAAGCCCTGTTGCGCGAAGCGGTCGCGAGCTTCCTTTTCGGAATCCGCGGCGGCCACCTGCTGGTGGATCCGCCCGCGGCTATCGGCGTATTTCAGGACGAACTCGGCCATGGGTTACTGCTCCGCCTCCACCACCTCGGCTCCCGGCGGCGCCTTGAACCGGAAGAGCTTCGCCTCGAGCGGCGGATCGACTTTCTCGCGGTCGAAGGTGAAGTCCAGGATCGAGTTGTCGAACCCGGTGACCTTCACCTCCCGGATGTGGTAGTCCGGCGCGACCAAGAACTCCACCGCCGAGTACGGCAGGTTGTCGGACTTAGGCTCGGCCACGATGCGCGTGCCGGCCGCCTCCGGGCGTGCCTGCAAGTTGCGGAACTCCTTCTCGAAGTTCAGCTTGCCCAGCAGAAACGCGAGCGGGGCGCGCATGTCCTCGCTTTCCCGGAGCCGCATCTTCTCGGCCCGGTTACCGGAGGGGGTGTAGAGCCAGAGGAACTTGCCATCGGAGACGAACAGCTTGCCCGCGGGTTGGGAGTATTCCCAGCGCATGCGTCCGGGCTTGCTCAACTGAAGCGTGCCGCTTTCGGCGCGCGCGGGCTTTCCCTGCGGCGTATACGACTCATTAAAAAGGACTTCCAGAGTCTTCGCCTTGTTGTAGCGATTCTGGACGTTCTTGAGGAGCTTGTCCAAGCCGGGGTCGGCGGCGAACACCGGCACAGCAAGCAGAGCTATCCATAGCCTAGTCAGGCTCACAAGAGGTTTGACGCAGGAGGATGGAGAAGCGTGGAAGTGGATCAAGGGATAGTCCTGGTGTCCGGAAATGGGATTAGGTTCGTTTGGTATTCCCGGGGCGCCGCAAGTGTCCGAAAATGGGATTGGGTTCGTTTGGTATCCTCTGGGCGCCCGCGAGCGTCCGGAGGCCGGGTTGGGTTCGTTTCGCATTGTTGTGGGGCACGAGCGGGAACGGCGGTAGGGTGGCCGGCGAATGCGACTGGACGAGACTGGTGTGAGCGGGTGCATATCCTCCTAACTCCAGTTTAGAACACGGTTGCAAGCGAATGATGGGGAAGTGGCGTGTTTACAGAGAGATAGGGGTTGTGAACGGGAATTCGAGGCGCAACGCGGATGGGCACGCGTCATCGAGCGACTCGTACCGATCCCGGTCCGCGTCCCGCGAGCGGCCCAACCCCGACGCCCGGCGAACAACCGCTTCCGACTTCCGGCTCCCGATGTCCAAATCCCGAAGGGGCTTCAAGGGCGAAGGCCTTGCTTAGACTTCCATACGTTCCGGTCTACATTGCTCAATTCCGGCCAGCGCCGCCGGGCGATCTCGCCGAGAAGCGGATCGGCCAGCACCCGCTCCCACTGCCGTCGCGCCGCCTCTTCCTCACCGAGTTCTTCGGCTTCGCGGCGGTGCTCGGCCTGGATCTCGCGCTTCATCTCCACACAATCGAACTCTTTCGCCATACGTCTACGAGGCGCCGCCGGGCATCTCAACTCTTACCGGCGATCTGTTCCAGGCGTTCCGTGGCTCTGCGGATCTCCTGTGCTTTTATGCGCTTGAGGAGTGGCCCCAGGATAGGATTATTTCGCACCCGCTCATCCTGCCTTCGGTGAGCCTCTTCCGGTCCGAGCAGGCGTTCTTCCTCCAGGAGCTTCTGCTGGATGTCCCACTTCATCTGTACACAGTCAAAACCCTTTATTGGTTTCATAGGCCGATCACTTCATACGGAGAGTAGATGCGTGGACTGCGATAGCCAAGGCGGGTGTTGATGCCTTCGTACCCCCTGATCTTATCGTAGTGCACGATATGCTTGAAATTCCAACTGACGATCATGTCCACCAACGCAATGGTCGCTACCGCAATGTGGGCCGCGTCGTTCGCGCACGAGGGTCCTACCACTCCGGCTGAGAGGTAAGCCGATTGCAGTCTCCTTGATTCGTCGGAAGAGACAACTTCCTCCATGAAGTCGGCGGGAACGGTATCCAGCAGGGACCAGACGTACTGAGGAGCCGGATCGAGTTCTCGAAAGGTCACGTCGGAGACGACCAGCACGAAAGTTCCATCGCGCACTTGATCGAAAAACCGGGTGCTTGCCTCGCTGAACTTCTCCTCGAAGCACCCGCCGAAAACCGAGGTATCAGCATAAACCCGCAGTGGTGTCTTCACACTTCCTCATTATCTTCCGCCGCGTCCGGCAATTCCAGCGGGGCGCCCGAACAGATCCCGTTGGCGGGTCTTCGGCCGCGGCCGCGGTGCGCCGCGCCTGAGCGGCCATGCCCCGGTGAAGACCTGTTATGCCGGGGCGGGTGGGACTGGCGTGGGCGACGGCATGGCTCGTAACTCCAGTTCGGGACAGAGGAGCATGGGAACGAGGGGGAGTGGTGTATTTACAGAGAGATAGGGGTTGTGAACGGGAATTGGTGGGCTTTCAGCCGGAGCGAGAGGTCAAGAAGAATCAAGCCGTGTGATGACATTGTCTCACATTCCTACTATACTGGTCCCGTAATGCAACCGCTTCAAGGAACGACGCTATGCCGAACATCGAAACCCGCAACGAGAAACTCGACCTTCGGCTGACGCCATCGGCGAAGCGCGCGATCCAGGTGGCCGCGATCGCCGCGCGCCGCTCGGTCAGCGAATTCGTTCTGGAGAGCGCCCTCGCCCGCGCCGAGGAGACCCTGCCCGACCGACGGCGCTTCGGGCTGAGCGCCGAGCAATGGGAAGCTTTTCAGGCCGCGCTCTCGGCTCCGCCTCAGGCGGCGCCGCGACTGGCCAGGCTCTTGAAGAAGCCGAGCGTGTTCGAGCGCGGCGACACCTAAGTGGCCGCGTTCCGTATCGAAAAACTGCGGCGCGGCCACCGCCTGGACGCGTTCGACTGCGGCCGGGAAGCCCTCAACCGCTTCCTGATGCGGTACGCATTTCAGAACCAGCAGGCCGGGGCCTCACAAACCTACATCGCGTTGGCGGATGAAGAGGCCGCCGGTTACTACACGCTCGTGGTTGGCCAAGTCGAGTACAGCGACGCGCCCGAGCGCCTTACCAACCGCCTTGCGCGTCATCCCGTGCCGATCATGCTGCTGGCCCGCCTTGCGGTTGCGACTTCCTGGCAGGGCAAGGGCCTCGGCAGCGGCCTCCTCAAAGACGCCATGCTTCGCACATTGCAGGCGGCGGACATTGCCGGCATTCGAGCGTTTGGGGTCCACGCGAAAGACGACGCGGCCAGATCCTACTATGAACGCTTCGACTTTGTCGCGTCGCCGAGCGACCCCTACCATCTATTCCGCCTGCTTAAAGACATCCGAGCCGCTCTGAAATCGTAACGGCGCCAACGGTGGAGTTTCGCAGCCAGAGCGGCGGTTGGGTGTGTGGGTTGACTCGGCGTTCACTCTTGTGTCGCGCACCCTGCCCTCGGCGCCCTTCCATTCCGCCATCCCGCTAAAATATTGGGGCTATGCCTTTGCGCGGGTTGCTGGAGCGGTACTTCGAGTTCGAGGCCTTGGGGGCGGACTGGAAGACCGAGATTCTGGCCGGGTTTACCACCTTCATGACGATGGCTTACATCGTCTTCGTCAACCCGGCCATTCTGCACGAAGCCGGAATGCCGCTGGCGGCGGTAACGGCCGCGACTTGCCTGTCGGCCGCGGCGGGAAGCCTCTTGATGGGCGGCTTCGCGCGCTATCCCATCGCGCTAGCGCCCGGCATGGGGCTCAACGCGTACTTCACGTATACGGTGGTGAAGGGGATGGGAATCTCCTGGCAGGCGGCGCTGGGCGCCGTATTTCTCTCGGGCATGGCGTTCTTTCTGCTGACGCTTCTGGGCGTGCGCCAGTTGATTCTCGCGACCATTCCGGTGGAACTGCACTCCGCCGTCGCGGCGGGGGTGGGGTTATTCATCGCGCTGGTCGGATTCCGGAACTCCGGCATCATCGTTCCGAACGCCTCCACCACGGTAGCCCTCGGGAATTTGCACGATAAGAGCACCGCGCTCGCGCTTTTGGGCCTGCTGATCGTCGCGGTCCTGCTCGCCTGGAGGGTGCGGGCGGCGATGCTCATCGGCATCCTGGCCACCACGGGCATCGGACTTGCCACGGGCGTGGCGAAGTGGACGCCGCAATCCTACCGTCTGGGCGACCTCGCGGCGACGGCCGGCAAGCTGCAAATCGGCTCCGCGCTCGGCCTGGGTTTTCTGGAGATCGTGTTCGTGTTCCTGTTTATCGACATGTTCGACAACATAGGCACGCTGCTGGCGGTCGGGAAAAAGGCCAATTTGTTCGACCGCGCGCATCGCATCCCGCGCGTGAACCGCATCCTGTTATCGGACGCGTCGGCCACGGTGATCGGCTCGCTGACCGGCACCTCGACGGTAGTGAGCTATATCGAGAGCGCCGCGGGCGTGGCGGCGGGCGGGCGCACGGGCGTGACCGCCATCGTGACGGGCCTGCTGTTTCTGGCGGCGCTGTTCGTGGCTCCAGCCGTGGGCGCGATCCCGGCGGCGGCGACCGCGCCGGCGCTCATCATCGTGGGCAGCCTGATGGCCGGGGTCGTCGCGGAGATTCCCTGGACGGACCCGGAAGTGGCCGTGCCGGCATTTCTCACGATGATGGCCATCCCGCTGACGTTCAGCATCGCCACCGGACTGGCTTTCGGGTTCGTCTCCTACGCCGCAATCAAGGTTCTGCGCGGCAAGTTCCGGGAGGTGAACTGGTTCGTGTACGCCTTGGCCGCCCTGTTCATCGCGCGGTTCGCGTACCTTTCGCGAGGATGAGCGCAAGGCGATTCACCGATCCTGCCCGGCGGGCGTCGAAAAGGCGAGCGCGGCGGGCGCCGCCTCGTGTACAATTTTGAGAGTTCGTCATCTATTTATCGTCAGTGGCCGCGGCGGCAGTCAGGTAGCCGCGGAAACGGACTTGGGAGGACGGAGAATGCGCACCCTCATTCACCATTTGGCCGCCGGACTCACGATCATCGGGCTCGCCGGAGTCGCGACAGCGCAGAAGAAGGAATTCACCAACTGGCCGGCGGGCGCGGCGCCGCGGGAAATCGGCAAGAAGATCGCTCAGAACATGATCCCGCGCTGGATTCCGACGAGACCCGGGGTCCACTACGCCGAGGACTCCACCTGGTACGCCGCGCTGGAGTTCGCCAAGCTGACCAACGACCAAGCGTTGACCGACGCGCTGGTCAAGCGCTACGACCCCTGGCGGACCGAAGAGGGACAGCAGAAGCTGATCTCCTGGCAGCGCCACGTCGACCACAACATCTTCGGCATCGTGCCGCTGGAGCTGTACATCCGCACCAAGGACCCGCAATACCTCGCACTCGGCAAGAAGCTGGCCGACCAGCAGTGGGAGAACCCCACGCCGGAAGGGCTCTCGGCCGAAACGCGCTTCTGGATCGACGACATGTACATGATCACGATCCTCCAGGTCCAGGCCTACCGCGCTACCGGCGATAGGGTCTACCTGGACCGCGCCGCGCTCGAAATGGCCGCATACCTGGATAAGCTCCAGAAGCCGAACGGCCTGTTCTATCACGGGCCGGAGTTCCCCTTCTTCTGGGGACGGGGCAACGGCTGGGCGGCGGGCGGCATGTCCGAACTGCTCAGCGAGCTGCCGAAGAACCACCCCAAGCGCACCCGCATCCTGGAGGGCTACCACAAGATGATGGCCTCGCTGTTGAAATACCAGGACGCCGACGGAGTGTGGCATCAACTGATCGACCACCCGGAGTCCTACCAGGAGAGCTCGTCGACCGCGATGTTCACCTTCGCCATGATCACCGGCGTGAAGAAGGGTTGGCTCAAGGACGAGGCCTACGCCCAAGCCGCGCGCAAAGGCTGGCTGGGGGTCAACAAGTTCATCGACCAGGACGGCTTGGTCGACAAGGTCTGTGTCGGCACCGGCCAGACCAACAGCCTGGAGTTCTACCTGAACCGTCCGACTCAGAAGGGTAATCCACACGGCCAGGCGCCGGTCCTCTGGTGCGTTCTTGCCCTGCTGAAGAAGTAGATTCCGAATCGCCGTTCGATAGCGCCCCGCCAAGTTGGCCTGTTCCTGAACGCCGCGGGCCGGGCATGCCCGGCCCCTACGGCGCGCCGGTGTGAGTTCGCGGCGGCGGGAGGGCCGCGGCGAAACCACGCGGTCTTGGCGCTATATCTTCATCCCCAGCAGTTTGCGCGCGCCGAGTTTGGCCATGCCCCAGCGGCCGAACCGGTCCTCAAACAGTTTCAGGTAGAGCGCTTTGGCGTCGTCGGGCGGCTCCTTGGGGCGATCGACGGCTTCCAGCCGCAAGGCCCCGCTGGGACAGGTCGTGAGGCAGAGGGCGCAGCCAATGCAGCGCGAGCGGTCCACGACGGCCTTGCCCTCGGGGCTGGCTATGGCCTCCATCCGGCAGCGGGTCTCGCATACGCCGCAGGACTGGCAGGCGTCGGCGTCGGCCACGGCGTAGAAGTTCGAGCTGAAGAAACCGGCCGGCTGGGGGAGCCGTTTGGCGGAGCGCAGCACGCCGCAGCAGCACCCGCAACAGCAGCACACGAACATGGGCGCCTTGGTATTCTCCGGCTGCAACACCAAGCCGTCGCGGTCCGCCTGGTCGAGCAGATCGAGCATCCGCTCGCGGGTTACCGCCTGCCCATTGCCCGACTCCGCGGCCCAGTGCGCGGCCGGGCCGATCATGAGGCAGTTGTCGCGCAGTTTGGTTTGGCGGCAGGGTTCGTCCGTCAGATCGTGGCCGTGGCGGCAGATGCAGCGTATCGTGCCGAAGGGACCTGGGGAAGCCTCGACGTGGGCGCGGATGCGGTCGTAGGTGGTGACTCCGCGATCGACGGCAATCCGCTTATTCACGGGGACGACGCGCAGTTGGGGCGTCTTGCCGGTATGAAACGCGCGACCGAAGGCCTCGTCGAAATACTGGCGGGCGTCGCGCTCGAATTCGGGGGTGAGGGTCTTCAGTTGGCGCTCGTACATGCCGATGGCGAAGATCATCTTGCCGAAGCGCATCTCGCCGGCAACCGGAAACGACAGGATGATGCCTTTGGCGGCCATGCGCTCCAGCTTGGGGCGCAGTTCCTGGAGGGCGAGGCGCGATCCGAAGCGGCGGTGGATGGTGTCCGCCGGCTCGGGAATGGCGCTCAGCTCGAGGGCGATTTCGGCTTCCTCGGGCGTAAACAGCCGTTCGAGAATCCGGATCTCAACGCCGGACGGCGCGGGCGGGAACGCGACCGGCATGCGGTCGAGGTGCTGCTGCAAGCGCCGATACAGGGTTTCGGACTCGATTGTCGGCATGTCCTACCGATTTTACAACGCGCTTTTGGCGCGCGCCCACGGCCGGCCTTCGGCCGGAGGCCGACGAGGGCGCCGGCCGCGGACCGGGGGGTCCGCCCCACCCAACCACCGAAGCCCGCATCACTTTTCTGTCGCACACCTCAGGACGGATCGGGCGTTGGCCATGCCCATCCATCGCCGGATTCAATCGGATATCATGCAGGCATGATTCGCAAAATCGCCGGGTTGTTGCTTTTCTCGCTGATCGGGGCCGCGCAGGCGCAGGAGGCTTCGGAAGCCAAGCCCTTGCGGCTGGCCATCGCGGGGCTTGCGCACGGGCACGTCTCGGGATTTCTGCGGGCGGCCAAGAGCCGCGCGGATGTGCGGATCGCCGGAGTGTTCGATGCCGACCCCGCCCTGACGGCCTCCTACGCAAAGAGCGAAGCGCTGGCGCCGGAGATCCTGTTCAACGATCTGGCTACGATGCTGGACCGCGTCAAGCCCGAGGCTGTGGCCACTTTCACCAATACCTTCGATCACGCCATGGTGGTGGAGGCGTGCGCCCGCCGCCGTATCCCGGTGATGATGGAGAAGCCGCTCGCCGTCAACGTCATCCAGGCGCGCGCCATTCAGGAGGCGGCGCGGAGTTCGGGCATTCCCGTGATGGTGAACTACGAGACCACGTGGTACAAGAGCCATGCCGAGATCCGGAGACTGTTCAAAGAACAGAAGGCCGCGGGCGAGATCCGCAAGATGGTGGCCATGGACGGGCACCAGGGGCCCAAGGAGATCGGCGTTCAGCCGGAGTTTCTCGCCTGGCTCACGGACCCGGCGAAAAACGGCGCGGGCGCGCTTTTCGATTTTGGCTGTTATGGCGCCAACCTGATGACCTGGCTGATGGACAACCAGAGGCCGCTGGCGGTCGCCGCGATCGCACAGACCAACAAGCCGGCGATATACGGCCGGGTGGATGACGAAGCCACGATCCTGATGCAGTACCCTAAAGCGCAAGGCATTATCCAAGCCTCCTGGAACTGGCCGGTTGGCCGGAAGGATTTCGAGGTCTACGGCGAAACGGGTTACGCCATCGCGACCGGCGGCGATACCCTGCGCGTGCGTCTTCCGGGCCAGCGCGCCGAAGAAGCGCGTAAGCCCGCCGACCTGCCGCCAGCCGAGCGCGATTCCATCAGTTACTTCTCGGGCGTGGCGCGCGGCCGCTTCAAGCCCGCGGGCCTGAATTCGCTGGAGAACAACGTAATCGTGGTCGAAATCCTGGAGGCGGCGCGCGAGAGCGCGCGCACGGGCCGGAGGATTGCGCTGGCGAAATAGGCGGCCCCGCCGCCCGGCGAAGAGGGAGGGTCGAAGAACCAGCCTAGGCATCGGCACCCCTCCGTGGAGCGAGCCTCCGGCTTGCCATGCCGCCATTCCCGGCGGCATCCTCCCGGCCGGCGGATGCCCGCAAGAAAGCGGGCATGGCAGGCCTGGAGGCCCACTCCACGGGGGCGAACCGGGGGCAGCTCGCCATCGAGGTTTTCCATACACATCGCCCGGTCCAAGTCAAGGTATTGGTTCCAAAGGACTAATTTGAGATGGCCAGGATGAGCTTGTAACATCGCGTCTCTCCGAACGCGCCCGTAGATTAAGATGGAACTATTCATATCTCCGATGTGAAGACCGCGGTCCAGGACATCGCGAGATACGCAAACACATCCAGCGGATGACGACATGAAAGATTACACTCCTCCGGCGATGGAGCCGGGCGCGCGGGCCGCGTCCCCAGTGACGAAGGCGCCGAAGCGGCGGTCCTTGGGCCGGCGATGGTGGTGGCTGCCTGTTCTGGTTTTGTTGGGCGCCGGCGCCTGGTATCTCCGGCCGAAGGCGACCTCAACCCCCTCCACCTCAACCACCGCCACCGCGAAGGGCGGCAAGAAGGGCGGATCGGGCGCCATCCCGGTGGTGGCGGCTACGGCCTTGAAGGGAGACATCGGCGTCTACATTACCGGCCCCGGTGGATCGGTGACCCCGGTTTACACGGTGACCATAAAGAGCCGCGTGGACGGGCAGTTGATGAAGGTCCACTACAACGAAGGCGACATGGTGCAGGAGGGCGACCTGCTGGTGGAAATCGACCCGCGGCCGTACCAGGTGATGTTGGAGCAGGCCGAGGGGCAAATGGCGCGCGACCAGGCCACGCTCGATAATGCGCGCGTCGATCTCGACCGCTACCAGAAACTGCTGGCGCAGAACGCGATTCCCGAACAACAACTGGCCACCCAGAAGGCGGCGGTGGCGCAGGCCGAAGGGGTGGTGAAGACCGACCAGGGGCAGATCGACAGCGCCAAGCTGAACCTGGTCTATTGCAGCATTCGGGCGCCCATTACCGGTAAGGTTGGGCTGCGGCTGGTGGATCCAGGGAACATCGTACATGCCGCCGACACGAACGGTCTGCTGGTGATCACGCAAATCCAGCCCATCAGCGTCATTTTCACGGTTGCCGAGGACGATCTTCCGGTGGTGCTTCGCAAGATGGCCGCGGGGCAGCATTTGACGGCCTATGCCTACGACCGGGCGAACACCACGAAGATCGGCTCCGGGACGCTGGCGACGGTGGACAACCAGATCGATCCGACCACGGGAACGCTCCGGCTTCGCGCCAATTTCGACAACAGCGCCGGCCTGCTCTTCCCCAACCAGTTCGTCAACGTGCACCTGCTGGTGGAGGAAAAGCATGGAGTCACGCTGGCGCCCAGCGCCGTGATCCAGCGGACCACCAATTCCACTTATGTCTACGTAGTTAACGCCGACCGCAGCGTCAGCGTCCGGCAGATCACCGAAGGGGTGGTGGAAGGCGACAACACCGAAGTTACCAGCGGAATCGCCCCCGGCGACGTGCTGGTCATGACCGGCGTCGACAAGCTGTCGGAAGGCGCCCAAGTCACCGTTCAAATGGCCGACGCGCAGGCTGGCGGCAGATCCGGGGGGAAGCCGAAGTGAGTCCCTCCCGGACGTTCATCCTCCGGCCGGTTGCGACGTCGCTCCTCATGATTGGCATCCTGCTGGCAGGCGCGGTGGCCTACAAGCAGTTGCCGGTTTCCGCGCTGCCTGAGGTGGATTATCCGACCATCCAGGTAATCACGTTCTATCCCGGCGCCAGCCCGGATGTGATGGCGTCTTCGGTCACAGCGCCTCTCGAGCGTCAGTTCGGCCAGGTGCCGGGCCTGCAGCAGATGACCTCCACCAGCTCGGACGGAAGCTCGGTCATCACCCTGCAATTCAATCTCAGCCTGGGTATCGACGTCGCCGAACAGGAAGTGCAGCAGTCCATCAACGCCTCCGGAACCTTTCTTCCCTCGGACCTTCCGGTCCCGCCGATTTACGCCAAAACCAACCCGGCCGACACGCCCATTCTGACCCTGGCGCTTACTTCCAAGACCGAACCGCTGTCGCGCGTGGAGGACCTTGCCGACACCCGCCTGGCGCCGAAGATCTCGCAATTGCCCGGCGTAGGGCTGGTCAGCATCAGCGGCGGACAGAAGCCGGCCGTCCGCATCCAGGTGAACCCCACCGTGCTGGCTTCCAACGGTCTGAATCTGGAGGACGTTCGCAGCGCCATCGTCGCCGCCAACGTAAATCAGGCGAAGGGGAATTTCGACGGGGCGCACCAGGCCTACCAGATCGGCGCCAACGACCAGTTGCTCTCGTCGGGCGACTACCGCCCGCTCATCGTGGCCTACCGAAACGGCGCCCCGGTGAAGCTTACCCAGGTCGCCGACGTGATCGACGACATCGAGAACGTCCGGCAGGCCGCCTGGATGAATGAGGCTCCGGCCGTGATCATGAACATCCAGCGGCAGCCCGGCGCCAACATCATCCAGGTGGTGGATCGCATCAAACTGTTGCTGCCGCAACTGACCTCCACGCTGCCGAAGTCGATTCAGGTGAGCATCCTCACCGACCGAACCAACACCATCCGCGCATCCGTCTCGGATGTCCAGTTCGCGCTCATGCTGACGGTGGGGCTGGTGGTGATGGTGATCTTCCTGTTCCTGCGCAACGTTTCGGCGACCATCATACCGAGCGTGGCCGTTCCACTATCGCTGGTGGGCACGTTCGGGGCGATGTACATGCTCGGTTACAGCCTCAACAACCTCACCTTGATGGCGCTGACCATCTCGACCGGCTTCGTGGTGGACGACGCCATCGTGATGATCGAGAACATCGCGCGCTACATCGAACAGGGAGAGGCGCCCCTGCAGGCGGCGCTGAAGGGCGCCGAGCAAATCGGCTTCACCATCATCTCTCTGACGGGTTCGCTGATCGCGACGCTCATTCCGCTGCTGTTCATGGGCGATATCGTCGGCCGGCTCTTCCGCGAATTCGCGGTCACCCTGGCCGTCACCATTCTGGTCTCCGCCCTCGTATCGCTGACGCTAACGCCCATGATGTGCGCGAAGCTGCTCAAGCACAAACCCGAGGCCTCCCGAGGACGCCTGTACCGCGCCTCGGAACGCGCCTTCGAGGCCGTGATCGCGCTTTACGGCAGGATATTGCGGTTTGTGCTGCGCTGGCAAACCGCGACGCTGCTGGTGGCGGCCGGCACGCTGGCCCTTACGTGCTACCAGTTTTACACCATTCCAAAGGGCTTTTTCCCCATCCAGGATACGGGCGTCATTCAGGGCGTTTCGGAAGCGGCGCAGACTGTGTCGTTTCCCGAGATGTCGTCGTTTCAGCAGCGGCTCGCCAAGGTGATTCTGACCGATCCGGCGGTGCAGAGCCTCTCCTCCTTCATCGGCATCGATGGAACCAATACCACCCTGAACAGCGGCCGCATTCTGATCAATCTCAAACCGCTCGACGAGCGCAAGATCGGCGCTTCCGACGTGATTCGGCGCCTTCAGCCGCATTTGGCGGAAGTGGCCGGCATTACTTTGTTCATGCAGCCGGTACAGGATCTGACGGTGGAAGACCGCGTCAGCCGCACTCAGTTCCAATACACACTGGAAGACCCCAGCGCGGACGAGTTGAACGCGTATGCGCCGAAAATGCTGGCCCGGCTGCGGGAACTGCCGGAACTGAGCGATGTAGCCACCGACCAGCAGGTGCAGGGCCTGCGCGCGAAGCTGGTATTCGACCGCGACACGGCCGCGCGTCTGGGAATCACGCCCGCGGCCATCGACCAGACTCTGTACGACGCCTACGGCCAGCGGGAAGTGTCTACCATCTTCACGCAACTCAACCAGTACCACGTAGTGCTCGAAGTGAAGCCCTCGTTCCGGCAGAACCCAGCGGACCTGCGCAATCTGTTTATCCGCACGGGCGCGGGATCCTCGAGCGGCGGCGCGGGCCTGGTGGCGGGCGGTTCGGCCTCCGGGGCAGTCTCGCAAGGACCCGCCAACACGAGTTCCGCCGCCACTTCGGCCGCTAACTCCGCGGCCGCCCTCGCCAGCACCGCGTTGGGAGGCGGCGTTATCGCGTCCTCCACCGCATTCCCCACGGGAGGCCAAGTCCCGCTAAGCGCCTTCACCCATGTGGAAACCCTGGCCGTCCCCATCACCGTAAACCACCAGGGTCAGTTCCCGGTGATCACGCTCTCCTTCAACCTGTCTCCCACCGCTTCGCTGGGCAATGCCGTGAATGCCGTGAATAAGGTCAAGCAGGAAATCGGATTGCCGCCCAGCATTCAAGCGGCGTTTCAGGGTACAGCCCAGGCGTTTCAGACGTCGCTGACCAACGAGTGGTTGCTGATTCTGGCGGCGCTGGCGACCGAATACATCGTCCTTGGCGTGCTCTACGAGAGCTACATCCATCCGATCACGATTCTGTCCACGCTTCCCTCGGCCGGCGTGGGCGCGCTGCTGGCCCTAAACGTCACGGGCGCAGACTTCAGCGTGATCTCGCTGATCGGCATCGTCCTGCTCATCGGAATTGTGAACAAGAACGGCGTCATGATGATCGATTTCGCGCTGGATTGCGAGCGAAAGCAGGGCATGCAGCCCATCGACGCCATATACCAGGCCTGTCTGTTGCGCTTCCGCCCCATTCTGATGACCACCATGGCGGCGTTGCTCGGCGCGGCGCCGCTGGCTCTCGGCACGGGCACGGGGTCGGAGTTGCGCCGGCCGCTCGGCATCACCATGATCGGCGGTCTGATCATCAGCCAGATGCTGACCCTCTTCACCACGCCGGTTATCTATCTGTTCTTCGACCGGCTGGCCAGGCGCCTCTCGGGGCGCAAACAATCGAGTCCCGGGCTGACGCCCGTCCCCGCGGAGTGATGGCATGAACATTTCCGCTCCGTTCGTTCACAGGCCGGTTGCCACCACCCTTCTCACGGTCGCGATTGCGCTGGCCGGCGCGGTTGCATTCCGCATTCTCCCCGTATCTCCTCTGCCGCAGGTGGATTTTCCCACGATCTCGGTAAGCGCCGGCTTGCCGGGCGCCAGTCCGGAGACCATGGCATCGTCGGTGGCCACCCCGCTGGAGCGCCAATTCGGGCGCATCGCGGCCGTCACCGAGATGACGTCCTCGAGCACGCTCGGATCGTGCAGCATCACGCTGCAATTCGATCTGAACCGCAACATCGACGCCGCCGCGCGCGACGTGCAGGCAGCCATCGCCGCCGCCCGCGGCTATTTGCCGACCAATCTTCCCAACAACCCCACCTACCGCAAGGTGAATCCGGCCGAGTCCCCCATCTTCATGATCGCGCTGACCTCGGACGTGCTGAGCAAGGGCCAGATGTACGACGCCGCGTCCACCATCATGGCGCAGAAACTGGCGCAGGTTCGGGGCGTGGGGCAAGTGGGCGTGGGCGGGAGCGCGCTTCCCGGCGTTCGCATCGAGCTGAATCCATCCGCGTTGAACAAATACGGCATTGGCCTGGAACAGGTCCGCACGGCCCTCGCCGCCGCCAACGCCAACACTCCCAAAGGGCACTTCTCCGACGGGCGCCAGATGTGGGAGGTGGGCGCCAACGACCAGCTATTTAATGCCATCGAGTATAAGCCCCTGCTGATCGCCTATCACAACGGCGCCGCCGTGCGCGTCTCCGACGTCGGCGACGCCATCGATTCCGTGGAAGACCTGCGCAGCGCCGGCTACGCCAACGGCAAGCCCGGGGTGTTGCTCATCATATTCCGCCAACCGGGCGCCAACATCATCGAAACGGTGGACCGCATACGCGCCGTGCTGCCGCAAATTCACGCCGCCATCCCCGCGTCCATCGACTTGCAGGTCGCCATGGATCAAACCCAGACCATCCGCGCTTCCGTCCACGACGTGGAGCGAACCCTGATCATCTCGGTGGGGCTGGTGGTCCTGGTGGTCTTCGTATTTCTCAAGAATGTCCGGAGCACGTTAATTCCCAGCATCGCGGTTCCGGTATCGCTATTGGGAACCTTCGGCGTCATGTACCTGGCCGGCTACAGCCTCGACAACCTCTCGCTGATGGCCCTGACCATCTCGACCGGCTTCGTGGTGGACGACGCCATCGTGGTGATCGAAAACATCACGCGCTACCTGGAAGCCGGCCTCGGCCCGTTTGAAGCCGCCCTGAAGGGAGCCCGGGAAATCGGGTCCACCGTGGTCACCATGAGCGTTTCGCTGACGGCGGTGTTCATCCCGCTGCTGCTGATGGGAGGGATTGTCGGCCGCCTCCTCCGCGAATTCGCAGTCACGCTGTCGGTGGCCATCCTGGTGTCCATGGTCATTTCGCTCACGGCCACGCCCATGATGTGCGCTCATCTGTTGAAGGGGCATGAAACCCATGGGCGGCTCTACCACGCGGCCGAAGACGGTTTCAACCGGATCGTGGGTCTATACGGCAAGGCGCTCTCGGTGGCGCTCCGCCACTCGTTTGTCACCCTGCTCGTCCTGCTAACCACCCTTGGCCTGAATGTGTACTTGTTCATTCGCGTGCCCAAGGGATTCTTTCCACAGCAGGACACGGGACGCATGAGCGGCCAGATCATCGCCGACCAGGACACGTCGTTTCAATCCATGGACAAGACCCTGTTGCGGATGGTGAACATCGTCGCCGCCGACCCCGCGGTGGACACCGCAATCGGCTTTACAGGAGGCGGCGGAGGAGGCGGCGGCGGCGCGTCCACCCTGAACCAGGGACGCATGTTTATCTCTCTCAAGCCGCTCGCGGAGCGCAAGATCACGGTCGATTACATCATGCAGCGCCTGCGGCCGAAGCTCGCCAGGGTCCCCGGCGCGACGCTGTACCTGCAGTCTTCCCAAGACCTGCGCGTCGGCGGCAGGAACGCCGCCGCGCTCTACCAATTCACGATGCGGGGCGACAACGTGCAGGATCTGATCGCTTACGCTCCCCGCATGTTCCAGCAGTTGAAATCCGTTCCCATCATCGTCGACGTAAACAGCGACCAGCAGAACCGCGGCCTTCAGTCCCTGGTGACCTACGATCGCGAGACCGCCGCGCGCTTCGGCATCTCGCCGCAGTTGATCGATAACACGCTGTACGACGCCTTCGGCCAGCGCCAGGTATCGACCATGTATAAATCGCTGAACCAGTATCACGTGGTGATGGAGGCGGCCCCGCGGTACTGGCAGAATCCGGAGACCTTGAGGGAGATTTATGTGCGGGCGCCCAATGGCCAGGAGGTCCCCCTGAGCGCCATCGCCCATTACGGTCCGGCCGTGGCGCCGCTCTCGGTGAACCACCAGGGTCTGTTCCCGTCGGTTACGATCTCGTTCAACCTGCAGCCCGGCGTCGCGCTGGGCGACGCCGAACTGGCCGTCGACGAGGCCTCCCGCAAGGTTGGTCTTCCGCCCACGATCCAGACCATGTTCACCGGCACGGCGGCGGCCTATCAGGATTCGCTCGGCAGCGAGCCTTACCTGATTGCGGCGGCTCTGGCGGCGGTCTACCTCATGCTTGGCATTCTCTACGAAAGCTACATCCATCCCGTCACCATTCTTTCCACGCTCCCCTCGGCGGGCGTGGGGGCATTCCTGGCGCTCATGCTCACGCACACCGATCTCAGCGTCATCGCCATGATCGGCATCATTCTGCTGATCGGCTTGGTAAAGAAGAACGGCATCCTGATCGTCGATTTTGCCCTGGCTGCCGAGCGCAACGAACACAAAAACCCTCGCGACGCCATTTTCGAAGCCAGCCTGTTGCGTTTTCGCCCAATTCTAATGACCACGTTCGCCGCCATGCTGGGCGCTTTGCCCCTGGCGCTCGGCACAGGCACCGGATCGGAGTTGCGCCGCCCGCTCGGCATTACCATCATCGGCGGGCTGATCATGAGCCAGGCGCTGACCTTGTTTACGACCCCCGTGGTCTATCTCTACTTCGACCGCATGCGGCATTGGTGGGAGCGTGTGCGCGGCCTCGCGCCCAAGCCGCTCGAGCCGGCGGAATCCGAGGAATAGAACACCATGCGCCAGCAGACCAGAACCACCCCGCTCGCCGCAATGCTCGCCGCCGCGGCGCTGTTTTCTCCCGGCTGCCTCAAAGTTCCCCAGTACCAGCGCCCATCCGTTCCCGTGCCGCAGAGTTTCAAGGAAGAGCCGCCCGCGGGCTGGAAGGAAGCGGAGCCCAGCGACGGGACGCTCCGCGGCAAATGGTGGGAGATCTTCGGCGACCCGGCGCTCAACGCCCTCGAAGAGCAGGTGAGCATCTCCAACCAGAACGTGTTGGAGGCCGAGGCGAATTTCCGCGAAGCCCAGGCCGCGGTGCGGGTGGCGCGCGCCGCTCTATACCCCGCGGTCACAGGCTCGGCCTCGGTCACCGGTTCCCAGGCCTCCTCGCGGCTCTCCACTCCCCCCTCCAGCCCGCTGGGGACCTATAACATTCCGGTGAGCGCTTCCTACACCGCCGACGTCTGGGGAAGCATCCACCGCGGCGTCGCAGCCAGTGCGAACACGGCCCAATCCATGGCGGCGCTGCTGGAGAACGCCCGGCTGCTCTACCAGTCCGAGCTCGCCCAGGACTATTTCCAATTGCACGGGCTCGATGGCGATGTTGAGCTGCTCCAGCAGACCGTCCAGTCCTATCAGGAGTTCCTCACGCTCACCCGCAACCGCTTCGCCGGGGGCATCGCCTCCGATAGCGACGTGGCGCAGGCCGAAACCCAACTCTACACCACGCAGGCGCAATTGACCGACCTCGGAGTCCAGCGCACGCAGTTGGAACATGCCATCGCGATTCTGACCGGCAAGCCGCCCATGGGCTTTTCGATTCCGAGCGCGCCCCTGCAGGTCTCTCCTCCGCAAATCCCCGTAGGCTTGCCCTCGGCCCTATTGGAACGCCGGCCCGATATCGCCGAAACCGAGCGCCAGGCCGCCGCCGCCAATCAACAGATCGGCATCGCCAAGGCGGCATTCTTTCCAACCCTGACGTTCGCCGCCTCCGCCGGACTCGAATCCACCAGCTTCGTCAACTGGATCACCTGGCCCAGCCGCTTCTGGACCTTGGGACCGCAACTGGCGCAGATCCTGTTTGACGCCGGCAGGCGCACCGCCCAGGTGGCGGAGGCCCAGGCGAGCTACGATGCCACGGCGGCTGCCTACCGTCAGACAGTGCTGACCGCTTTCCAGCAGGTGGAAGACAACCTGGCCGCGCTCCGCGTCCTGGCCGGCGAAGCCGGCATCCTGGACCAGGCCGTGAAATCGGCCCAACGCTCGGTGGCGGTCTCCACCGCGCAGTACAAGGGCGGAACCGCCAGTTATCTGCAAGTGATCACGGTACAGACCATCGCCTTGCAGGACGAGCGTTCCGCCATCGATGTACGGACCCGCCGCATGACCGCGAGCGTGCTGCTGATCGAAGCCCTGGGCGGCGGATGGGAGGCCTCGCAACTGCCCACGGTCCAGGACCTGGTCCGGAAGTAGCGGCGGCCGGCAGCCTATTCGTGCGCTTCTTCGAGGTGTTTGAGGCGGGCGTCTATGACGTCTTCCACGCGGCGCAGTTCGGTACGCCAGAGGTCGCGCATGTCGTCGAAGCGCTGGTTGATGGCTTCGAAGCGCTGATTGATGCCCTCGAAGCGCTGATTCACGCTTTCAAAGCGCTGGTTGACGCCGTCGAACTTGGCGTTGATGTAGGCCATGAGCAGGCCAAACATGATGGCGTTGAGGAGGGCGGGAACGCCGATGGCGAGGAAAAGCTGCGCATTGGTCATAGGAGCTGGCTTCTCCCTTCCCGATGATACCTCAGGCCGCCCCGTGCCTGGAGGCCGGCGGCCTATGGGGCGCCGCGGGGTCCGCCCCGCGAGCCAAGCAAGCCTCCCTCTGTCCTGCTACCGCACAGGGCATCCCAAAACCGGACACCCGCGATTTTTCGGGAACACTCTTTCCTTTTCAGCGTCATAGTCTTATGTGTGGTGGGGAGTGGCAGATGCCGTGCCATCTCCAGCCTGGAACATCGAATGGACGTACCACGAAAAGACGTGCGCCGGAGGAAGATCCTGCGCTGGACGGTTTTTGGCGTAGTCGCCGCGGCGGCGATCTCCGGCATATGGTACGGAGTATCGCGGCTCAAACCGGCGGCGCCGGAAGTCGAGATGTCCGCCCTATGGCCGGACACGGTGAAACGAGGATCGATGCTGCGCGAGGTGCACGGTCTTGGGACCCTGGTTCCCGAGGAGACCATGCTGATTCCAGCCACCACCGACGGGAGGGTGGAGCAGATTCCGATCAAGCCCGGCACGCCGGTCAAGGCCGATTCGATCGTCATGGTCCTGGCCAACCCCGATCTGGAAACGGCCGCGCTGGACGCCCAGTTTGCGCTCAAAGCCGCCGAGGCGGACACCGATAACCTCAAGGTCACCCTGGAAAAGGCCCTTCTCGACATGAAATCGACCGCCGCGCAGGTGACGGCCGACTACAGCACGGCCAGACTTCAGGCCGATCGCGACGTCGCCCTGGCCAAGGAAAGCCTGTTGCCGGCGGTGGATGCCAGGATCTCCGAAGTCAAGGCCGAACAACTGGCCAAGCGCAACGCCATCGAAGAGCAGCGCCTCGCCATCAACGGCGCCGCCGAGGAAGCCCAATTGGCGGCCCAGCGCGTGAAGGTCGAGCAGTTGCGCGCCGACTACAATTTAAAGAAGAGCCAGGTGGAGCAGTTGAGGGTGCGCGCCGGGTTTGACGGCATGCTCCAGCAGCTTCCCTCGCCGCTGACGCCGGTGGAAGTGGGGCAGAAAGTGACTGCCGGGACGCCGCTGGGCAAGGTGGCGCAGCCCTCCAAACTGAAGGCCGAGCTGAAAATCGCCGAAACGCAGGTAAAGGACATTGTCATCGGGCTGGCCGCGGTCGTAGATACGCGCAACGGGCTGATCAACGGCCATGTCTCACGCATCGACCCGTCCATCATCAACGGCACGGTAACCGTCGACGTGAAGCTGGACGGCCAACTTCCGCCCGGCGCGCGCCCGGATCTCAGCGTGGACGGCACCGTGCAGATTGAAAAGCTCGATAATGTGGTTTACGTGGGAAAACCGGTGTTCGGGCAGGAGAACGCCACCGTCCAGATCTTCAAGATCGATCCCGACGGCAAGTACGCCCAGAAAGTCAAGGCGACCTTCGGCCGAAGCTCGGTGAGTTACATCGAGATCCGGGACGGCCTGAAGCCTGGCGATCGCGTGATTCTTTCGGAAATGTCGCAGTACGACGCGTACGACCGGATTCGTTTGAACTGACGCCGTCTTCGGCTTGCGCCTGCCGGCGGCCGATTGTTTTTGCAAAGGGGAATATCATGGACAACGGCTCTGAACCGCTGATCAGGTTGGACAGCGTGAGCAAGGTCTTCGTGACCGACGAGGTGGAGACGCATGCGCTTTCGGGCATCCATTTCGACGTGAAGAAAGGAGAGTACCTCTCGATCGCCGGTCCGTCGGGCTGCGGCAAATCGACGCTGCTCGCGATTTTGGGACTGCTCGACACGCCCACCGGAGGCGGCTACTACCTGAACGGCAAGCCGGTGACGGGTCTGAAGCTTTCCGAGCGGGCGCGCATCCGGAACCGCGAGATCGGCTTCATCTTTCAGGCGTTCAACCTGATCGGAGATCTCACCGTGTACGAGAACGTCGAGCTGCCGCTGACCTACCGGGGCATGCCGTCGGCGGAGCGGAAGCGGCGCGTTCAGGAGGCGCTCGACCGGGTGGGGATGTCGCACCGCATGAAGCACTATCCCTCGCAGCTCTCCGGCGGCCAGCAGCAGCGGGTGGCGGTGGCCCGCGCACTGAGCGGCGAGCCGTTGATTCTGCTGGCGGACGAGCCTACCGGCAATCTGGATTCGGCCAACGGCGAGGCGGTCATGAGTCTGCTGCGCGAGCTGCACCAGGCTGGTTCGACCATCTGCATGGTGACGCACGACCCCAGGTACGCCGAATTCGCCGACCGCACCATCCGGCTGTTCGACGGGCGGATCGTGGAAGAGAGCATGGAGGCGGCGAAAAGTTGAGCCAGGGACCGTTCCGTCCAGCCAGCGCCACGCGACGACCGGCGGCCGAAGGCTGAGCAAGCCGGCAGGCGGCGGGCGTGCGACACAGAAGTGATGCCGACTCGGGCGATTAGGTGGGGCGGGCCCCCATAAGCGCTAAGATAATAATGAACCTCTATTCATCATCGCACTCAAGCGTTTGCGGGGCGCCTCGTTCAATTCGGCGGAGAGTTGATTCCAATCGTCAAGGATTTGGCGGAGGGGCAGGACTGGTTCGATGGCTT
>CAIRXZ010000192.1 GCA_903882645.1 uncultured Acidobacteriia bacterium | reverse complement strand
GGGCTAAGAACAGGATGCCATACTGGGGCCGGTCTGTCAATAGAACTCAATATAGACAGACTCACTTTGGGGACCGCGGATCTCCGCTGGGGGCAATCGAATCAAAACAAACCGCGGGGAAAATGTAGAAACTCCAGGGCTCGGCGATCTCGCCGAGCACCCAGGCGCATGTGGCGCGGAACAGGTAGGCTTCGTGCTCCGCCATTTTCAGCAGGGCCGGTTCGGCGGACGCGTCCCCGAGGCGATAAAGCGCAAGTAGCGCGTTTCCCACCACGCGGTTGTTGCGGTCTTGCGCCGCCGCGAGCAGGAGCGCGCGCGATTCCTCGCTGTCCGTCACCCCGACCGCCTCGACCAGGTTCGCGCGAACCCGGGGATTCGGTTCCGCAAGGCGGTCCCGCGGGTTGTTTGGAGCGGGGGCGGCCCGGCCGACCATCAAAACGGCTTTGGATCGCACGTGCGGATTCGGGTGCCGCGCCATCCGTTTCAGAAAAGGCAGAATGCGCGCCCCGTTCGAAATCTCCGCCAGGACCTCCATCAGCCGCGCCAGTTCCTTCGGGTCTTTCCCCCCCTCGCCCGATTCTTTGTCCGCGAGGAACCTGGCCAGCGTGACGTCCGTCATTGGATCTACCGCCATCGCCGCGCGCGCCAAAGCCACGGCCTGGGCGCGGCTCAGGGATGGATCGCACAGGGCCTCGACCAGCAGTTCGCTACTGATCAGCAGCTCGACCATGTAGCGGCGCCAAGCCGATTCGTCCTCCGTTGCCAAGGCCCTAATGGCGTCTGCGTGGAGGGTTTTCCGGTCCTCCGCCGCCAATTCGCCGATTCGTCCGCTCTGCTTGCCGGCGTCCAAGGAGGCACCCCTGTCCGAATTCGGAACCGCGCCCCCGATCCGCGCGGCGCGGCCCGATTCCCCCCCGGACGCCTTGTGGGTCGCCTCCGGAGACGCCTCTTCAATTGAGGTTCTCATCGCCATGCCGGGTTAATCGGCCTAACTCGCCGGAACTTTAGGCCCTTCCCTCGCCAACATCGACAAAGACTTGTCGATGTCGAGAAGCCGGAAGCCGGAGCCGGGAAGTCGGAATCGCCCCGTACGTGTTGCGTATTCCGCCTCCTGTCTCCCGACTTCCGGCTTCCGTACTCCACCTCCTGCCTGGCAAATCCCGGAGGCATCTCACGGGCAAAGCCCTTGCTACAATCAACCTGTGAGTTTTGCCCCATCCAACCCGGCTGAGGCGGAAGAGCAACCCTCCGCCGCGGGAAAGGCGCTCGCCGGGTTCCTCCTCTCCGGCTTTCTGCTGGCCTTCCTGGGGGCGATTCTGCCCGCTTGGGGCTGCCATCGCGACCCCACCGATTTCGTCGCCGTTGGCAATTACTTCCTGTGCCTCGCCGTGGGATTGGCCGCGTCGTTCAAGCTGGCGCGCTTCCTGATGGCCCGCCGCGGAGCCTCTTTCCTCCTTGTGTTTGCCTGCCTGCTGGCCTGCGCCTCGCTGATTTACCTGGCGATGGTCCCTCCGCCCGCCTCCGCGTGGTGGCGCGCGGCCGGCCTGCTGGTCTTGGGCGCCGCCGCCGGACTAGTAAACATGGCGTTGTTCCACGTCCTCTCCCGGACCTATCACTCCGGCGCCGCCGCCGCCGTCATCCGGGGCGGCATCTGGTACGGAGTCGGCTGCCTGGCGGCCACCCTGGTGGCCATGGCCGCTTCCAACGGTTACTACGTCGCCACCACCCTGGCGCTCATGGCCGCCCCGCCGGCCGTTTTCGCCGCCATCTACTTCAAGTCCTCCTACTCCGCCGCCGCGCCGGACACGGATCTCACGCTGCGCCAGGCTCTCGCCGATTTTCGCAGCCTGGGCGCCGTGTTATTCGCCCTGCTCCTCTTTTTTCAGTGCGGGAACGAATGGTCCATCGCCGGCTGGCTCCCCCTATACCTCATCCTCAAGGTGGGCCTGAGCCCCGGAGGCGCCCTCCTCACGCTGGCCCTGTACTGGCTCTTCCTCCTCGCCGGCCGGTTGGGCGCCATCGAAATCCTCCCGCGCGTCCGCCACGGTTGGCTATTGCTGGGCAGCGTCGTTTCCGCCCTGTTCGGCTGCTCGATTCTCTATTTCGCCGGCGGCGGGTTCGGGGCCGCGTCCGGGGTCTTCTTTCTAGGGGCCGGTTTTGCCAGCATCTACCCGCTGGTCGCCGAAGCCATCGGACGGCGGTTCCCCTATTACCATCCCGGCTTTTTCAGCGGCATCTTTTCCCTGGCTTTGATGGGCGGCCTGCTGGCCCCGGCTTCGCTGGGCTATGCCGCGGCCGCGACCCAATCGGTAAGAGTCGTGATCGGCATTCCCCTGTTCGGAACCTGCATGGTGACGCTCCTGCTCCTGGCCATCTGGCTGGAATCGAAGGTTACCGGAAGATGAAGCGCGCGCTGGAAGGCGGTGGCCCAACGGGGATGCTGCACGATTTGTGGGGCAGACCCCCTGGTCTGCGCGGGTCCCCCCGGACCCGCTCTTTGTTCGCGGAATCAAGCCTATTGACTGCCGCGACAGGCCGGCGGTCGGCGGTCTGGAGCCTCACATGCGCAATCGCCGCGCTGGCGGCCGCGCTCTCCCACGCCGCATCCCCGGCCGCCACCCTCCCGGAGCGCATCGGCCGGCTGCTCGAAGCGTCGCCGGCCGCCCGTTCCGCCTTCTGGGGTATTCAGATCGTGGATCTTCAGGGCGGCCAGACGCTCTACGAGCTCAACCCCGGCCGCCTCTTCATCCCCGCCTCCAATACCAAGCTCTTTACCACCGCGCTCGCGCTCACCCGCCTCGGCCGCGACTTCACCTTCCGGACGCGCGTTCTGGCCGAAAACCCGCCCGACGCCGAGGGGCGCGTCCGCGGACCGCTCATCCTCGCCGGCGGCGGCGATCCGAACCTGTCCGGGCGCGCCATCCCCTACCGCATGGGCGCCTCCCCCGGCGACCCGCTGGCCGCCCTCGCCGATCTGGCCGCCCAGGTGGCCGCGCGCGGCGTCAAGCGGGTCGATGGCGATATCGTCGGCGACGACGCGTGGTACGTCTGGGAACCCTACGCCGAAGGCTGGGCCGCCGACGACCTCCGGTACGATCTCGGCGCGCCCGTCTCCGCCCTCGCCGTCAACGACAACTCCCTGGCCCTCACCGTTCTGCCGGGACCGCGCGCCGGCGATCCGGCCGCTCTCGAGCTCGATCCCCCCATCGAGGTCTTCGCCATCGACAACCGCGTCCGCACCGCGGCGGCGGGGGCCGAGGGCAAAATCGATTTCGAAGTCGAGCCCGGCGGCGCGCGCATTCGTCTCTGGGGATCCATTCCCCTCCGCGACCCCGGCCGGACCTTGTCGCTCGCAGTCCCCGACCCGGCTCGTTACGCCGCGTGGGCTTTCCGCCAAGCCTTGGAAGAGCGCGGTATCGCGGTCCTCGGCGGGGCCGTGTCCCGCCACTTGTACCGCGATGAGCTGCCCAGCCTCACCGAAGCCCCCGCGTCCCCCGGCCTCCCCGGCATCGAGTTGGCCCGCCGTGTTTCCGCCCCTCTCATCGAGGACCTGCGCTTCGCCGCCAAAATCAGCCAGAACCTGCACGCCGAAATGGCCCTCCGCGCCGTGGGCCGCGCCCGCCGAGGCGTCGGCAGCTTCGAGGCCGGTCTCGAAGAACTGCGCGCCTTCCTCGGCGAGGCCGGCGTCGATCCGGATTCCTGGAGTTTTACCGATGGCTCCGGCCTGTCGCGGACCGATCTGGTGAGTCCCGCGGCCGTGGTCAAGCTGTTGCGCTTCATGTACGCCGCCCCCGCGCGCGACGATTGGATCTCCCTGCTGCCCATCGCCGGCCGGGACGGAACGCTCAGCGCGCGTTTCGCCGATAGCCCCGCCGCCGGACGGATCTTCGCCAAGACCGGAACGGAATCCCACGTGAGCGCGCTTTCCGGCTATGCCGGAAGGCCCGGCGGAAGCTGGCTCGCCTTCTCCATCCTCGTCAACAATTACACCGCCCCGGACGCCGCCATCCGCGCCGTCATCGACCGCATCTGCGCCCTGCTGGTCGAGTAAGGTCCCTCACTCCGCCACCCCGATTCCGATCGTCGAAACCGCCTGCCACGGAAGCAGATGGTCGATCCGCCTCCACACCGGAACCAGCGCGTCGAAGACCCGAAGCTGTAATCCGCCGAAGCTTTCGCGCCGCAGGACTTGCCCATTCAACCACCATCCCGGCCGGGTGACGCGGTTGAACGGAAGCGTGCGTTCCACCCGAAAGCCCGCCTGTTCCATGCGCGCTTCAAGTTCCCCGTCCCCATAGCGCCGGTAGTGCCCCAGCACCTTGTCGAGCGACCCGTAAATCGCCTGGTCCCGCGGCGCGAGGACGATGGCGCGGCCCCCGGGCTGAAGCGCCCGCCGTATCCGGCGCAATGCGCCCAAATCGTCTTCGACGTGCTCCAGAACGTTCAGGCAGACCACCGTGTCGAAGCGCTCCGCAAGGTCCGCGAAATCCCCATCGTCTCCAAGGTCGCAGCGCCGGACCGCCAGGTTCGGCCTCCCCTGAAATCGCACGCGCATCCGCGCCAGGTGTTCTCCGTCGATATCGGTCGCCATATAATAGCGCCGGCCCCGCGCAAGGTGGCGGGTCATGTTGCCGATCCCGGCGCCCAGTTCCAGCACCCGCGATCCGAGCGCCGGAGCGATCGTATCCGCCATCCATTTGTTGAAGCGCACCGCCCCGGCCAGCGCCGCCAGCATGCGCGCGCCGCGGTCCACGTAAAGGTCCGGCCGGAAATAGCACCGTGCGATGGTCCCCAGCGCCGCGAACGCATCGGCCGCGCCGATCTTCTTTCCCTCCTCGTAGGTGCGGCCATGGTAGCTGATGGGGACTTCGTAAATGGCCGCCTGCCGCTGCGCGAATTTCATGGTGAGCTCCGGCTCGATGCCAAAGCGGTCGCTGCGGATCGGAATGCTGCGCGCCAGCGACAGCCGAAACGCCTTGTAGCACGTCTCCATGTCCGTCAGGTTGAGATCCGCCGCCATGTTGCACGCCGTGGTCAGGAAGTGGTTGGCCAGCGAATGCCAATAATAAAGCACGCGCCGCTCCCCGGAGATCAGAAAGCGCGAGCCGTAAACCACGTCGGCCTTCTGCGCCGCCAGCGGCCCGAGCACCCTGGGATACTCCGCCGGGTCGTACTCCAGGTCGGAATCCTGGATAATGCCAAACTCCCCGCCCGCGTGCTCGATTGCCGTGCGCACCGCCGCCCCTTTGCCGCGGTTCGCCTCGTGGTGAAACACGCGCACCCGCTCCGGAAACCGCGCCGCCAATTCCTCCAGAATCCGCCCCGAGGAATCGGTCGATCCGTCGTCCACCGCCACCACCTCCGACCGAAGCCCCTCCGGCAGCGGCGCCTCCAGCGCCCGCACCACCGCAACCTCGACGAACTCCTCCTCGTTGTACACCGGCACGATGATCGACAGCAGCGATTTCAGGTTCACCCTAGAATTATCGTGCAATTCCGCCCCCGGCAGGGTGGGCCGGGGGATTCTGCGCTTGGTCGCCGCGCCGTCCGGGTGCGATCCTCCGTGCGGACCGTGGCATTGCAGCATCAGAACTTCTCCCGTGCCGTCCTTCGGGAGAAACGCCAGGCCCACGGAGAAGTTCTCCGGCAGGTCTTCGCTGTGCAAAGTCGCCGCGAAGTCGAAAGCCCCCGGCACCTCATAACACCGCTATGTTGTGGTGCTCCCAACTGCCGGATAACCAAAGCCTTACCTGTCGCGCCACTTTGATAATGTCCCCTTATGGCCTCGTTAGAAATGTCCCCTATTCTGAAGACCTCTAGAGGAGGTCGGATTGGAGCGGACAGGAATGAGCACCAGGGAACTGAAGCGGGCTGGGGTGTTGGCTCGGGT
>CAIRXZ010000191.1 GCA_903882645.1 uncultured Acidobacteriia bacterium | reverse complement strand
TGGGCTAAGAACAGGATGCCATACTGGGGCCGGTCTGTCAATAGAACTCAATATAGACAGACTCACTTTGGGGACCGCGGATCTCCGCTGGGGGCAATCGAATCAAAACAAACCGCGGGGAAAATGTAGAAACTCCAGGGGTCGGCCATGGCCGACCCCTACAAAGGGCCATATGTTCCCGCTTGACAAACGAAGCTCTTCGTAGTATGTTCTTCGTAGAACATGCCTGGAAAGCCAAACGATCCGCCGCGGCCCACCGACGCGGAGCTTGAAATCCTCACCGTGCTGTGGGATCGCGGCCCCAGCACGGTGCGTGAGGTGCAGGAAGCCGTCGCGCGCCGCAAGCCCACGCAATACACCACCGCTCTCAAGCTCTTGCAGATCATGGCGGAGAAGGGCCTGGTGCGGCGCAATGAGAAGCAGCGCGCCCATGTTTATGAGGCCGGCCGGCCGCGCGAATGGACCCAGCGCCAGCTCGCCGGAGACCTGCTTCTGCGCGCCTTTGGCGGCTCGGCGAAGAGTCTGGTTCTCGGCGCGCTCTCGGCGCACAGAACCTCGCCCGAAGAGCTGGCGGAGATCCGCAAGCTGCTCGACAAGTACGAGAAAGGGGAGGAGTAAATGCTGGCAGGCCTGGTTCATACCGCGGTTGCCAAAGCGCTCGGCTGGGCGCTGGCTCATTCCCTCTGGGAAGGCGCGCTCGTCGCCCTCCTGGTGGGCGTCGGATTCCTGCTTTGCCGGCCTGCTTCCGCGCGAACGCGCTATGCGCTGGCTTGCGCGGGAATGCTGGCAATGCTGGCGGCCTTTGGGGTGACGCTGGCGATCCTGTGGCCGGCGCCGAACGCGCCCATGGAGCTTGGCGTTCCAGGCCAACTTCACGCGGCCCCGCTTGCGAGCGCCGGAATCCCCGCGCCGCCCGCTTCGCAGCCCGACCGTCTGCCGTGGATCGTGCCGTTCTGGATGGCGGGCGTCTTGATCTTCTACCTGCGTACGGCCGGTAGTTTGCTGGCCGCGCAACGGCTGCGGCGCACAGGAACCATGGCCGCGCCGCAAGAGTGGCAGGAGCGGCTGCGTGCGCTGGGTGAGCGTCTCCGCGTGACCCGACCGGTGGTTCTGCTGGAATCCTGTCTTGCGGAGACTCCGGTGGTGATGGGATTTCTTCGCCCGGCGATCCTGATTCCCGCCGGTCTGATCACGGGGCTTGCTCCGGATCAGTTGGAAGCCATCCTGCTGCACGAGTTGGCGCACATCCGCCGGCACGATTACGCCGTCAACGTGATGCAGGGCCTGGTGGAAGGCTTGTTGTTCTATCACCCCGCCGTCTGGTGGCTCTCCGGCCTGGTGCGCGCCGAGCGCGAGAACTGCTGCGACGACCGGGTGGTGGCGGTTCGCGGCGATGCGCGCGCCTACGCGGCGGCGCTGGCCGCGCTGGAAGAGAGGCGGCCGGTGGGCGAACCCGCGCTGGCCGCGCGAGGAGGCAATCTTATGAAGCGGATTCGCCGTTTGATCGAACCGGAGTTGCCCCGCCCGGCGGCGGGGCCCGTCCTGGCCGCCGTTCTCCTGTTGGCGCCGATCGCAGCGGGGCTGTCCGCCTGGCAGCCGCAAACGCCGCCGCCAGCGAAAACCGTCGCCCGAACCACGGAGGCGGCGCCGGCGCCCGGCGGCGTTGCGGTCAGCAAGGCAACCGGGCCTGTGCTCTTAGCTCAGGCCGCCACGGCGCAGTTGCAGACGGAACTTGCGACGCCTTACAACAAATGGCTGAATGAGGATGTCGCCTACATCATCACCCAAGCGGAGCGGACGGCATTCAAACAACTTCGGACCGACGCGGAACGCGAGAAGTTCATCGAGCAGTTCTGGCTCCGGCGCGACCCCACTCCGGATACCGTGGCCAACGAGTTCAAAGAGGAGCACTACCGCCGTATCGCGTATGCTAACGAGCATTTTGCGTCGGACATTCCCGGTTGGAAGACCGACCGCGGCCGCATCTACATCACCTACGGACCGCCCGATAGCATTGACGACCATGGCCGGCCGACCGATGGCACGCTGCCGTACCAGGTCTGGACCTATCGGTTCATTGAGGGAGTGGGCCGGAATGTCACGCTCCGATTCACGGACCTCACCGGGAAGGGCTGGTATGTCTTAGGCCTCGCTCAGGCAGGAGCCGCGTGGGCGAGCCCCCAGGGGCACTGAGCAACTCTGTGGTAAGGTCTCGATGGAGGCTCGATGGAGACTACGGTCCGGCATGCCCAAACGGGCTTGCGGCACGCGAGTTGTGATGAGGACCAAGAAGGCAGACCAGGAGGTCCGCCCGACTGGGCCGGCTCGTTGCTACTCGGGTTATTACTGACCCTTGCGCCGCCGCTGTCGGCCGACAACTACCCACGCCAGCCCGGAGTCGATGTCCAGAGCTATACCTTTCGCGTCACGCTCAGCGACGATACCGGCGAAATCGTGGGTGAGACCACCGTGGACCTCCGGTTCGTCCAGGGCGGCCTCCAGCGGTTCGCGCTCGACCTCGCGTCGCCCGCCGGCGGCAAGGGGATGACGGTTTCGTCTGTGACGTCGGCCGGCGCGGCGGTCCAGTTCACGCATCGCGACGATCGTCTTCTTGTCCAGTTGTCCGCGCCGTCGAAAGCCGGGGAGCGCGCGTCGTTTACCATCCAGTATCGCGGCGTGCCCGCGGGCGGGTTGAACATCGTGAAGAACCGCTACGGCGAGCGCACCTTCTTCAGCGCCAATTGGCCAGACCTGGCGCATCAATGGCTGCCCACCATCGACCACCCCTACGATAAGGCAGCCAGCGAGTTCCTGATCACCGCGCCCGCGCAGTACCAGGTAGTGGCGAACGGCCGGCTTGAGGAGCAAATCGACCTTGCCGGCGGCCGGCGGCTCACGCATTGGAAGGAATCCGTCCCCATCGCGACGTGGCTGGATAATATCGGCGTGGCGCGATTCGCCGTGCGCCATTTCGGGGCGGCCGCCGGCGTGCCGCTCGAAACCTGGGTCTTCCCACAGGACCGCGACGCCGGCATCGCCACCTTCGAGACGGCCACGCGGCAGGCCATCGAGTTCTTCAGCGGCCACATCGGCCCATACCCGTACGAGAAGCTTGCCGACGTGGAAGCCGCGGGCTTCGAAGGCGGCATGGAGCACGCCAGCGCCATCTTCTTCGGCCAGCGGGCCGTCTCCAACCGTCCGAACGCGTCGATTGTGGCGCACGAGATCGCGCACCAGTGGTTCGGCGATTCCGTGACTGAGAACGACTGGGACGACGTATGGCTGAGCGAAGGGTTCGCCACCTACTTCGCGCTGCTGGAGACTGAACACGAGGGCGGCCGTGACGCCTTCGTGGCGGGCCTAAAGCGGAGCCGCACGGCCATCTTCCAGACCGAGCGGCGCCTGCCCGGCGTAGCCGTGGTGCAGAGCAAGCCGTGGAAGGGCATCCCGAACCCGATCGTCTACCAGAAGGGCGCGTGGGCGCTCCACATGCTTCGCGGGCAAATCGGCGACGAGGAATTCTGGGCGGGTATTCGCGAATATTACCGGCGCTATCGCGATGGCAACGCCTCCACCGCCGATTTCCGCAAGGTGATGGAAGAGATCTCCGGCGCCGCTCTCGGCTGGTTCTTCGACCAGTGGCTCTACCGCGCGGGCTCGCCCGTGATCGAGGGCGCATGGGCCTACAATTCCGGCTCCGGCAAGGTCGAAATCGAGCTGTCGCAGACCCAACCCGGCGACGCATGGCGCCTGCCCATCGAGGCCGCCATCGCGCCGGGCCGCATCGAAAGAATCGAGATGACCGCGAAGCACCAGCGGTTCGAAATCCAGGCGGCTAAGGAACCAGAGGCAGTGACGCTCGACCCGAACACCTGGGTGCTGATGGACGCACGATTCGGGAAACGGTAGCGGGAGCCGGACCGGGGGTCCGGCGCGGACGAGGGCGTCCGCCCCACCCTGGCCGGGCAGCCGCCCGGCTGATGACGCCGGAAGGCGTCATCGCGGGCCAGAAGGCCCGACCCCACGGTGAAGGCGCAAACTCCAGGCGAGCCAGTCTGCGACAATCGGTACAGGGTGGGGAAATACTTCGTCCAGAACTTCGGGTGCCGGGCCACGCAGGCGGACGGCGCCGCTTTGGAATCGCTGCTTGCCGCCACGGGGCTTGAAGCGGCGGAAGTCCGCGCGGGCGCCGACCTGGTGGTGCTGAATACCTGCACCGTCACTTCCTCGGCCGACGAGGACGCGCGGCACGCGATCCGGCGGGTCCATCGGGAGAACCCGGCCGCCCGCATCCTGGTAACGGGCTGCTACGCGCAGCGCGCGCCGGAAGAGCTGGCGTTGTTTCCGGGCGTCGAATGGGTGGTCGGGAATTCGCACAAGACGCAAATCGCCCAGTTAGTAACTGCCGGGGACTTGCCTTACCACGGCAATATCTACGTCGGCGATATCTTTGCCCAACGCGAGTTTCTGTCCGCGCCGGTCGAAGACGCCGCGGGCGACCGCACGCGGCCTAACCTCAAAATCCAGGATGGCTGCAACAATCGCTGTTCGTTCTGCATCATCCCGTTCGTGCGGGGCCGCAGCCGCAGCGCGCCGCCGGAGCAGGTGGTCGAACAGGTGCGCGGGCTGGCGCGGCGCTACCGCGAGATCGTGCTGAGTGGCATCAACCTGGGCCGTTGGGGCCGCGAGACGGGCGGCGGAATGCGCCTGGCGGATCTGATCCGGCGGCTCCTGGCGGAGACCGAAGTGGAGCGCCTGCGGCTGAGTTCCGTGGAGCCGATGGATTTCTCCGACGACTTGCTGGGCCTAATGGCCGATTCGCCGCGCGTCGCCAAGCACGTTCACGCGCCGCTGCAATCCGGCACCGACCGCATCCTGCGCCGCATGCACCGCAAGTACCGTCCGCGCCACTATGCCGGCCGCGTTCTCAAAGCGCACGCGCTCATGCCGGACGCGGCCATCGGCGCGGATGTGATGGTTGGGTTCCCCGGCGAGACCGAAGCCGATTTCGAAGAGAACCGCCGCTTCATCGAGGACTTGCCCTTCACGTACCTCCACGTCTTCACGTACTCGGAGCGCCCCGGCACGCCGGCCGCCGGATACGCCGACGCCGTGCCGTTCCCGGTCCGTAAAGAGCGCAACCGCGTGCTGCGCGAGGTGGCCGCGGCCAAGAACCGCGCCTTCCGGGAGCGCATGATCGGCAAGACCCTCTCCGCCGTGACGCTGAATGAGCCGGGGTCTGCGCTGACGGACAACTATCTAAAGGTAGAACTGGCCGGGCCGCGCGAGGCGAACTTGCTGGTGGATCTCCAAATCGGCGCGGTAACCCCGGATGGCCTCCGCGAACTCCGACACCCTGCTTCAGAGGTTGCTGAAAAAGGCCGAAACATCATTGGCCGCTGATGAACGCCGATGAACGCGGATTGAAAAGAAACTGTCTTATCCGCGTTAATCCGTGTTCATCGGCGGCCCAAAATCGTTTTTCCGCTTGCGCCGGCGCTCCCCCGGTTATACAGTGGACCGCATGGAACCCAACCGCAGGTCCTTTCTCTCGTCGGCCATCGCCGCCGCCCCGCTGCTGGCGACACGGGGCGTGTGGGGCGCCAACGACCGCATCGCTTACGGCCTGATCGGCCACGGCGGCCGCGGCCGCGACCTGACCACCAACTTCAAGAAACTCGGCGCGGAGTGCGTGGCCGTGGCGGACGTCTACGAGCCCCGTCTCCAGGCCGCATTAAGAGATTCGCCGGATGCCAAAGGGTACGTGGACTATCGCGATCTGCTGGCGCAGCCGGGCCTCGACGCCGTGGTTGTGGCGACGCCGGATCACCATCACGCTCCCATGCTGTTCGCCGCTCTCGAAGCGAAGAAGGACGTGTACCTGGAAAAGCCCATGTCCCATTCGCTCGAGGAGAGCCGGCGCATCGTCGAAGCCGTGCGCCAGTCCAAACAGATCGTGCAGGTGGGCATGCAGCGGCGCAGCGCGCCCGCCGTGATCGAGGCCAAACAGATTTTCGACAGCGGCATCCTGGGAAAGATCACGCTGGCGAAGCCCATGTGGAACTGGAACACTTCCAAGCCGCTGGACAACACGCCGCTCGTTGGCAAGCTGGATTGGAAGCGCTTCCTGGGCAACGCTCCGGAACCCGACCTGGAACCCATGCGTTTCCGCTCCTGGCGCTATTTCTGGGATTATTCCGGCGGCAACATGACGGACCAGGGCACGCATCTCATGGACGTGGTCCAATGGTTCACCGGCTCCGGAATGGCGCGCTCGGCCGTGTGCTACGGCCAGGAAGCCAAGAACACAGGATCGGAAGTGCCGGACGTGTTCTGCGCGGTCTTCGAATACCCCAACCTCATGGCCACCTGGACCTTGAACTACTGCAACTCGTACGAGAACGATTGGTCCATCGAGTTCCAGGGCGACCAGGGTACGATGATCCTCAACGCCGCCGGCTACCGCATCTGGAAAGAGCCCGTGCCGCAGAATCCCAACCCCGTGCAGCAGAAGGCCGCGCCCATCCCTCTCGAAGCGCACATCCGGAACTTCATGGATTGCGTGAAGTCGCGGCAGGAACCCAACGCGCCGGTGGAGGTGGGCGCCAGCGCCGTGTCGGCGCCGCACTTGGCGAACGTGGCGTTCCACGCGGGAAGACAGGCGCGTTTGAGCGCGGATGGGTTTAGCGCGGGATAAGGGCGATGCGACGAATTACCGTCCTTCTTTTCTTTTTCGCTTCGCTTGCGCTCCAGGCCGAAGATTGGGGGGCGCTTCAATTCCTGATAGGCGACTGGGCCGGCGAGGGCGGCGGTCAGCCCGGACAGGCCTCCGCCGGGTCGTTCTCCTTCACGCCCGATTTGCAGGGAACCATCCTGGTCCGCCGGAGCTTCGCCGAGTACCCGCCCGCCAACGGCCGGCCGGCTTTTCGCCACGACGACCTCACCATCGTGTACCGCGATGCCGATTCCAAACAGTTCCGCGCCACCTACTGGGACAACGAGGGCCACGTCATCCGGTATTCGGTGCAAACCGCCGAGGGCGGCGTGGTGTTCGTCAGCGAAGGCCCGCCCTCCGGCCAGCGTTTCCGGATCAGTTACTCCAGGGAGGGGACCAGCCAGGTAAAGATCAAGTTCGAGATCGCCGCGCCGGGCAAGGATTTCGCGCCCTACGTGGAGGCATCGGCGCGCAAAAGGTGACCTGCCGGCATGAGCTCAAGTCCGATCATGGGCCGTTTCCCTCGCGATCACAGGGCCATTATACCGCCGCCTTGGCGCTCACCCCCACCACGTCTCGCCCGGCGCCAAGTGCGCCCTTGCGACGTCGGGATTCAACTCGATGCCATAGCCGGGCTTGTCCTGGATGGTGAGGTAGCCGTTCTCCCAGAACGGGCCTTCGCGGACCACCAGGTCGGGCCACCAGTCGACCCAGTTGGCCAGCTCGTGGATGCGGAATTCGCGCATGGCGGAAGCGGCGTGGCAGGAGGCGATGGTCCCCACGGGGCTGGCAGGGTTGTGGCACGCGGTCCAGATATAGTACAGGTCGGCGAGATCCGAGATTTTCTTCGATTCCAGCAGCCCGCCGGACTTCGGAATGTCGATGTGGACTCCCGAGGTGGCCTGCCTTTCGATCAGTTCGCGGAAGCCCTGGCGGCCGTAGAGATTCTCGCCCGTGCAGATCGGGACGTTGATGGAGCGCCGCACCAGCGCCATGGCGTCGACATTCTCCGGCGGAACGGGATCTTCCAGCCACATGGGCTTCACCGGCTCCAGTTCCCTGGCCATGCGGATCACGTCGGTGGTGTCGTAGCGCCAGTGGCACTCGACCGCGAAATCCGCATCCGGCCCGAGGGTCTCGCGGACCGTCTCCATGCCTTTCACGATGCGGCGGTAATCCTTCTGGGTCAGATTGCGGGCGTACGGGTCGTGGCCGGGCTCGGTGAATTTGGGATCGGCCCTGAGAGGCACGCCGTCGCCCTGGAATTTGAAGGCGGTCCAGCCCCATTTCTCGGCGCGCGCCGCTTCGGCCTGGGCGCGCCAGGCGGCCGGATCTTCGACGCGAGCGACGGTTTGCAGCGTGCGGTAGAAGCGGATGCGGTCGCGGAAACGGCCGCCCAGCAGATTGCAGGCGGGCGTTTGGAGGATGCGCCCGCACAAATCCCAGAGCGCGATTTCGATGCCGCTCGCGGCGCTGACGGTGACTCCGCCGATGGCCCCGGCGCCCGCGCTCTGCATCAGCATCTTGGTATAGAGCTTGTCGACGTTGAGCGGGTCTTCGCCCACCACGATGCCTTTCATTTTATTGAGGACCAGGTCCTTGACGCCCCAGCCCCAATAGGCTTCTCCGATGCCGTACAGGCCGGAATCGGTCTCCACCTTGATGAGATTCCAATCCCAAGTGCCGCGCACGATCATGCACTTGACGTCGGTGATCTTGACTTTGTTGGCGAGGGCGTGGGCCAGGCGCTGGTAGGGAGCGGCAAAGACGCAGCCCGCGGCGGCGGAAGCGTGCAGGAATTGACGGCGAGTCATGCGAACTATGGTAGCGCCGCCGGGCGGCTGTCAGGATGCCCGCAGCAAATACTCTCTTGCCAACTGCGCGGCCCCGCGCCGATCTATCGCCCTTTGTTTCGCGTCAGACGCACGTCGCCGAACCGATCGCTCTTCCCGGCCGTGACATCGTCAATCGTCAGATGCCAGCTATCCGCGCGCGCATCGTACCGGAACGTCGTGTGCAACGACTCCTTCCCCGCGATCGTGAACACCAGCGGGATCGCACCGGCCGCCGGCCTCCCGTTTGCGATCCCCTCCGGCGAGAGTGCCCCGCCCGCCGTGTTGTCCATCCACAGGCAGCTATACTGGCCCTTCTTCGCGTCCCAGCTCAGGAACACGATCGCCTCGTACTCCGGACCGCCGCTGGCGTCCATCTCCCGCGACACTTCATGAAAGCGGATGTACTCGCGCTTGAGCACCCAGTCCGCCTCCACGTCGTGCGTCGTCCGCTTCCCGCCGAGCGTACCGCTCATCACCCAGCGCCCGGCAAGGTAACCCAGAAGCTGCGTCGGCGCATCTGCCGGCGCGTTCTGGGCGGGACAGCAAAGTGCGAAGAGCAGCGTCGGCGCGACGGTCCAAAGTCTATGAGATCTCATAACCCGCGAACAAATCCATCGTGCAAGAATGGCTCGATTCTCGTCAACCGAGTGGCGCCGGCTCCGGTCCCTTACATCTCTCTGCGCCCTTCCATGGCCTTCGAGATCGTCACTTCGTCGGCGAACTCCAGATCGCTGCCTACCGGAATGCCCATGGCGATGCGGGTCACCTTCACGCCGAGCGGCTTCAACAGCCGCGCTAGGTACACGGCCGTGGCTTCGCCTTCCGTGGTCGGGTTGGTGGCCACGATGACCTCCTCAATTTCGCCCGCGCCGATCCGCTCCACCAGTCCCTTGATCTTCAACGATTCCGGCCCGATGCCGCGCAGGGGCGAAAGCGCGCCGTGCAGCACGTGATAGCGGCCCTCGAACTGCCGCGTGGTCTCGATGCCGACGATGTTATGCGGCTCTTCCACCACGCACACCACTTTCGGGTCGCGGTTGGAATCGGTGCAGTAAATGCACAGCTCGCCTTCGCTGACGTTGTTGCAGACGCGGCACAGGACCAACTTGTCCTTCACGTCGAGAACCGCCTGCGCCAGCCGCCCGGCATCCTCGCGGCCGGCGCGCATCACGTGAAAGGCGAGGCGCTGCGCCGACTTCTGCCCGATGCCGGGCAGGCGCTTGAATTCCGTGATGAGGCGGGCCAGCGGCTCGGCGAAATCGGGCATGGCTTAAAACAGGCCCGGCGGCAGGCCCATCCCGCCCAGCAGGCCCCGGGTCTTCTGCTGGACTTCCTCATCCACCTTCTTCACGGCTTCGTTCGACGCGGCCACGATCATGTCCTGCAACATCTCGACGTCGCCCGCCACTTCCGGGTCGATCTTCACGCTGAGCAGGTTCTTCTGGCCGTCCATCCGGACGGCGACCATGCCCCCGCCGGCGGTGGCTTCGACCTTGATCTGGGCGATCTCCTGTTGCAGCCTCTCCTGCATTTGCTGCGCCTGGCGCATCATCGTCTGCATGTTGCCGGGTAATCCCTTCACGTCGCTACTCCTTCAGATTTCGGACTTTATAGATGGTGCTGCCCTCGAACACTTCCTGAAATCGCTGGACCTCGGGATTGGCGAGCGCGCGCTCCCGGGCCTGGTCTTCACGCGGAACCGCCGGCGGCAGGGCAACGCCCGGATCGCCGCCATCGGCCACGGTGATGTTCAACCGCATCGGCTTGCCGAAGACTTCAAGCACGGCGCCCGCCATGGCCGGATCGCTGAAATAGATCCGGTAGTTCTTGGCCGTGGCGATCCGGAGATCGCTGCCCGTGACCGCGATCCGCGAGTTCTCCACCGCGTCGGCAAGATGCGTGAGGCCCAGTTCCGAGAGCCGCCGATGCAGCGCGACCCGCGCGTCGTTGGGTGGCCCTTCCGGCCTGCCCTCTTGTTTCGGCGCTGCAGGCGCGGAAGCCGCCGGCGGAGGAGCCGCCGGTTTCACGGGCCGAACCGCGGGCGTCCCGCCGCCCCCGCCCAGTTCCGCCAACGCCTGCTCGATCGGCAGCAGGCGTCCGGCCTGAACCAGCCGCACCAGCCCGATCTCGAGATGGAAGCGCGGCTGCAACGAATACTGCAAGTCCCGGAACACGTCGAGGGAAAGCTGGAGGTAACGCGTAAGGTCCTCTTCGGAGAACTTGGAGGCGATCTCCGCCAACCGCTGGCGTTGCGCGAGAGACGCCGCAATCAGACGGGTTTCCGCGCCCGCCAGGCGCGCCACCAGCAGGTTGCGGAAATAGCGCGCCAGCTCCCGGCTGAAGTGCTGCAGGTTGTGGCCGTTTCGCTCCAACTCGTCCACCACCTCCAACATGCGGCGCGAATCGCTCTCCATCAGCGCCTGCGCGACCCGTTCGAGCGATTCCAGCGAGAACGCGCCCAATAGCGCGCGAACCTCGCCCGCGTCGAGCTTCGCGCCGCAACAGGCGATCGCCTGGTCGAGCGCCGAGAGCGCGTCGCGCACGCTGCCCTCGCCCGCCTGCGCCAGCACGGCCAGCGCCTCCGGGTCCGCCTCAATGCCTTCCTGCCCGCAGATCCAGGCCATCCGCGCCATCAGGTCCTCGAAATCCACGGAGCGAAAGCTGAAATGCTGGCAGCGCGAGGCGATGGTGGCCGGAATCTTGTGCGCCTCGGTCGTGCAGAGCACGAAGACCACCCATGGCGGCGGCTCCTCGATGGTCTTCAGAAGCGCGTTGAATGCCTCGCTGGTAATCTGGTGCGCTTCGTCGACGATGAAGACCTTGTAGCGGTCGCGCGCCGGCTGGTAGCGCACGTTCTCGCGCAACTCGCGCATCTCGTTGATGCCGCGGTTGGAGGCCGCGTCGATCTCGATCACGTCCACCGTGCCGCCGGCCGTGATTTCCCGGCAACTGGCGCACTCTCCGCACGGCTTGGCGGTGGGGCCCTCGACGCAATTCAGGCAGCGCGCCAGGATGCGGGCCACGGTGGTCTTCCCGGTGCCGCGCTGTCCCGAGAAAATGTAGCCGTGCGCGATGCGGTTGAGCGCAATGGCATTCTCGAGCGTGGTCTTAACGTGTTCCTGATTGACTACGTCCTGAAACGTTTGCGGCCGGTATTTTCGGGCTATGACCTGGTACATGGGGCGGGCGATCCGGCGCACTCAAAGGCTGCCAGGCCCCGGGTGATCCGCGGCGCACGAACCGCACCGCTACCGTTGCTTCCTTCCGGACCTGGCGGGGTTTGCGGCCGCCCGTCGCACGGAGCCCGAGACCTGACAAGTATTTATCGTAGCACGGGGGATTTTCGCCGCCGATTGCCCTGTCGGGCATCGCGCCCAGGCGCCGTGAAAACGGGTAGAATTCGAATGTGAAGTCGAAGGGCCCGGGCCGGCGCGTGCGAGTGCGTGTTTCGACAAGGGCGCTGGCCGCATTGCTGGCGGTGGTTGGAACCGCTTGGGGCCAGGTCGCGACCGAAGCGAACCGGCTGTACCAAACGGAAGAGGGCCGCGCGGCTCTTGCGCGGGGGCTTGGCGATCCCGGGCGCGACGGGACGCAGAAGCCGGGCGAACTGGTGGCCGCGCTCGGGATCGGGTCCGGAGCTACCGTGGCCGATGTCGGCGCCGGCGTCGGTTACATGCTGCCGTATCTTAGCAAAGCGGTGGGCGAGTCCGGCCTGGTGCTGGCCGAGGACATCCAGAGCGATTTTCTGGAGATAGCGAGAAAGAAAGTCGCCGGCGAAAAACTCGGGAACGTGAAGCTGGTACTCGGCGCGGAAACCGATCCGAGGCTGCCGCCGGGCGCGGTGGATCTCGAACTCCTGCTGGACGTTTATCATCACTTCGACTATCCGGAGAAGATGCTTGCCGCGCTTGCGGCGGCGCTGCGAAACGATGGGCGCATGGCGATCGTGGAGTACTATCAGCGAGAGATGCCCGCCGGGCATATACGGCTGGACCGGGACGACGTGATTCGGGAGGTGGAAAGCTATGGCTTCCGCATCGCGTCGAGAAACGACCATATTACGAACCAGCAGTACTTGCTGATCTTCGCGAAGAAGTGAGTTTCAGCTCTCCGGCCGTCCCTGTCCGCCGGCCATACGCTATGATCTTCTCTTGACCAAGAAATCCATTCTCCTCCTGGGCCTTGCGCTGGCCCTGCTCGAGGCCCAGACGGCCAGCCGCTTCGCCCTGACCATAGACAACATCATGCGCGGACCCGGCCTGGTTGGCTACGAGCCCGCCCAGGTCCGCTGGTCCGGCGACAGCCAGCGCGTCTACTTCCAGTGGAAGCAACCCGCCGACAAGCTAGACGCGCCGCTCGACACCTACGTTGTGAACCGCGATGGCTCCGGCTTGAAGAAGCTGCCGGACGAGGAGGCCAGGCTCGCCCCGCCGTTCGGCGGCGATTCGACCCAGGACAAACGCCTCACCGTTTACGCCCGCGACGGCGACATTTTCATCTACGACAGCGCCAGCGGCGCAACGCGGCAGATCACCAAGACGGCGGAAGCCGAATCGAACCCCCGCCTCCTGCGCGACGGCAAGCGCATCTCGTTCACCCGCGCGAACAACCTCTACGTGATGTCGCTCGATACGGGCATGTTGGTTCAACTGACCGATATCGCAGCCGCCGGCGCCGCTGCTACGCCGGCGGCGCCTGCCGGACGGGGCGGCGGAGTCCAGGGGCAAGGCCAGGGACAGGGCCGCGGCGGCCGGGGCGGAGCCGCCGCGTCGGCCGAAGGCGAGCCGCCCAAGGGAACCGATAGCCAGGAGTATCTCAAGAAGGAACAGAAAGACCTGCTGGAGGCCGTCCGCGAGCGCGCCGCGCGGCGCCAGGAGGACGAGGACAAGCGCAAGCGCGACAATCCCCGTAAACCGTTCACCTTGCAGGCGCGGCAGTCGGTCGCATCGCTCCAGCTAACGCCCGATGAGAAGTTCGTCACGGCCGTCGTGGTCGAAAGCGGAAACGCCAAGAACACCATCGTTCCGAGCTATGTCACCGAGTCCGCTTACACGGAAGATCTGCAAGGACGGGCGAATGTGGGCGATACGCAATCGACCACGCGATTGGCGCTGATCGCCGTGGATACCGGGGAAGTTAAGTGGGTGGACCACGGCATCAAGCGGACGCCCGCGCCGGCCCCCGCGGCGGCAACCGAAACCACCCCGCAAACCGCACAGGCCGGGAGGCCCGCGCCACCGGACCGCGAGATTCAGCTTGGACAGCCGGTCTGGTCCGACGACGGCTCGAAGGCCTTCATCGTGGGCCGCGCCGCCGACAATAAGGACCGGCGGATCTTCGCTCTGGACCCCGCCAGCGCCAAGGCGCGCGTTCTGGCGGACGTCCATGACGACGCGTGGGTGGACGGTCCCGGGGCCAACACCGCCGGCTGGATGAAGAACGGCCGCGAGGTCTATTTCCAGTCCGAAGGCGCCGGCTACGCGCACCTCTACGCGGTTCCGTTCGAAGGCGGGGAGGCGCGCGCGCTCACCTCCGGCAATTGGGAAGTGCTGAACGTGCGCCAATCGCGGGACAAGTCGAAGTTCTACGTCACCGCCAACCTGGAAGGGCCGTTCGAGAATCACGTTTACGCCATGGACGCCGAAGGCGGCCCGCTGACGCGTCTGACCAAAGCGCCCGGCAAGCATGCGGCGACTCCCTCGCCCGACGATCGCTGGATCGCCGACGTCTACTCGTTTACAAACCAGCCGCCGGACCTCTACGTCCAGGAGAACCGCCCGCTGGCGGAAAGCAGGCGGCTCACCACTTCGCCCGCTCCCGAGTTCTCGCAGTACGCCTGGCAGGACGCTCCCATCGTTACCTTCCCGGCGCGCGATGGCGTCAAGGTTCCAGCGCGCCTGTACAAGCCGGCGAATTACCCGAAGGGCGGGCCGGCCGTGGTCTTCATTCACGGCTCCGGCTATTTGCAGAACGTGGACCGCTGGTGGTCGTCCAACTACTACCACGAGTACATGTTCAACCACCTCCTGATGGAGCGGGGATTCCTGGTCATCGACGTGGATTACCGCGGCTCCGCGGGCTATGGCCGCGACTGGCGCACCGCCGTCTATGAGCACATGGGCGGCAAGGATCTGGACGACATAGTGGACGCCGCCAAATACGTTGTTTCCGAGTACGGCGTGGACCCCAGGAAGATCGGCCTGTACGGCGGCAGCTACGGAGGCTTTCTAACGCTCATGGGGATGTTCACGCAGCCCGATGTCTTCGCCGCCGGCGCCGCGCTGCGCCCGGTCACCGAGTGGGCTTACTACAATCACGGATACACCGCCGACATCCTGAACCTCCCGCAGACCGACTCGGACGCCTACCGCAAATCGTCGCCCATCTACTTCGCGCAGGGGTTGAAGGGCGCGCTGCTCATCTGCCATGGCATGGTGGACACCAACGTCGAGTTCCAGGACACCGTGCGCCTTGTCCAGAAGCTCATCGAGTTACGAAAGGAGAATTGGCAAGTGGCCATGTACCCCGTGGAGAACCACAGCTTCGTGGAACCCACCAGTTGGGCCGAC
>CAIRXZ010000190.1 GCA_903882645.1 uncultured Acidobacteriia bacterium | reverse complement strand
CCCTGCGCTACGCCCTAAACGCTCGGCCTACGGCCTCGCAGGGCTTCGCTTCGGGAGCCGCCAGAACAATGGGAAGAGAACCAGCAAAAGGGACATTTCTAATGTGTTAAGACAGGGGACATTTTAAACGAGGCTTGACAAATTACCCGAATTACCCTTTCCCACCGCGCAACTCAGGTGTATGCTTTCTGTAGCGTCGACGGCCGGTTCTTGCCGGCGTGGCTTTGAATTCCGACCCGAGCCAGAGCCGGCAAGAACCGGGTGCCCCGCGGGGGCCGGCGCAGGTGACTTCAATGGGGACGATCGATCCGGTCCGCCGGGCGGCGCTGGGGAGCGCGACGACTCCACCCCGAATGGCTCAGCCATTCTTCGCGAGCGCCAACAAACCAGGGCCCCGTGGGGGCCGCTCCCCTCTCGCCGATCCCCGCTTCGTCCAAGCCCACATGGCAGATGCCAAGGAGAATGTGAAGCATGCAGCAGATAACTCATGATGTCGTGATCCTGGGAACCGGACTCGCCGGGCTGCGCGCCGCCGTGGAGATCTGCATGAAAACGCGCGGCGCCGCCGATATCGGCATCGTATCGAAAGTGCAGGTCATGCGCTCGCATTCCGTGTGCGCGGAAGGAGGCACCGCCGCGGTGATGCGCCCCGAGGAAGGGGATAGCTTCGAGTTGCACGCCTGGGACACCGTAAAAGGCGCCGATTTCCTGGCGGACCAGGACACGGTGGATCGCTTCGTAAGGGCGTCGCCGGATGAAATCCGCCTGTTGGAGCATTGGGGAGTCCCTTGGTCGCGGCGCGAGGACGGCCGGATCATGCAAAGGCCGTTTGGGGGGCACTCCTTTCCGCGCGCCTGCATGGCGGCCGACAAGACCGGGTTCTTCGAGATGCAGGCGCTTTACGACACCCTCCTGAAATACGGATTCAAGCGCTACGACGAGTGCTTCGCCACGTCCTTGCTCCTCGACGACGGACGTTTCGCCGGCCTTACGCTCTATGACGCTCCCGCGGGCGAGTTCTTCGTCCTGCGCGGCAAGACTCTTCTGATCGCCTCCGGGGGGTTGGGGAACCTGTATGGTTTTACCACGTATTCCCAGACCGTCACGGGTGACGGACAAGCCATAGCCTACCGCGCGGGCCTGGCGTTGGAGGATCCGGAGTTCCTCCAGTTTCACCCGACGGGTCTTGTGCCGTCGGGCATACTCATGACCGAGGGTTGCCGCGGCGAGGGCGGCTACCTGCGCAACAGCAAGGGCGAGCGCTTCATGGAGAAGTACGCCCCGAAGATGATGGAGCTTGCCCCGCGAGACATCGTTTCCCGCTCCGAAATGACGGAAATCCTGGAAGGCCGGGGCTTCCCGGGACCGGACGGGCTCGACTACATTCAGCTCGATCTGACGCACCTGGGCGCCGAACGGATCAACAAGCGCCTGCCGCTGATACGCGAGGTGTGCATGAAATTCCTGGGGATCGATCCGATCGCGGAGCCTATCCCGATCCGGCCCGTAGCCCACTACTCCATGGGAGGCATCGAAGCCGACATCGACGGCCGGACCAGGGTGGAGAATATCTGGGCCGCGGGCGAGGTGGCGTGCCATTCCATGCACGGCGCCAACAGGCTGGGGTGCAACTCGACCGCGGAATGCCTTGTGTGGGGCGGCATCACCGGCCGTGAGATCGCCGCGTACCTGGGCAAAGGGCCCAAACTGAACGAGCCGCCGGAAAGGATGGCCCGGGAAGAAGAGAAGCGCATCTTCGACGGCCTGCTCACGCAGAGCGGAACGGAGAACCCGGCCCACATCCGCCGGGAACTCCGCGCCCTGATGGACCGGCACGCGGGCGTCTATCGCACCGGCGATTCCATGCGGGAAGGCATGAATAAGATCGCAGAGCTGAAACAACGATTTCGCAGGATCGCCGTTCAGGACAAGAGCCGCATTTACAACTCCAACCTGATTCAGACGCTGGAGACCGCGAATATGCTGGAGTTGGCCGAGGTGTTGCTGACCGCCGGCGCCGCCCGCGAGGAATCGCGCGGGGCGCATGCCCGGACGGATTTCCCGAAACGCGACGACGAGAAGTTCCTGGCCCATTCCATGGTTTACTGCACGGGCGCGGCGCCGAGGCTGGAATCGAAGCCCGTGACGATCACCGCCTGGAAGCCGGTGGAGCGAAAGTATTGAGATCGGAAGGAAGCTGGCATGGCTGAACTCAAAAGGTACGATAATCGGCTGGGGCTGTGGGGATGGCTCGGCGGCGGCCGTTGGGGCGTCGAGCGGTACGCCTACATACTGCACCGCCTCACCGGCCTGGGCATTCTTTGCTACTTTCTGTTGCACATCGTGGTGACCAGCCTGCGCGCCACAGGCAGATATCTGTGGGTGGAAGGGCAGTTCTTCCATCGGCCCATTTTCAAGTTCGGGGAGTTTCTGGTTTTCGCGGCTTTCGCCTACCACGCGCTCAACGGTGTCCGTCTTGTGCTAGTGGAGCTCGGTTTTGCGGTCGGCAAGCCTATCGAACCGGTTTATCCCTACAGGACATCGCTGAACGTCCAGCGGCCGCTGCTCATTTCGATGATGGTCCTGGCGCTGATCTTTCTGGCGGCGGGCGGCTATGAATTCCTGGGTCTGGCAAGGTAGGAGGCTGGATGCGCGAAACGAAATACTGGACATGGCACATGGCCGCGGGAGTGGCGATCTTCTTCCTGCTCGGCCTCCACATGCTGATCATGCACATGGGCGGCATCACTCACTTGTTCGCCGCTCACGGCGGAGCCGCGGTCTCCAAGGAGAACAGCCTGTTTCGGGACAGCGCATTGTTCTTCACCATTACTTATGTCCTTCTGCTGGGACTAGCGCTTTATCACGGCCTGTACGGCCTGCGGACCATCGTGTTCGAGCTGACGCTGAAGCCGGCGGCGGAGAAGGCGGTCAGTCTCGTCCTTCTGGTGGCGGGTCTGGGGTTGTTCGGGCTGGGCGCGTGGGCGGCCATCGCGGCGCACGCCATCGCCCAGGCTGGAGCAAGGGGGTAGCCATGCGGGAAAACGGAAAGGCCCGGACAATTAACTTCCACGTCACGCGATACAATCCCGAAAGCGATCGCGCGCCGTACGTGAAGACCTACCAAGTCCCTGTGTGCGAAGGCATGACGGTGCTCGACGGCCTGCACAACATCAAGGAGAACCTGGACCCTTCGCTGGCCTGGCGCTATTCGTGCCGCATGGGCGTCTGCGGCTCCTGCGGCATGCTTCTGAACGGCCGGCCGGCGCTCGCCTGCAACACCCAGATCCTGCACATCGCCGAAACGGATCTCACCGTGGCGCCATTACCCAATTTCGAGATTATTCGGGACCTGGCGCCGGATCTTTTTTCGATGTTCGAGAAACACCGCTCGATCGATCCCTACATCGTGCGCGCGGACCAGGCCGAAATCGAAGACCCGGAAGGAGAGTTTTACCAGACGCCGGAGCAACTCGAGGCCTATCTCCAGTTCACCTACTGCATCAAGTGCGGCTGCTGCATGGCCGCCTGTCCCACGCTGGCCACCGATGCGCGTTACCTGGGGCCCATGCCGCTGGCCGCGGCGCAGCGATATAACGCGGACACTCGCGACGATGGGCGGCGCGGCCGAAACAGGCTGACAGGCAGCTCGCACGGCGCGTTCCGCTGCCACTATGCCGGCGAGTGTTCGCGTGTCTGCCCCAAAGGCGTCGATCCCGCCAAGGCCATCCAGCATCTCAAGCGCCGGTTAGTGCTGGACTATCTCCACCTGGCCCGCCGCAAACCGCCGTGCGAGAAGATGACGGGACCGGGCCGCGGCGAGCGGCTCGCTAATATTGCGCCCGCGCCGGCGAGGACGGTTTGAGGCGAGGGCGGAGTGTACAATGGCGGTACCCAACAAAAAAAGGAGATTCAAATGCCTATTATCCAGGCGGTTCAGATGAACCCTGAGGAGCTCTCCGCCGCGCTGGAATGCTATCTCCAGATGAGGCAGGCCCTAATTTGCCGTAACCCCGAATGTGAAAAAACGGCGCGGAGGTTTGCGGCCCTCGCACCGGCCGACATTGCCATGCGACGCCAAATGTCCGCTTCCCAGTGTTGGGACCACGTTTGGCGCAAGCCTTTCTACGCTGGGAAAAACGCCAGGGTAATCGATAGGCAGGTCGAGGCAATAGGCACGAATGGCTGTTTGGCCAAGTTCGAAACCTTAGCCGGCGCCATCGACGATACCGCTCATCCGTGGCACGTCGAAAAGGAGGGCGCCCACTGTTACGCCAAGGGTCAGGAAGTCCGGGCCTTCTGCACGAAAACTGGTATCTACCGCGCGCTGCCGTACCTAACGCCGGCCCACGTCATTCGCCGCGTCATCCGGCTGGCAACGCTATTCAAGGATTGGGAACAGGATCAGGATCAGGCGACGAAAGGTTCCGGTTCTTTCATTGATGCGATGACTGGGGGCAACGCAGAACCGTCGCAAGCCTTCCCTCCCTCCCTCTTCGATGCGCTCGCCGGTGCGGTTGGTAAGATTACCGCCGTCCATTCACTGATGGATCTTGGATTCCGCTGCGTCAAACCGGACATTTGGATGTCGCGAATCACGACATCCTGCGGGTGGCTCCCTGGATACACCGCTAAAGATGTGGAGAAGAACCGCCGAGGAGCCTGGGATCTTCTTTTCGAGAGATGCGCTCAAGTCGCGGCGGCCGCAAATGAGCGATTTCCGTCGCCTAACTCCCTCCGCGAGTTAGATTGCTTTATCTCGGGTTATGGGATGACATTTAAGCCGGCCGGTTGCCCCTGTGCGGAGGCTGAACATGTGGCGCCGAGCCAAACGGGGGATGGCCGGTGATCACTGACAGTCGCGGCGCCGTGGCTCGGAGATGACTTACTATGTGGCTCTGCTTCAACGACGGTTTCCTCAGCGTGGTTGCTGACAGGAACGATCCCAATAGGCTCTTGGTCCGGGCACGGCGTAGGCGAGATCTCTTGGACGTCTGTGGCAACGGGGTGGAAGTGCTCAAAGACGTCGGATCGGATTACCGCTGGAGAACGTTTGTTGATCGCAGGGCGTTCTCGGAGCTGGTGGCCAATCGAATCGACAACATCGGCTATACGAACTTCAAGAACTCCGTGAAGGACACCGATCTGCACGAGATTTATGTGCAATTCTGGCACCTTCACTACCGTTACCAGGACCAGGACAAGGGCGGTTGAAGGGCAATGGGAGCAAAACGGAGCAAAACGGGCCAGCAAAACGCGCCAGCCTGAACTGCGTCAGGGGCCTTTTGCCGGCGGATGGGACTCCCGCGGAAGATCGCGTCGTTCCGCGGAACGACGCAGTTTCGTATACTGGATACGGGATCGCCGATGTTCGATCGAATCACCTTCGACCCTGGCGTGATGGGCGGGCGCGCATGCATTCGCGGAATGCGGATTACGGTCGCGCTTGTGGTCAACCTCGTCGCGAATGGCATGACGGTAGACGAGATCGTCCGTGAGTACCCGGATCTTGCGCCGGACGATATCCGGCAGGCGTTATCGTACGCGTCGGCGCTCGCCAACGACGAGATCCGCCTGTTTACACGGCCCGCGGCGTGAGATTCCTGGCCGACATGGGCGTATCGGCGACGACCGTCGCTGCGCTACGCATGGACCAGACGCAATTCCTATAGTTTCTTTGGGTCCGGTGAACAGACGGCGGCGCGGGCCGCGAACGATTGGCTCATTTAGGGAATGGAGGGACTTGAGACGTCCGGCCGGGTAAGTCCGCTAAGCCTCCGGCGGCTCCCGCAAAAACTCCAGGTTCAGCGCCTGGTCGGGGCTGAAGGGGCAGAGGTGGGGAAAGTCCGTACTCGGCAGGCCGGTTTCGTCGGCCGCATCGGCCACCGCACGGCTGTACGCCTTGTCGAATCCCGCCGTGAGCACGGGGCGCAGACTGGGCATCTGCTCAAGCAGGTCCGCTATTTCCCGGCGTTGCGCATTGATGGCGGCGCGCCAACTCGCCGAGCGCAGGCCCGGCTGAAACCGCCATCTCAGCAGGTGAATCAGGATGACTATTTTCCTTCCAATTCCGTCAGCTTCTGCTCGAACACGGCATAGGGTTGCGCGCCGACTATCAGCTCGCCGTCCACGCCGTCCGGCGTGCTCTTGCCGACCACGAAGGCGGGAGTGCCGTCGGCCCCGATCTTCATGGCCTCCAGGACGTCGGTCTGGACTGCGTTCTTGTACTTCTCGCTCTCCACGCACGCGCGGAACGCATTGACGTCCAGCTTCAGGCTGGCCGCGGCATCGACCAGGTTCGCCATTTCAAGCTTGCCGGGGTCGGCCGCCATGATGTCGCGCATCTTCCAGAATTGGCCCTGCTCGCCGGCGCACCGGCCTGCCTGGGCCGCGCGCTGGGCGTTGGGGTGAAAATCGAGCGGCAGATCGCGGCTGTAGAACCGCACCTTGCCGGTATCGATATAGTTCTTCTTCAAATCGCCGAAAGTGTCGGCGTGGAACCGCTGGCAGAAGGGGCACTGGTAATCGGTGAACTCCACCAGAGTGAGGGGAGCGTCCTTGCTGCCCAGCATGTAGAAACCCTGGAGGCTGAGCTTGGCCCGCTTGGGCCCCTCTTCCTTCTGTCCGGCCTGGGCCTGCTGCCGCTCGAGCAACTGGCGGATCTGCCGCAGCTCGTCCAGAATCTGGTCCGCCTGCTGGCGCGTGATGCCTTCTTCTTTGGGTTTGGCCGCGCCGCTCGCAGGAACCTGCCCGGCCAGCGCGAGCGCCAAGGGTATCGCGTATCGGACGAGCTTCATAAGCCGGCCTCGATGGGGAGCGCCAGCGGCGCCTCGGTCATGAAATCGAGGCGCGACATCTCTTCGATGGCGTCGTGGATGGACTGTTCGGAGGTCGGCTCGACCGTCATAACGAACGGCAGGTCGTGGGGGTTCTCGCCAGGCTCCTGCAAGACCGCCTCCAGGGAAATGTTCTTGGCGGCCAGGATGCCGGCCAGCTTGGCAATGATGCCGGGGCGGTCGTCGACACGGAAGCGCAGGTAGTAGGAACTCGTCTTCTTCATGATGGAGAGCGGCTTGTTGTCGCCGAGGCGCTCGTGGGCGAAGGGCGAGACGCGTTCCGGGCTGCCGCTGCGAATCTCCCGCGCCACCCGCATCAGGTCGCTCACCACCGCCACGCCGGTGGGCAGCGAGCCCGCGCCCCATCCGTAGTAGAACGTGTCCTCGCCGTACTTGCCCTTGACCCACACGGCGTTGTACGGACCCTGCACGCCGGCCAGGATGGTCGAAAGGGGAATCAGGGCCGGGCGCACCGAAAGGATGATGCCCTCCGGCGTCCGGCGCGCTCCGCAGATCAGCCGGACCGTGTGTTTCAACTGGCGGGCATAGCGGAAATCCACGGGCGTGATGCGGCGGATGCCTTCCATGAAGATGTCCGACGGCGTGATTTTCTCGCCGAACGCCAGGGCCGCCAGCAGCACTAGTTTGGAGCGCGCGTCGAAGCCGTCGATATCGTAACTCGGATCGGCTTCCGCGTACCCCAGGCGCTGGGCCTCGGCGAGCACGAGGCCCAGATCCACGCCGCGCTTCTCCATTTCCGTGAGGATGAAGTTGCAGGTGCCGTTGAGAATGCCGAAAAACGCGACGATGCGGTCGCCCGAGATGCCTTCCCGCAGCACCGCGTGGATCGGGATGCCGCCGCAGACGCTGGCTTCCATGGCCAGGTTGATGCCCGCATGGATGGCGCGATCCCAGATTTCCGGACCGCTGGCCGCCATCAACTCCTTATTGGCCGTCACCAGCGACTTGTGATTTTGGATGGCCGCCTCGTGGATTTCGGCCGCGACCGTGACGCCGCCCACCACTTCGACCACAATCTGCACGCCGGGATGTTCCACCACCTGGCGCCAATCCGTGGTCCGCATGACCTCGCCGAGACCCGGCGGCAGGTCCCGCGTGAGCGCGTCCAGGCTGCACACCGCGACCACCTTGAGCCGGAAGCCGAGCTTGAGAGCGATCTCGTCCGCGTTTTCGGCCAGGATCGTCACCGCCCCGGTTCCGACGTTGCCGAGGCCGACAATGCCAATTCTCACTTCTTCCATGTAAGAGCTATGATATCAGGGCGTGCCCGCCGAGTCGTGTCGAGCGGCTCCCCTGAGTCGCAACCCGACCCGCTGGGCGGGTTTCGTCTACTGCACGATACCGCCGGCCCATCGGTCGCGGTGCGCCCAGAACGGACACCGGGGGATCCGCATCTCAACTCCGATAGCCGATAGCTGCGCTTCTCAGCCGTTATCGGCGATTCCGGCCAGCGTTTCCCAGAACTCGGGGAACGAGACGGAGGCGGCTTCCGCGCCGTCGATGACCGATTCGCCATCGGCGCGGAGCGCGGCCACGGCGAAGGCCATGGCGATGCGGTGATCGCCGAAGGAATCGAACCGGGCGGCGCGGAACTGCTGGCGGCCGGGGACGATCATGCCGTCGGGCAGCTCTTCGGCCTGGACGCCCATGCGGCCGAGATTGTCGATCACGGTCCGGATGCGGTCGGTTTCCTTGATGCGCAGCTCGGCGGCGTCCTTCACAATCAGACCTTCCTCGGTGGTGGCGCCGAGCACGGCGAGGACTGGGATCTCGTCGATGAGCGCGGCGGTGAGGGGACCTTCGATGACGCCGCCGCGCAGGCCTGAGTGCTCGACGACGATGTCGCCCACCAGTTCGCCGTTTCGGCTCTCCATCTCGGGGATGCGGATCTTCGCGCCCATGCCGATCAGGAAATCGAGCAGCGCCGAGCGGGTGGGATTGAGGCCCACGCCGCGGATGGTCAGCTCGGAGCCGGGCGCCAGCAGCGCAGCCGCCAGAAAAAAGGCCGCCGAGGACAGATCCGATGGCACGAACAGCTCGCGCGCCGCGAGGCTGGGCCGCCCCGTGACGGTGATCCGGCGCCCAACGGAAGCGACCTCCGCGCCGAACTCGCGCAGCGCGATTTCGGTGTGGTCGCGGGATCGGGCGGGTTCGGTGACCGACGTGGCGCCTTCGGCGAACAAGCCGGCGAACAGCACGCAGGTCTTGACTTGAGCGCTGGCAACCGGGAGCGCGTAATCGATGGGGCGAAGCGGCGAGCCATGGATTTCAAGCGGCGGGTACTTGTCCTCGCGCGCGCGAATGCGCGCGCCCATCTCCGCGAGCGGCCGCATGATGCGCTGCATGGGCCGGCGGGCAAGCGATTCGTCGCCGGCGATCCGGCTGGAGAAGGGCTGAGCGGCCAGGATGCCCGAGAGCATGCGAATGGTGGACCCCGAGTTCCCGGCGTCCAGATCGGCCGCGGCGGCGCGGAGACCGTCCAGGCCTTTGCCGCGGATGGCAACCTCGGTCCCCGAGCTTTCCATCTCGACCCCAAGGGCGCGCAAGCACGCGAGGGTGGAGTGGCAATCCGCGCCGGTGGCGTAATTGTGGATGCGGGTCTCGCCGGAAGCGATGGAGGCGATCATGGCGTAGCGGTGAGAGATGGACTTGTCGCCCGGCAACCGGATCCCGCCGGAAACGGAAGAAGCGGGAGCGATCCTTTTTTGCATGAGAACTCCATTGTAGGCGTGGCGCGGGGGTCGCATCGCTCGGGCGCTCAACGGGCTTCAAGGCCAGACGCGCTTCGCCGATAAGAGAAAGGGGGAGACGGAGCGCACGATGATCTCCATTCGCAAGTACCTGGAACTGCATCGACAGCCGGATTCCGAAGCGGCTGGGCCGACCGCTTCCGCCGATGCGGGGGCAAACCAGGGCTTCCAGGCTTCTTTGGCGCAGCTTGCGGCCGTGTTGGTGTCGGAAATCGGGGCCGAGGCCGGCGATGCGCCCGGGGAGGTAATGGAACCGTTCTCCGCCTCGATGCGGGATATCCAACAGCGGCTCGACACGGCCGAGTCGCCAGGGGAGATTGAGTCGCTCAGCGCGGAAATCCCCAGCGTTCTCCAGGAGCTCCGGAGCGCGAAGCGGAAGCTCGGCCAGCAACAGACCGAGGAAGTGCAAAAGATGATGGCCATGCTGCAACAGACCATCGAAGCGCTTTCCCACGGGAACGACCGTTCGGTGTCCCGCCTGCGAAGGATCGAAACCCAGGTTCGGTCGGCCTCCCAGATGTCGGAGATCGTCGCGCTCAGGGAACGCCTTCGGTCTTGCGTGGACCAGATCCGGGAGGAAGCCGCGGCCGAGCAGATTGAATTCGCCAGGACCAAGTCGGAACTGGAGCGGGACTTCCTGCTGATACAAGAAAGCGCGGCGCTGGCGCGCGGCGGCATTCCCGGCCGGGCGCAGGCCGAGCAGCGCATCGCCGAAGCGCCCGCGACGGGGGCCATGGTGCTGGTGCTGCTCGAACGCTTGCCCGCCATCAAGGCGCGCTACGGCACGGGAGTGAGCGAACGGTATTTCTCCGGCTTCGTCAGCCAGTTGAGCGGGCGTCTGCCGTCGCCCAAGAAAGTGTTCCGCTGGAATGAGCAAACTTTGCTGGTGGAACTGCCGGGCGATGCAAGCGCCGCGGGCGAAGTGGGGCTTCGAAGCCAGCTTGGGGACATCTCGCGCACCGTCCGGATGGACGTGGGCGGCAGGGTGGCGGTTCTCGAGAACGCCTACCGGTGGTGCCTGACGGCCGGCGGCGCGAGCGGCGACGAGATCCTTCAGAAGATCGGGGGCTTTCTAGGGGAATGAGCGCCTGGCCCATCGACGCAGCGGCGGAAGCGCCGTATTCCAGGTGGCCTGGCGGCGGGTCCCAATCCGTCCGGCCATGGCGGATTTTGGAGCTTTTCGCTCGCAATGAGGATCTGGAGGACGTCCTCGCCGAGGTGATCCCGTTGATCGAGGAGGACGATCCGGCATGCCAGTGCGCCATCCTGGCGCTGCGCGAGGGCCGGCTCGAGTGCGTCGCCAGCTCCCGGGTCTCGAGGACCATCTTGAACGCGCTCGATAGATTGTGTGTTGCGGATGCCTCCAATGCGACCGGCGCGGCAGCGGCGTTTTGGGCGGCGCCCTCGGGGTGCGTGGACCTCGCCACGGCTCCAGGGTGGGATGCATGGCGTCCGCTGGCGAAGGCTGCCGGCGTGGGGAGCTGCATGGCCGAGCCAATTCTCTCGGCGGCCGGCGAAGTCCTGGGCGGGGTGGTGGTGTTCATCGAAGCCGGGATGGCTCCGGGGAGCGTGGTTGCGGAGCGTCTTCACCTGGTGGCGCGTATCGCGGGCATGGCCATCGAGCAGCGCCATCTGATGGCGGACTTGCTGTATCATGCGCATCACGATTCGCTCACTCTGCTGCCCAACCGGTTTCTGCTCGACGAACGTCTGGGGCGGGCCATGGCGGCGGCCGACCGCGCCGGGACGCAGGTGGCGCTGCTGCACGTGGGGCTGGACCGGTTTCAGACGGTGAACGATCTGTTGGGACGCGGCGTCGGGGACCTGTTGCTCGAGCAGGCGGCCCGGCGCATGGAAACAGGTCTCGCCGCCGGGGACACTCTGGCGCGAAGCGCCGGCGACGAATTCAGCGCGGTGCTGCCCGGCGTCGAGAACCTCCAGCGTGCCATCCGCTCCGCGGAGCGGCTGCGCGGCCGTCTTGCGGCGCCGTTCGCGGTGAGCGGACACGAGCTCACCGTGACCGCCAGCGTCGGCTGCGCCTTGTATCCGGCGCATGCCGCCGACGCTCTGAGCCTGGAACGCTGCGCCGATGCGGCGCTGCATCGCGCCAAACACGCGGGCCGCAACTGCGTCCGGGTATTCCGCCCGGGAGAGGCCGGGTCCGCGCAGCAAAAGGCCAGGCTGGAGAGCGCTCTCAGCCAGGCGCTCACGCATGCTGAATTCCAGATGGTCTATCAGCCGCAGATCGAGCTCGGAGCGATGACCCTCTGCGGCGCCGAGGCTCTGTTGCGCTGGAACCATCCCGTGATCGGCTTGGTGTCCCCCTCGGCGTTCATCCCGATTGCGGAAGAGACCGGCCTGATGGTGCCGATAGGACAATGGGCGCTGTGGGAGGCGTGCCGCGAAGTGGCAGCCTGGCGCGAACTGGCCCCGCAAGCGCGCGTGGCGGTCAACGTGTCGCCGGTTCAACTCGCCCAGGACGATTTCGTGAACTCGGTAAGGGCCGCGATGGAAGCCTTTGGCGTCCCCGCCGACGCGCTGGAGCTGGAACTCACCGAGAGCGCTTTGGCGAGTGACGTCCAAGGCGTCGCGGACAGGATGCGGGAGTTGAAATCGCTGGGCCTGACGCTGGCCGTGGACGATTTCGGAACGGGATACTCGTCGCTATCCCACTTGCAGGAGCTGCCGATCGACGTGATCAAGATCGACATGTCCTTCGTCCGGCAGATCGCGGCCGCGGGAGACCGCTCTCCGATGATCGAGACGATCGTTGCGATGGCGCTCGCCCTCGGTAAGACGCTGGTAGCGGAGGGCGTCGAGACGCCGGAACAGCGGGACTACCTCGCCTCTCTCGGCTGCGGCGCGGTGCAGGGTTTTCTGCATGGCCGCCCGTTGCCGGCCGCGGAGTTCGCCGCCAAGTGGCTTCGCTGACCCGCCCGCGAGGCTCCCTCGCCACGCTCCGGCGGGATGGAACCCAACCGCTGCGAAGGCCCCGATCGAGGCGATAGCGCGTCAGCCTGCATCGGACTTTGGTCCCCCCTCCATGCAGGCGCAAGCCGGTTTGGCGCATTTGGTTACAATGGAGGAACCGGAGATGCGTTTTCATACGGCGCTCATACTGCTTGCGGCCGCCGGCTTTGCCGGCGCTCAGACCGCCAGCGATCCCGAAGTGGCTGACGCCAGGGCCGCCATTGAGAAAGTGCGCGCCCTGGTGGAGGCCGGCGCCGCCCCGCGCCTCCAGTTGCAGAAGGCGGAGGAGGCGCTGGCCGATGCGCGGGACGCGGCCATTCTTCGAAAGACGGTTTACGGGCGGGATCTGGACGAGGCGCAGTCGGAGGACATGCTGGCCGCGGCCCGGCACCGCCTGGAGCGCAGGCAGAAAGCTTACGAAGGCGCGATGAAGTTGGTGGATGCCGGGGCTCTGGCGCGGCCCGCGCTGGACGCGCCGCGCCAGGAGATGGACCGGGCCGCCAAGGAATACGGCTTGGCCGAGTCTCGCGCGGCGCTGGTCCGTGAGTTGGCTCAGATGGCAAACGCGGAGCAGGCATTCTCCGCGAGCCTGTACGCCGCTCCGGGCGAGGCGCGCGGCGCGGTGGAACGGCACGACGGCGATGGCGTCTTCGACATGGATATGCTCGCCGGCGTGGAAACGGCGTTTGAGCGGCATTTCGGGAAGCCCCTCCCAGTAAGCGCCGCGGGCGATACCGCCGTCCACCGCGCGCTGGGGTTCGACCATCGCGGACGCGTCGACGTCGCGCTCGATCCGGACGCCCCCGAAGGTGAATGGCTGCGCCTGTACCTGACGGTCAAGCGCATCCCGTTTTTCGTCTTCCGGCAAGCCGTCCCCGGCAAGGCGACCGGCGCGCACATTCACATCGGCTCCGCGAGCGCGCGCCTGGCAAGCGGCGGATAGGGGACGCGCCGACGAGGACGATATGACCGATCCAAAGCTGCGGGTACTGATCTCCGCCGAGAAGATTCGGACCCGCATCCGGGAATTGGGAGAGCAGATCTCCCAGGACTATCCACAGGGCAACCTGCACCTGATCTGTATCCTGAAAGGCGCCACGTTCTTCATGACAGACCTGGCGCGCGCCATGAAGCGGGATGTGTTTGTGGACTTCATGGGAATTTCCACCTACGGCAAGGGCAAGACCACTTCGGGCGAGGTCAAGGTGACCAAGGACTTGGATATTTCGCTCGAAGGCGCCGACGTGCTCATTGTCGAGGACATCGTGGACAGCGGCGTCACGCTGAACTACCTGTTGCATGTGCTGGAGCAACGCAAGCCGCGGTCGATCCGCATCGCCGCGCTGCTGGACAAGCCCGAGCGCCGGATGCGCCCGGTGCACGTGAGCTACGTCGGCTTCCGGATCCCCGACGAGTTCGTGGTCGGCTACGGCCTGGACTACGCCGAGAAATACCGCAACCTGGACGACATTTGCGTGCTGGACGGCGGAGCGGCCGGTTAGGGTCCGTTCTGAAATAGCCGTGCCGGCCGCTACGTCGCAAGAAGCAAAGCGGTACATTCTCACTGTGATAGAACCCACGGTCCCGCATCTCGATGACGATCGCATGTACCAAGGCGCGGCGCTTGAGGCCCGGAATCGCGCCTTCGGGAGGAAATGATGCGAACGATTGCCGCGCTGGCGATCGCGTGCGCGGCCGCGGGGCTGCTTTCGGCCCAGGTACTCAACAAGTCCGCCATCGCGGCGGGCACGAAAAAGGTGAACCCCAAGGATGGGCTGACGTACGTCTGGATTCCGCCAGGGAAGTTTCAGATGGGCTGCTCGCCTGGGGATGCGGAGTGCTATGACAATGAGCGGCCGGCGCACGAGGTCGCCATCACGAGAGGCTTTTGGCTGGGTCGGACGCCCGTCACCCAGGAGGCCTATCGGCGCGTGACGGGACAGGACCCGAGCAACCGCAAGGGCGCTAATCTTCCCGTCGAGTTCGTGGATTGGGACGAAGCCAGGGCTTACTGCGCAGCCGTCGGCGGGCGGCTGCCCACCGAAGCGGAGTGGGAGTATGCGGCGCGGGCCGGTTCCTCGAACGTCCGCTACGGCAATCTGGATGAGATTGCCTGGCACTCGGGGAACAGCGGCGACCAGACCCACGAACCGGGGCAGAAGCTGGCGAATGCCTTCGGGCTGTACGACATGCTGGGAAACGTGTGGCAATGGGTTGCGGACTGGTTCGGAGCTTACGAGTCCGGCCCGCAGAGCGATCCATCCGGGCCCCCAAGCGGTCAGTATAAAGAACCGCGCGGCGGTTCGTGGGGCAGCGCTTCCAGGCTCGTGCGCGCGTCGTACCGTGGCTGGGTCGAGCCGGGCCACCGTGGCGGCAAGCTCGGCCTTCGCTGCGTAGGGGGAGTAGCTTTCCCTCCGCACGAACGGCGGAGCGGTGGGGTAGGCGTCATCCCAGAGTGCGAAGAAAATCGCTGGGCTGAACAATTCCGATATGCCGGAAAGATTTCAGCTTTCGCAGATGGCGATCGCCTGAAACGATCAGATCGGCGTTGCCGGCCAGCGCGCATTCCAGAATCCGGTCGTCCGTGGGGTCTTCGGCAACCACCTGCAAGCCGATCCTTGGGCTGATGATCTCGGCGATTCTGGCCACGAGTTTCAGGTGCGCCACGATGTCCGTTTCCTTCCATTGCAGATCTTCCCGGAGAACACCCGCGATCTCACGCAGGATGGCCGGGGACACGAGCAAAATGAAGGAACGGTTGACGGCCTTTTGCCAAATCCGATAAGGCTTGCCCTGGGGGTGGGAAAAGGCAGAGAAGTAAACGTTGGTGTCCAGGACCACCCTAAGCTTGCTGGCGGGCTCGGTGTTCATGGACGATCCGGTCTATGTCCTTTGGCTTGATCCCGAGCTTCCTGGCTTGGCGGGCTCCATAGCGTGAAAGGCGATCGCTCTCCTTGAGCATTTCCTCCGTGCGAGCGGGGTTGTTCGCCTGCTCGGCTTTGGCTTCCGCGACGATGCCCAATATCCAACGGTCCTCATCGCGGTCCCGCTGCTCGCGGAAACGGCGGTAGACCCGCACCATCTCCCGGAATAGCTCGCTCTTGGTCCGCCGCTCCTGGATGGCCATCGTTTCAACTTCCATTACGACCGCGGGCGGGACGGAAAACCCCATAATCTTGGTTGCTCTACTCATAAGAATAGACCGGCGATGGATTAATACTTAGTTAAACTCATTATAACCAGCTTGCGGATTCTGTCAACCTCGCCGACTCCTGAAAAAGGAGCGGAAGGGTTGTTTTCCGTATCGCCCAAACCGTGCCATGAGCGGTCTGCGTGATGGATGGCGGGGCGCAACCCCGCAGCAGCGGAGGGTCCGGCGCGGGCGAGGGCGCCCGCCCCACGAATTCCGAGGCAAGACCCGGAGTAGACACGGCCCATCCCAATTTGCTACACTTTTTCTGTCCCTATAGCAACGCTCAGTGGGAGGTTCGTTTGCCTTTTTGGGACGGACCGCTTGCACCAATGAGGAAACATGGCGCGTAAACCCGGTAAACACTACCAAACTGCACGGAAACAGGTCGAATCGAAGGAATACCAGCTCGAAGAGGCCGTTCCGCTCCTCCAAAAGATCAAGTACGCCAAGTTCGACGAGACCGTGGAAATCCACATGCGCCTCGGCGTCGATCCCAAGCACGCGGACCAGATGGTGCGCGGCACGGTGGTGATGCCGAACGGGCTTGGCAAGTCCAAAAAGGTCCTCGTCATCGCCAGCGGCGACAAGCAAAGGGAAGCGATGGACGCGGGCGCGGACCTGGTGGGCGGCGACGACATGGTCAACAAGATCCAGTCGGAGAGTTGGACCGACTTCGACGCCGTGATCGCCACGCCGGACATGATGCGCTCTGTGGGCAAGCTCGGCAAAATCCTCGGCCCGCGCGGTCTCATGCCCAACCCCAAGACGGGCACGGTGACGATGGACGTGACCAAGGCGGTCAGGGAAATCAAGGCCGGCAAAGTGGAGTTCCGCGTCGACAAGACCGGCATCATCCACGCTCCGGTCGGCAAGGTCAGCTTCACGGCCCCCAAGCTGATCGAAAACGCCAGCAGCCTGATCAGCGCCGTGATCAAGGCCAAGCCGGCGGTGGCCAAAGGCAAGTACGTCAGGAGCGCGACCATCTGCTCCACGATGGGCCCGGGCGTGGCGATCGATACGACGCCGTTCAGCGTCAAAGCGGCGGCGGTCTAAGGCCCAACAGGTGCTTCCATGAAAAAGAAGGCAGACAAGAAGAAAGACATCGATTCCCTGCGCCAGGATCTGGAGCGGTCGAAGAACCTCTTCGTCACCGGCTATGAGAAGCTCCGGGTCAGCCAGGATTTCGAGCTGCGCAAAGTGGTTCGGGGCGCGGGCGGCCAGTACCGCGTGGTGAAGAACACCCTGGCGGAGAGAGCCTCGGAAGGGACGCCCGCCGGACAGGTCCTCAAGGATCTGCGGGGCATGACCTCGCTGGCCTACACCACCAACGACCCCGTGGCGCTGGCCAAGGCGCTGACGGCTTACGCGAAGACCAACCCGAGCTTCACCTTCAAGGCGGGCGTGGTAGAAGGCCGGGTGATCGACATCCGGGCGATCCACGAGCTGGCCAACATGCCTCCGAAGGAGGAGATCTTCGCGAAGCTGCTCTACATGATCAACGCTCCGGCGCAGCGGCTGGCGGCGGCTATCCAGGCGGTTGGCCGTACGCTGGCGGTGGTCGTGGACCAGGGCGTGAGAGAGAACAAGTTTCAGGCGTAAGGGCCGCGGAAACCCGGCCTCACCCGACGATTTTTGAACACAGAGGAGTTTTAGACATGGCGGACATCAACGCGATTGCGGATCAGATTCAAGGCTTGACGCTGCTGGAGGCTTCTCAGCTCGTTAAGCTGCTCGAGGAAAAGCTGGGCGTGTCGGCCGCAGCGGCCGCTCCGGCGGCGGCGGCTGGCGCGGCGGCCGGCGCTGCGGCGGCCCCGGTGGTGGAGGAGAAGACCGAGTTCACCGTGGTTCTGACGGCTGCGGGGCCTAATAAGATCAATGTTATCAAGGCGGTGCGCGAAGTCACCAGCCTGGGGCTGAAGGAAGCCAAGGATCTTGTCGATGGCGCTCCCAAGCCGGTCAAGGAAGGCGTGAGCAAGGACGAAGCCGAAGCCCTCAAGAAGAAGTTCACCGACGTGGGCGCGTCCGTAGAGGTGAAGTAGCGTCCCGACCCTGGCGGAGCCTGTCGCGGACCGGCCTCGCCCAGGGGAGTCGTGTTTTTGTGGTTTGACGTGGACGGCCGAATCCTGTTAAAGTGATTAGTTGGGCGCTCGATTCGGCCGGATTCGAACCCAATTGGTGACTGTGATTCCAAAATCCTGGTACTTCAATTGCAGGATGTTCGAAACTGCACAGAGGCGACGTGTGCGCGTTTCGGCCCCTGTACGGAACCAGGTTTCACGACCTTCCGTTTCCACGAATTCCACCGTTCTCATCGCCAGCAGTACTCCGGACCCAGCTCGATTCCCGCCCCCGCTCGATCGTTCTTCGGCTCTTTGGGAGGCGCCGCCTCCCCTGGCAGCCGTGGTTTTGCACCGTTAAGCGCAGTTTCTTTGCTTTGGCTGTTCGGCCGTCAGGAGCTATAAGAATGGATATTCAACATACCGGCGCCGCCCCCGAACGAGTGGATTTCTCCAAGATCAAGACCTCCATCCCCATTCCGAACCTCATCGAGGTTCAGAAAACCTCGTACGAGCGGTTCCTGCAGATGGACCTTCTGCCCAACGAGCGCCAGGACATCGGCCTGCAGACCGTGTTCAACTCGGTGTTTCCCATTTCGGACTTTCGCGGCGTCAGCGATCTGGAGTTCGTCGATTACTCGATCGGCAACTGGGAGTGCAAGTGCGGCAACCTGAAAGGCCTGCACCACCTTCGTTCGACTTGCCGGAACTGCGGCTCCACGATTCGCACCGACCCGTTTCACGCGGGCGACATTCTCTGCCATCATTGCGGCGCGTTTAGCAAGAACGTCGTCACGTTCTGCAACAAGTGCGGCGATCCGGTGGGCCTCCAGTTGAAGTACGACATGCTCGAGTGCCAGGAGCGCGGGATGACCTACGCCGCGCCGTTGAAGGTCACCATCCGGCTGACGGTCTACTCCAAGGACCCCGAGACGCAGAAGAAGAGCGTCCGCGACATCAAGGAGCAGGAGGTTTTCTTCGGCGAAATCCCCCTGATGACGGACAACGGGACGTTCATCATCAACGGAACCGAGCGGGTTATCGTGTCTCAGTTGCACCGTTCGCCGGGGGTGTTCTTCGAGCGGGTCCCGGCGCAGGGCTACTACCTGGGCAAAATCATCCCCTACCGGGGGAGCTGGGTCGAATTCGAGTACGACACAAAGAATATCCTGTTCGTCCGTATCGACCGGAAGCGGAAATTCCACGGCTCCGTCTTCCTCAGGGCGCTCGGGCTGAAAACCGACGAGCAGATCCTGCGCGCCTTCTACCGCGTCAGCAAGATCGCGGTCGCGGACAAGAAGTTGAAGTGGAACGTGGATGAGGGCCTCAGGGGCCTGAAGCTCTCCTATGCCATCACTGGCAAGGGTGGGGAGACCATTGTCGGCCAGGGCAAGAAGATCACCGAGTCCCTGTACAAGGAAATTCTGAAGTCCAAGATCCAGCAGGTGGAAGTCGCCGCCAACGACCTGGAAGGCGCCTTCGTGGTGGCCGACGTCGTCGACATGTCCACCGGCGAGGTGCTCATCGACGCCAACAACGAGCTGACCCCCGCCGCCCTCGCCCGGCTGCTCGAATCCGGCATCGAGGAGTTCGAAATCTTCTTCCCCGAGCGCGACGAAGCCGGCTCGGTGATCTCCGCCACCATCAAGAAGGACCCGGTCAAGACGCAGAACGAAGCGCTCATCGAAATCTACCGTAAACTGCGCCCGGGCGACCCGCCCACCCTCGACACCGCCACGCAGCTCTTTCAGGGCATGTTCTTCGACCCGCGCAAGTACGACTTCTCGCGCGTCGGCCGCATGAAGTTCAACATCAAGCTGTTCGACCGCGCCGACGCGACCGCCCTCGACAAGCGCACGCTGGACGCGGAGGACTTCAGGGCCACCATCCTGTACCTTCTGAAGCTGCGCAAGGGCATCGGCGCGGTGGACGACATCGACCACTTGGGCAACCGCCGCGTGCGCGCGGTCGGCGAGCTGCTCGAAAACCAGTTCCGCATCGGCCTGGTGCGCATGGAGCGCGCCATCAAAGAGAAGATGTCGGTCTACCAGGAAATGTCCACGGCCATGCCCCACGACTTGGTGAACGCCAAGCCCGTCATGGCCGCCATCCGCGAGTTCTTTGGCTCCAGCCAGCTTTCGCAGTTCATGGACCAGACTAACCCGCTCTCGGAAATCACCCACAAGCGCCGTCTCTCGGCCCTTGGTCCGGGCGGTCTGAGCCGGGAACGCGCCGGTTTCGAAGTGCGCGACGTGCATCCCACGCACTATGGGCGCATCTGCCCCATCGAGACTCCCGAAGGCCCGAACATCGGCCTGATTTCGTCGTTGTCGTGCTTCGCCAGGATCAACGAATACGGCTTTATCGAAAGCCCGTACCGCAAGGTGGTCAAGGGCGCGGTGGTCGACGAGGTCAAGATTCTGAACCCCGGCGACACCGATTCCAAGGTCGGGGACATCGTGCGCCGCGGGGATGCCGAGGAGGCCAATCGCAAGCTCAGCTCGAAGAAACAGCCCGCCGAGTACGAGGCCCACTGCGAGTACCTCTCGGCGTGGGAGGAAGACAAGTGGACCGTCGCGCAAGCCAACGTGGAACTGGACGAAAAGGGCCGGCTCGTGCCGGACCTGTCCAACGCGCGGCAAGCCGGCAACTTCGTGCTCAAGTCGCGCGATGAGATCGAGTACATAGACGTCAGCCCCAAGCAGCTCGTCTCGGTGGCCGCCAGCCTGATTCCGTTCCTCGAGAACGACGACGCCAACCGCGCTTTGATGGGATCCAACATGCAGCGCCAGGCCGTTCCGCTGCTGCGCGCCGACGCTCCCTACGTGGGCACCGGCATGGAGGCCGTGACGGCCCGCGATTCCGGCGCCGTGGTGCTCTGCAAGCGCGCCGGCGTGGTGGATTCGGTGGATTCCGAGCGCATCATCGTGCGCGTCGAGGGCGCGGCCCACGAGGGCCAGCTCTCGCGCGAGGTGGGCGCGGACATCTACCAGCTCACCAAGTTCAAGCGCTCCAACCAGAACACCTGCATCAACCAGCGTCCCATCGTGAAGAAGGGCATGCGGGTGCAGAAGGGACAGGTCATTGCTGACGGTCCCTGCACGGACATGGGCGAGTTGGCGTTGGGCCGCAACGTGCTGGTCGCGTTCATGGCGTGGCGCGGTTACAACTTCGAGGACGCGATCCT